>NZ_QTNH01000007.1:0-257260 GCF_003603515.1 Bacteroides sp. AM32-11AC | reverse complement strand
ACTATCTTTCCCTTTCTGGAGATAGCCTACACGTGTACACTTTTCAAGGCGGAGGCGTTAGGATTGAAGCCATACGGGTACAGCGGATTCACGAACCAGGACCGTTACTTTTCCGCCCGTCTGCGTGTGTTGAAGGAGGGGCAGTTCTGGAAATACATGCCGGCTGTCGTGCTGGGGACGTCCGACCCGTTCACTTCCTCCGGAGGGGGGCAAGTCGGCACCACGGAAGGTAACGGATATTACAGCCGTTTCTACATTGCCGCCTCCAAGCATATACCCGTTGTGGGTAAAGAGGAGATTGGTGTCCATCTTTCCTACCTTTACAACAACCGCAAGGAGTACAAGCTGAATGGCTTTGCACTGGGTGACACCTACAATCCGTCCTTCCATCCGCAGCTGAGGGTGATAGCGGAATATGACTCCAAGGACTTTGCCTTGGGAGCCACCTATCTGTTGTTCAAGCATCTGCATGTGCAGGTGGAAATGCAGAGGATGAAATATTTCAGTGGAGGGCTAACATACAAAATTCATCTGAAATAAGAAATAAGAAGTAACCCAAAGTCTCAGTGACTCCATTAAAAAAGCAGCTAAAGTATGACATCCAACTTTAACTGCTTTTATTCTAATATACCAATTTTACATTGTCAATCCACAACGAATTACCGGGAGAACCTATGTAAGCACCGCCATGGCTGGAGGTAAACTGTAACAACAAATGAGTAGGCACATCATCTTCCGTTCCCCAGGCAACCTCCTTAATAGGTACGCTCTCTCCTTTACTATTAACTGCATAGCGTTCTTCAACCTGAAGACGCATCATGTGGGCCTTGTACGCAGGGTCACCGGTAATATCACCGTACATGATGGAATAAGTGGCATTATTATGCCAATCGGTAGTAGTATAATATCTTACGACCATCGTTCCTACGCGCTTGGCATAGATATTCCCCTTCTCATCTTCCCAACGCTTTTGCAGAAACAGATTCACTTCCGGGAAGTCCTTTCCTTCCACATCTGTGATACGGCTAAAGCCCGTTGCACGGATACGCTTCTCGCGGTCGGACATCTTTACTTTATAATCAAACTGTATGGCGATAGGTTT
The DNA here is from genome assembly GCF_003603515.1 of Bacteroides sp. AM32-11AC. Taxonomy (NCBI): domain Bacteria; kingdom Pseudomonadati; phylum Bacteroidota; class Bacteroidia; order Bacteroidales; family Bacteroidaceae; genus Bacteroides; species Bacteroides sp. AM32-11AC. Next base: position 256,158 of record NZ_QTNH01000007.1, on the reverse strand, counting down.
CTTTGTAAACGGTATGCCGGAATTCAGCATTTTCTGCGGATTTTTGGTTCCCTTGATAGGTTCGTGCACCTCACCCAGAAACATAGAGCCGGCAGCCAGCACCGTGATATCCACTATTCCAAAAACCTTCACACTCTCCATACGGGTGTCCATGCGGGCGCAGAAACCATCCCCTCTCTTTTCCGGGAAAACAGAAGTATTAGTTTTCGTGATACCGGCTACCCGGGCCATCACATTGGATGTCGCCCACGGCGAACCTCCCATATTCTTGTACGCCTTGCTTTCAGTGATAGTAGCAGCAGGCCCGATGGCATACACATTCTTCGTGGCACCGCCGATAATACCGGATTCCTTGATTTGGCGGTCAATCCATTGATCCATATTTCCGAAAGGAATCATCTCTACCTCGTGCTGCTGCGCAGAAACAGCTCCACAACAGAGCATGGCAGACAGCACTCCCAACATACGAATTTTCTTTTGAATCATTTCTCTCATTGATAATTGACAATCATTATAAATCGTACTTCCACTGTTCCAGTGCAAAATTCCAGTTATCCTGGACCAACTGCACTGTACGCTCATCATACTTGTATTTATTCTTCTTATATCCTTTCTTTCCACCTACATACTTCTCAATATCGACACGCGCCTCTACAAAGCCCGGAATGGACAAAGCCTTGTAGATATATTCAGTCATTCCCATTGCATCCGCTTCGAAGTCCTCAAACTTCACCTCTATCAAGTTTCCTTCAGGAATACATGCCTTGTCCGCTTCGTATTTATGATACAGTTTGGCATAAATGGACAAAATATTCTTCTCAAGCTCCTCATGACTGATATCCTGCAGTTTCAACGGCTGAATGGTGTTAGTAAAGAAACTACGTGTGCTTTCGAAAACAGTATAAGGATTACGCATCAGATAGATAAACTTGGCATTGGGGAACATCTTGACAAGCTCTTTCACACGTCCCGTATGAGGCGGATTCTTACTAAGAAACTGGGTTCCGTTCGTATTCCAAAGAGAAATCTTTATCAGTTTGACGAAAGTCTCCTCAAATACTTTCAGCTCTTTCTCTGTGATGTCATCAAACAGCAGGTATTTATCGGCATACTCTTGCTGATATTCGGGCAGGAACCAGAAATTATAATAGGTGTAGGGCATCATATTTGCCAAAGCAAACTCCTCTTCTTGCGGAAGGTCAACGGCAAGTTCCATATTGTCCGTGGGACGTTTGTCCGGCATCAACCAACTCATGTTCTTCTTGAAGAAAGGCTGCCCCCACATCATAAGATGTGGAAATACAGTCTGGTATGTCGTGTTGTAGCCGAAATGCTTGTCGCAGGAGAAAACATTATGCACAAACGTAGTCCCGCTACGCCAGTGTCCCAAAATGAATACCGGATCATGCTCCAAGGGCTTATCTGCCAGAAGCTTTTCATAGCGTCTGTCCTGCAGAGGAGCCAAAGTGGACAGCAAGCGGCAGACGGCTTTTGTCAGCCGATACTTGCCTTTGTAGGCAGCACCGATGTCACGACCGCCCGTTATATCCTTGAATGTTTTCCAATCCGCACCTACCAGGGTGTTTATCGGAAGCTTATTGAATTCTAACAATCCCATTATTATCTTTATATTAATATGTTATGGTTTTCTTCCGGTGATACCGAGAGAGAACTGCAATACTTATAAAGAAGTACTGCGCTCTATCCGTACAGCCACGCCCTGGCGTTCCAGCTCTTTCACAGCCTTTTCTATAGCTTCGTAATGTTCGGGAGCTATACCCAGCTTAGGCAAATTCAGTATAGGCAGGTCCTCAGCTAAGTGCATGTCCTTATCCTCCACCCTATCGATAATCATACCTACAGCACTGGTATTGTTGGTTATCGGGTCTATCAAGATAAACGAACCGGTAGCCTTATTCTTCTGATAAGGGTCAAAGAAAAGCTCTTTGGCAGTAGTCAGCACCACACGCGCAATTTGATTGAGCTGCATCGGCAATGTTTCCTTGCTCAACTTTCCGTTGTCAATGGAAAGATGCTCCATCGTATTGACATCCACCTTATACTTGATGCTGTCGATGCGGGTGCGGCTTATATTGGTGGTCTGTTTGATGAAGAATGATTTGTTGATATCCATCGGCTCTTCATCCATCCAAACCAGCATCGTTTCAAAATTGCGGTCCATGACGGGCAGGTTATCCGGATGTACCAGCATTTCCCCTCTCGACACATCTATTTCGTCCTCCAGAGTCAGGGTGACGGACTGGGGCGGAAAGGCGTAATCCAATTCGCCGTCGTATGTAACTATACTCTTGATATGCGACTTCTTACCGGAAGGCAATGCCATCACTTCATCTCCCTTACGAATAATACCCGAAGCCACCTTACCGCAAAAACCACGGAAATCGAGATTGGGGCGCAAGACGTATTGAACCGGGAAACGAAAATCCTTCAAATTATGGTCGTTGTCAATATGTACCGTCTCCAGAAAGTCAAGAAGTGAAATACCCTCATACCAAGGAGTACGTTCCGATTTCTCCACCACATTGTCGCCATCCAAAGCTGACAGCGGAATGCAGTTTACGTCAGGAATACCCAATGGAGCTATAAACTTCCGGTATTCATCGACTATCTCATTAAAACGTTCTTCGGAAAAATCCACCAGGTCCATCTTATTGACAGCAAGCACCACATGCTTGATGCCAAGCAACGACACCAGAAAAGTATGCCGGCGCGTCTGCGTAATGACACCCATACGTGCATCCACCAGAATAATTGCCAAGTTAGCTGTAGAGCCCCCGGTAATCATGTTGCGTGTGTACTGCTCGTGTCCCGGAGTATCGGCAATGATAAACTTACGATTGTTGGTCGAGAAGTAGCGGTATGCCACGTCGATGGTGATGCCTTGTTCGCGCTCCGCCTTCAAGCCGTCCAGCAAAAGGGCGTAGTCAATGTGGTCGCCGGCATTTCCCATGCGCTTGCTGTCGCGTTCCAGTGCGTCCAGCTGGTCCTCATATAGTTTCTTGCTGTCGAACAACAGACGGCCTATCAATGTGGATTTTCCGTCATCCACAGAACCGGCAGTCAGTAAGCGCAACAAGTCTTTCTGCTCATCCTTATCAAGAAAAGCCTTTATATCAAGTGTAGAATCGTTCATCCTTAATGATTTAATTTTTAATTCTTAATTTTTAATTCCTTTAGAAGTATCCCTCGCGCTTCTTCTGCTCCATGCTTGCGTCTTGGTCGAAGTCAATGACACGGGTCGTCCGTTCACTCTTGGTGGTGGTCATCATTTCCTCGACAATCTTCTCGATGGTATCGGCATCGCTTTCCACAGCACCGGTCAACGGCCAGCAACCCAGCGTACGGAAACGCACCATACGCATCTTTATCTGGTCGCGGTACTGTTCCGGCAAGCGGTCGTCATCCGCCATTATCAGATTTCCGTCAATCTCCACACAAGGACGTTCCTTGGCAAAATACAACGGCACAATAGGGATGTTTTCCAAACGTATATATTGCCAGATGTCCAGCTCCGTCCAATTACTTAACGGAAATACGCGGATACTCTCTCCTTTATGTACCCGGGCGTTATAAATATCCCACAATTCAGGACGCTGATTTTTGGGGTCCCATTGATGGAACTTGTCGCGGAAAGAGAAAATACGCTCTTTGGCGCGTGACTTCTCCTCGTCGCGGCGAGCGCCACCGAATGCCGCATCAAACTTATACTTATCCAATGCGTGGAGCAAAGCCTGCGTTTTCATCAAGTCCGTATGCACCTTGCTGCCATGCGTAAAAGGTCCGACACCTGCATTGAAAGCTTCCATATTGCTTTCCACTATCAGGTTCCAACCATACTTCTTGGCATACTCGTCACGGAACTGTATCATCTCCTTAAACTTCCACTTGGAATCGATGTGCATCAACGGGAACGGCACTTTGCCGGGAGCAAACGCCTTTTCGGCCAAGCGCACCATAACCGAAGAATCCTTGCCGATACTATACAGCATCACCGGATTTTCAAACTCCGCTGCCACTTCACGGATAATATGAATGGACTCTGCTTCGAGTTCCTTCAAATGGCTCAATTTATATTCTTCTTTCATTATATCTTATTTCTTCTGAATTCTTGGTAAAATGAGTTCCAACAGTTTATTGACCGATTCTTCCAGGCTGAGAACAGAGGTGTCCAACGTCAGAGCCGGATGAGCCGGCTCCTCAAAAGGCGCGGAAATACCAGTAAAATTCTTGATTTCTCCCTTACGTGCCTTGGCATAAAGTCCCTTCACGTCACGGCGTTCACACTCTTCAAGCGGGGTACTGACATAAACTTCCAGAAAATCGTCTTGTCCGATAATATCAGCCGCCATTTCACGAATATCGTTATTAGGACTGATAAAAGCCGCGATTGTTATAACACCCGTATCAAGAAAGAGTTTGGAAACTTCGGCTATACGCCGGATATTCTCCACACGGTCGGCCTCCGTAAAACCGAGGTTATTGTTGATGCCACTGCGGATGTTGTCACCATCCAGGATACGGCAAAGCAATCCTCTTTTATGAAGTTCGCGCTCCAAGGCAATGGCTATCGTACTTTTGCCGGAGCCGCTCAAGCCGGTAAACCAAACCATCACGCTGTGCTGCTTCAACAAGTCTTCTTTGTCTTTCCGCATCAGCATTTTGTCAAATATCGGATATATGTGGTTGTTTTCTTCCATATGTTATTATTTCTTCTTTTTTTAAAATGGCCAAATTAAAGGAATCAAGAAAATGGATATCAGGAAAGTAATGATATTCAAAGGTAACCCGATGCGTACAAAATCCGTGAACTTATAGTTACCGATACCTTGTACAATCAAATTAGTCTGATACCCTATAGGAGTGGAGAAGCTGGCAGAAGCCGCCATACAAATTACAACGAAGAAAGGCATCGGACTGACTCCCATCTGTGAAGAGATGGAAAGTGCCAACGGGAAAGCGAGTGCCGCGGCCGCATTGTTCGTAATCAGTTCTGTAAACAAGTTCGTTATGATAAACACAGCAGCCAGCAACACGTGGGGGCCATAATGATGGCTCATGCCTATAATGAAACGCGCCACAGCATCTGCCACTCCGGAATTCACCATCGCCTTGCTGATAGCAAAAGCACAAGCAATCGTTATCAGAATATCCCAAGATATATATTTGGTATACTTGCGGGCCGGAAATATCTTTGTCCAGGCCATAATGATAGTAGTAATGGAAACGAAGAAAAACATATCCAACTTGATTTCCGGAAAAGCTTCCTTGACAACCGGAAGTTCACCAACCGTTGCACCCACTATCATCAATATCAGCAAAGCCAAGGCAAACCAGCGCTTTCCCTTTCCGGGCACCGGTTCCGTATCCTTGCCATTGGCCAGCAACACGAACACCGAAGATTCCCCCCAGGTCTTTACAAAAGAGTCATCAGCCATCACCACCAGCGTATCCCCTTCGCGGAGATATTCATTTTCCAGATTTCCGACAATGCTCTGACCGCTACGCTTAATCTCCTTCACTTCGGCCCCATAATGCCGCTTGAAGTTAAAATCACCAAGTTTCTTGTTGATACCGGGAAAACGGGCGCCGAGTACAGCTTCCACCCGATGTAAATCTCCATGCTCCTCCGGTTCCTCATCTAGCTTTACCGCATCCGTACGAACATCCGGCAAAAGCCTTGAGGAAAAAGCGAACAGATAAAGGATGCCTGCAATCGCGACGAAAATGCCCACTTTACCCAACTCGAACATAGTAAAGCCTTCATATCCGGCTTCCAATATCATACCATGCACCACCAGATTGGTCGACGTCCCTATCAGGGTGCAGATTCCGCCAAGTATCGTCACATAAGAAAGGGGTATAAGGAACTTGGTAGCAGGCAATTTTACAGATTCGGCCCAACGCTTGATAATGGGAGCAAAGATAACAACCACCGGAGTATTGTTTAGAAAAGCTGAAATAAAAGCAATGGTGGGCAACATACGGAACTGCGCTTTAAAGACCGTAGTCTTACCTTGGGGAAGCAGCTTCTTGATTACTTGCCCCAAAGCACCCGATTGCCTGATGCCTTCACTGACCAAAAACAGCATGGCAACAGTCATCATCCCCTTATTACTGAACCCTTCCAGCATCTCCTTAGGAGTGAGGATACCTGCACACAAGAACAATACTACGACAGAAAAGAGCACCATGCCCGGACGCATTTTATCCAGAACCAAGGCAATCACCATGCCCAACAATGCCAGCAGCACAAACAATATCTCAAATGTCATAAAGTCGTTATTTTATTTCAGTATGCTTGGGTTCTACGATAAACCACGGATTCAGCAAATCCTCCTTATTATATTGCAAAGGTTCTTCCTTCCCCGCCTGATAAATTTCCATTCCGGCAGCACGTGCAATAGCATGCCCAGCCGCCGTATCCCATTCCATCGTAGGGGCAAAACGAGGATATACATCAGCCTTGCCTTCAGCTACCAGACAAATCTTGATGGAACTTCCACTTGATATAAGCTCAACTTCCGCATGGCTGCATTTCATTTTCTCGATATAATCTTCTGTCTCGGGCGTCAGATGCGAACGGGAAGCCACAATTACAAACCGTTCGTGCACGCTTGTTTCCGGCAGCCGAACAGCTTTCGCAAGCAGTTCATCCCACGACATTCCATCACGTGCAGTAATACCGGATAGCTTATAAGCACCCGAATCATGCACTCCAAAATAGAGCTCCTTTTTTACCGGCACATAAATGACTCCCATTACCGGTACTGAGTGATGCACCAAAGCTATATTCACTGTGAACTCACCGTTCCTCTTGATGAACTCCTTCGTACCGTCCAAAGGGTCTACAATCCATAAAGTTTCCCAACTCCGTCGTTCCGAAAAAGGCAAATGTTTGCCTTCCTCGCTTAGCAGAGGGAAAGGTGTATCAGCCAAAAAACGGCAGATAGTTTCATGAGCCTTACGGTCGGCAATAGTAAGAGGAGAATTATCCGCTTTTTTTTCTACCTGAAAATCCGATGCCGGATCATCGTAAATGGAAAGAATTTTCTCGCCAGCCTGCAAAGCGGCATCAATCGCATTCAGTATATATCGTCGTTCCATACTATATTCTTCTCAAAGATAAAGCACAAAATTAAAAACTTTTTCAGGTCTAAAAGTTTCCACCTCTTGTTTTATAACTTCTTTTAAACGAAAGAGAGAATATTATAAGCACTTTTCACAATCAGAAAAATCAATCCGGAGCAGAGAAATAGAGTGAAATATTCACGAAGGAAGAGGAACTAAAGAGACTGTGACAACATGAGTTTATCTGGGTCTTTTCTCAATTAGTCCGTTAGTTCACAGTACTGAACACTTTGTTTCAACCTTTAAAAACAAGTTGTTTCAGTATATAAAAACATTTTGTTTTTATGCGATAGAACGAGATGTTCTGTTAAGAGAAACAAAGTGTTCTCTTTAATGAAACAAACTGTTCTGTTAAAGGAAACACTTTGTTTTGCCAAACCAAACACGCGACAGCGCCAGCCTTCACATTCTTTCGGCATATCATGAAAAAGGCAGTAACTTCGCAGTTACTGCCTCATCTTGAAAGGAAACATACATTCCTTTCTGTTATGAATTACCAAAAAGAATTCTATTAATTGACGCTATACAGCAACCATGCCTTCTGGAAGTCATCATTCGAAGGATGTTTAGCTTTGAAAGAGTCGCGCAGATTCTCGGCGGATGCTCTGTCATCGAATGTACCGATAACTACACGATACAGGTTTCTTTCTGCATTGTAAACCACCATTGCAGTATAGCCTTCATTCACCAATGCCTGCTTCACACCTTCCGCATTAGCTTTCACGCTATAAGCTCCGCAAACTACACTAAAGGTTTTCAAGCTGGTACCACCTGATACCACAGTCACCTTTTCCTGACGCATGCCGGCAGGTGCACTTTCCACCACCTTTACTTCTACTGGAGCGGTAACCACTGGAGCCACCTCTTCAGCAGGGGCAGTTGTTTGCGGCTCAGCCAATTCCTGCTGTTTTGCCTTTTCATATGCTTTCTTATAAGCACTTTCACTTGATTTACAAGAAGAGAATGCCAGAGCTATGCATACTCCCATTCCCAATACGGCTAATTTTTTCATCTTTTCTATTGTTTTTATTAGTAAAATCGTCTATTCTTATTCTTTATCTCAAAATTTTCGAAAAATAGATTTCGTGCCCCCATATTCCAAACGCAATGAAGAGTAGGACAAATCTTCTACTTTAAAGGTACATTTTCCTTCCGGCCACCCGAAATAAGTATCATAATTTTTATCGTTAACGCTTTCAGGCAACAAAATAATGGAAATTTCAGCACCTTTCAAAGAATAATTTCCAAAAAACGTAGTCAACCCTCCATCTTTCAACAAACATATGGCAGAAAAACTTCCTTTTTGAAAATTATAAAATACACTGTCCACCTTCTCTGATGTACCGTCGGCATATTGGTACTGACGCAACTGCCACTTACCGGCCAAGTCACCCCCACCATTCATGCAAGCAGTCAAAGTACAAGCCATCAATACAATCCAAAGATATTTTAAATGCAATTTCATCATTTTTCCATGCCACTATCTAAATATGGAGCAAAAGTACACCATAACATGCGATTATACCTCAGCATCCTTAGTTAAATATAATTAAACCCCTCCATAAAAAGAGATTTCCCGGAAGACTTGACGTATATTTGCCAAATATAAACAGAGCATGAGGCTCACTTAATTGATTACATGACATTTGAAAATTTGAATTTGATAGAACCTATATTGAAGGCTCTTCAAGAAGAGGGGTATTCCACCCCTACCCCAATCCAGGAAAAATCGATCCCTATATTACTTCAAGGAAAAGACTTATTAGGATGTGCTCAAACCGGAACAGGCAAAACCGCCGCATTTTCCATCCCTATCTTGCAAAAGTTGTATAAAACGGATAACCGCAAAAGTATCAAAGCACTCATTCTGACGCCGACCCGCGAGTTGGCCATACAGATAGGAGAATGCTTCAGTGCATATGGTAAGTATACCGGATTGAGACATGCCGTCATCTTCGGCGGTGTAGGACAAAAGCCACAGACAGATGAACTGAAACGTGGAGTACAAATACTGGTTGCAACTCCCGGACGACTGCAAGACCTGGTCAACCAAGGTTTCATTAACCTAAAAGCGCTCGAGTTCTTCGTATTGGACGAAGCGGACCGGATGCTGGACATGGGATTCATACATGATATCCGGCGCATATTAAAGTTATTGCCCGCAAAACGACAGACCCTCTTCTTTTCGGCCACAATGCCTCCGGAAATAGAGACCTTGGCAAACTCCATGCTGACGCACCCCGAGAAAGTGGAAGTCACCCCTGCATCGTCTACGGTTGACACAATCTCCCAATCAGTCTATTTTGTTGAGAAAAAAGAGAAAAAAGACTTACTGATTCATCTGCTGAAGAATCCGGCTATCAAGTCCGTACTTATCTTCACCAGAACTAAATATGGAGCAGACAAACTTGCACGTACCCTTAGTAAGTCCGGAATAAGAGCCGAAGCCATACATGGAAACAAGTCGCAGAATGCCCGACAGCGAGCACTGACCGGCTTTAAGAACCATGAACTGCGTGTACTGATAGCAACCGATATTGCAGCACGAGGTATCGACGTGGACCAACTATCACACGTCATCAACTATGAGTTGCCCAACATTCCGGAAACATACGTGCACCGTATCGGACGAACCGGACGTGCCGGCCACGACGGTATTGCCCTCTCCTTTTGCGAATCGGAAGAACTGCCTTACCTGAAAGATATCCAAAAATTGATAGGGAAAAGTATCCCAGTAATAAAAGAACACCCTTTTGTCACCGCCGATGGTTTAAAAGCCCAGGAAATCAAGACTGAAGAAATCAAGGCCAAAACCAAGGAAAACAAAATCTATCGCGGGAGCCGTACGAATGGAGACTTTTGGAGAAGAAAAAAGCAAACCTCGCAAAACAACACCCCAAAAGGAGTTGGAAGATAAAGACAATCATAAAAAAACTGATATTCCGAACAAAGTTTCAAAAAAATTTGTTAGTTTTGTCGTACGAACCTCAAAAAAGAAAGGAATATCATTATGAAAGGATTAAATGTTTTAGCAGCTTTCCTGGGTGGCGCCGCAGTAGGTGCAGCCCTCGGTATCTTATTTGCTCCTGAAAAAGGAGAAGACACCCGTAACAAAATCGCAGAAATTCTCCGTAAGAAAGGGATTCGTCTGAACCGAAGCGAAATGGAAGACTTGGTAGATGAAATTGCTGCGGAAATCAAAGGTGAGGTAACGGAATAAGGTAAAAAACAGAACCACTATGTTTGCAGACGACAAAAGTATAGAAAATATGCAGCAGCTCTTCATTGAATTCAAGAAATACCTGGAGCTGCAAAAAGAATATACCAAACTGGAAGTCACCGAAAAACTATCCAAACTGCTTTCTACACTTTTATTGGTGCTATTGGTCGTCATACTCGGCGTAGTGGTTCTGTTTCATCTGTCGTTTACGCTGGTCTATATCTTAGCTCCGCTGGTAGGCGGGCTAATGATGAGTTTTGCACTTATCACGTGCTTCCATATCCTACTCATCGTTCTGCTTGTCCTATTCCGCAAAAAGCTCATTATTGATCCGACAGTAAAACTTATCGCAGAATTATTCTTAGACAATTAATTCGAAATATTCATGGATAATACGACCAATACGACTCCCGTCACTTTAGAAAGCATCGCCCAGAAAAAAGCCATGCTGCTACAAGAAATACGACTCCAGAAAGAAATCATGACTGGGCTTACACAAGAAATTTTTGCTCCGCTGGAACCAGCTACCAACAAGGCAAATGCCATGATGAGAGCATTCAACACGGGTATGGCTGTTTTTGACGGTATAGTATTGGGGGTAAAGGTAATGAAGAAATTCAGAAAAATATTTGGAAGAAAGAGATAGAATATCGGATAAAAAAAGAGGGGATGGCCATAACAGTCATCCCCTCTTTTTTATCCGATATAGTCTGAGCACTTTTATACGTACGTCTCAAGCAACTTCACTGCTCCTTCAGGCACAATCGTCACTTCTTGGGTTGCAGCTGGCAGCAGGATTGTTTCGCCCGCTTGTACGGAAACTTCATTCTTCTCATTATCAATAATACGGCAAGAACCCTCCACACAAATAAAGATAACAAAAGAATCCAGTTCAGAATAGTCACAAGTGATTTCTTCCGTCATATCATAGATGGAAGTCGTGAAATACGGGCTTGCCACCATTTCTACCGGTTCATTCTGCACCTGCTCGTACTCCGTACGAAAATCGTCCTGCACATCTGCAAAATTAATGGCATCAATGGCCTGGCTTGTATGCAGTTCTCTTGATTTACCATCCTTATCCTTACGATTGTAATCAAAAATACGGTAAGTGATATCCGACGTTTGCTGTATTTCTGCTACAAAAGCTCCCGCACCGATTCCATGTACCCGACCTGCAGGCACATAAAACACATCGCCCGGTTTAATGGCGCAAGTCTGCAGAACATCCGCAAACGTACCATTATACACTCGTTCCTTATATTCTTTCGGAGTAATCTGCTCTGCAAAACCGGAAATCAGCTTGGCACCCTGGTCAGCAGCAATAACATACCACATTTCATTTTTACCAAAACTGTTATGACGTTTCTTAGCCAACTCGTCACCCGGGTGTACCTGAATCGACAAGTCCAACTTGGCATCAATAAACTTTATCAATAAAGGAAACTTATTTCCGAAACGTGCATAGTTGGCTTCTCCTACCAGGTCTTCCTTATATTTTCTGACCATATCCGGCAGCGTCAATCCTTTGTCTGCACCATTGGCCACTATAGACTCACTGCCTTCTACTGCCGACACTTCCCAACTCTCGCCTACATTGGCAAGGGTATCATTCAAATGTTTGAATGGAATAATCTTGTCGCCTCCCCAAAGCGTCTGCTTCAGAATAGGCTCAAATTTTAGAGGATACATTCGTTGTTTTTATTAGAACTTTCTGTTAATGATGTGATTTTTTTAGATTCCGGGGGCAAACATACAAAAAATATCAATTTGTATTCCATTTGTTAAACGCTAAACTTTCCTAAAATGTTCTCCACATTTCCTTCCAATTACTTGGGGGAACAAAAGAATTTCTTTTTATTTGCAAGAAATTTAATTAATACCATGGATATGATAAACACTACTCCAACAGAAAGTAATTTGTCCGGTTTGAACCAAAAAGACTTTCAAAAGGATATAAATAACAAAAAGACAGATTTATTTATCCTGAAGAATGCCCAGGGAATGGAAGTTGCAGTTACTAATTACGGCTGTGCAATACTTTCCATCATGGTACCCGACAAAAATGGCAAATATGCCAATGTTGTATTAGGACACGACAGTATTGAACATGTAATCAACAGCCCGGAACCTTTTCTAAACACTACCATCGGACGCTACGGTAACCGGATAGCTAAAGGAAAGTTTACTTTATACGGCGAAGAGCACCAATTGGCAATCAACAATGGTCCCAACTCACTGCATGGTGGTCCGACTGGTTTTCATACCCGTGTATGGGATGCTGTCCAGCCAGAGCCATCAACAGTCATCTTCAACTACACATCCGCTGACGGCGAAGAGGGCTTCCCCGGAAATCTCGAAGTAGAAATGACTTATCGCCTGGAGGATGAGACCAATGCTCTGGTCATCGAATACCGGGCTACTACCGATAAAGCCACCATCGTCAATCTGACCAATCACGGTTTCTTCAATCTTGCCGGTATAGCCAATCCCTCCCCTACAGTCTTAAACAATATCGTTACCATCAACGCAGATTTTTATGTACCCATCGATGAAGTATCCATTCCTACCGGAGAGATATTGAAGGTAGAAGGTACTCCTATGGATTTCCGTACTCCCCATACTCTTGGTGAACGAATTGATGAGAAACATACACAAATTGTGAATGGCGCAGGATATGACCATTGCTATGTACTGAACAAGACTGAAAGTGGAGAGCTGAGCCTTGCAGCCACCTGCATAGAGCCCAACAGCGGGCGAACGATGGAAGTATATACCACTGAAAATGGCGTCCAGCTCTACACAGGAAACTGGCTCGGGGGCTTTGAAGGTGCCCATGGAGCCACTTTCCCTGCAAGAAGTGCAGTCTGCTTTGAGGCCCAGTGTTTTCCCGATACGCCCAACAAGTCCCATTTTCCGTCGGCAGTATTGCTACCGGGTGATGAGTACCAGCAAGTGACAATCTACAAGTTTGGTGTACAAGAATGAAATAACTAATCCAATTTATAAACTTATTAATTTTACAAAACCATGACACAACAAAAACAGAATGGTAAACTCATCGCAATTATCACGATGATCTTCCTTTTTGGTATGATTTCATTTGTTACCAACCTTGCTGCCCCTATGGGAATCGTACTGAAAAATCAGTTTTCAGTATCCAACGCTTTAGGGATGTTGGGTAACTTTGGTAACTTTATTGCATATGCAGTGATGGGAATACCAAGCGGCATCTTACTACAACGGGTAGGGTATAAAAAAACGGCATTGATAGCAGTAGCTGTAGGCTTTATCGGTGTAGGTATCCAATATTTATCCGGTCATTCAAGCCCTGATATGGCTTTTGCCGTATATTTGATTGGCGCTTTCATCGCCGGTTTCTCCATGTGTTTGCTTAATACGGTAGTCAACCCGATGCTGAACAAGCTCGGCGGCGAAGGTAACAAAGGAAACCAGCTTATCCAAGTGGGTGGTTCTTTCAACTCCGTAATGGCCACCATTACTCCGATGTTCGTAGGTATCCTGATTGCCGGTTCCATTGAAAAAGCTACTATCTCTCAGATATTCCCTGTAATGTACACAGCAATGGCTGTATTTGCCATCGCGTTCTTCGTTCTTTTGATTGTGCCCATACCGGAACCCAATGCTGCAACTTCAACAGAACCTATCGGTAAGTTGATGTCAGGCGCTTTAAAATTCCGCCACTTCATTTTGGGAGCTATAGCAATCTTTGTATATGTAGGTGTCGAAGTTGGTGTACCGGGTACTCTGAACTTGTTCTTGACCGATCCGATTGAAAAGGGAGGAGCAGGCATTTCTTCCACCATTTCCGGTTTTGTTGTAGGTACATATTGGTTCCTCATGCTGATTGGACGTCTGGCCGGCGCTTCATTGGGTGCAAAAATCTCCAGTAAGGCAATGCTTACCTTTACTTCCGCATTAGGCTTACTTTTGGTATTCCTTGCCATCTTCTCATCTACCGGTTCGCTTGTCAATCTGCCGGTACTCCAACAAAGTGCTACGGGAGGTCTCTCTTTCGGATTTGCAGAAGTACCTATCAACGCAATGTATCTGGTACTGGTAGGTCTGTGTACTTCCATCATGTGGGGTGGTATCTTTAATCTGGCCGTAGAAGGATTGGGTAAATATCTGGCAGCGGCTTCCGGTCTGTTCATGGTATTGGTATGCGGCGGCGGCATCTTGCCCGTTATCCAAGGTTTGGTGGCCGACATTGCAGGTTTCATGCCGAGTTACTGGGTTATCATCGCAGCCCTTGGCTATCTGTTGTTCTACGGTTTGGTAGGCTGCAAAAATGTCAATAAGGACATCAAGGTCGATTAACAAGAAAATATAGGTAATTTATTTATTCACCTTATAAAATATAAATATCATGGATATAGAATACGTAAGAAGCCGTTTCATCAAGCACTTTGACGGAACAACGGGAGCTGTTTATGCTTCTCCGGGTCGCATCAACCTTATCGGTGAGCATACAGACTATAACGGTGGTTTTGTATTCCCCGGAGCAATCGATAAGGGAATGATTGCAGAAATAAAGCCCAACGGCACAAACACAGTAAAAGCTTATTCCATCGACCTGAAAGATTATGTGGAATTTGGCTTGAATGAAGAAGATGCACCCCGCGCAAGCTGGGCAAGATATATCTTTGGCGTGTGCCGGGAAATGATGAAACGCGGTGTAGATGTAAAAGGTTTCAATACCGCTTTTGCAGGCGATGTGCCTCTGGGTGCAGGAATGTCCTCGTCAGCAGCTTTGGAAAGTACCTATGCCTATGCTTTGAACGACTTGTTCGGTGACAACAAGATAGACAAATTTGAATTGGCAAAAGTGGGACAATCTACAGAACACAACTATTGTGGCGTAAACTGTGGTATCATGGACCAATTTGCTTCTGTATTCGGAAAGAAAGGAAGCCTCATCCGCCTGGATTGCCGTTCACTGGAATATCAATATTTCCCATTCGACCCACAAGGCTATCGTCTGGTTCTTGTAGATTCTGTAGTGAAACACGAACTTGCATCTTCAGCATACAACAAACGTCGTCAAAGCTGCGAAGCTGCTGTTGCCGCTGTTCAGAAGAAGCATCCACACGTAGAATTCCTGCGTGACGTTACCATGGGCATGCTGGAAGAAGCCAAAGCCGACATCAGCGCAGAAGACTATATGCGTGCAGAATATGTCATCGAAGAGATTCAACGCGTACTCGACGTTTGCGACGCCCTGGAAAAAGGCGACTATGAAACTGTAGGCCAAAAGATGTATGAAACACATCATGGCATGAGTAAGTTGTACGAAGTAAGCTGCGAAGAACTCGATTTTCTGAATGACCTTGCATTCGATTGTGGAGTTACCGGCTCACGTGTCATGGGCGGTGGATTCGGTGGATGTACAATCAATCTGGTAAAGGATGAATTGTACAGCACATTCATCGAAAAAGCTAAAGATGAATTCAAGAAGAAGTTCGGCAGAAGCCCGAAAGTATATGATGTAGTCATCAGCGACGGTGCCCGCAGATTAGAATAATAGACATCAGTATTCAAATAAAAGGCGTTTCCCAGTAATGAGAAGCGCCTTTTTCTTCTCCCCTATTCCACCGTTTTCCACTCTAAAAACAAAATCATCCGAGAAGTTTATTCCGAACACATCTATCTGTACAGCCAGTTGGCACAGATATGTTTCTTGACACTTATGTTGCATAACATATGAAAGTGTACAGCCTACACTAAAGAAAAGTGTTACTTTTACACCCAAAGAAAGATAATCATCTCATTTACATTAAATACAAAACCATGAAAAGACATGTTCTACTTGCAGGAATTGCCGCAATGATGCTAACTGCGTGCAATCAAAAGACAGAAACAACGCTTACGCTGTCCGGTCTTGATCCAGTAAAATTCCAAACAACAGTCAATGACGCCCAGACACAGCTTTATACGCTGAAGAATAAAGCGGGCATGGAAGTATGCATCACAAACTTTGGGGGACGTATTGTATCCATTATGGTACCCGACAAAAATGGAGTTATGCAGGATGTAGTATTGGGCTTTGACAGCATTGCCGATTACATCAACATTCCAAGTGACTTTGGTGCTTCTATCGGACGCTACGCCAACCGGATTAACCAAGGGAAAATCGTTCTTGACGGAGATACTATACAGTTACCACAGAACAATTTCGGACATTGCCTGCACGGTGGCCCCAAAGGATGGCAATACCAAGTATACAGTGCCAATCCCATTGACAGCACAACTCTGGAGCTCACCCGCATTTCACCGGATGGAGACGAGAATTTCCCGGGTAATGTTACGGCAAAAGTACTTTTCAAGTTAACGGATGACAATGCCATTGATATAAAATACAGTGCAACAACAGACCAAAAGACGGTTATCAATATGACTAACCATTCTTATTTCAATTTATCAGGTGATCCTTCAAAGGCAGCAACAGACCACATCTTATACATCAATGCAGACAACTATACTCCGGTAGACAGTACTTTCATGACAACGGGTGACATCATCTCCGTCAAAGAAACACCAATGGACTTTACCACTCCCAAGAGTGTGGCACAAGACATCAACCGGACGGACTTTGAACAAATAAAGAACGGAAACGGATATGACCATAATTGGGTACTGAATACTAAAGGTGACCTATCCCAAGTGGCAGCCAAACTGACATCGCCTATAAGCGGCATCACCCTGGAAGTTTATACCAATGAGCCAGGCATACAAGTATATACCGGGAATTTCCTGGACGGCACCGTAAAAGGTAAAAAAGGCATTACTTACAACCAGCGCGCTTCCGTATGCCTCGAGACACAACATTATCCGGATAGTCCCAACAAAGCCCAATGGCCTTCTGTCGTACTGGAACCCGGACAAATTTACAACAGTGAATGTGTCTTCAAATTTTCCGTAGAAAAATAACAGTAACCTTATAAATCATTTATTATCGTGGAAACATTAGATTGGTTAGTCATTGGAATCTTTTTCCTGGCTTTGATTGGAATTATTGTCTGGGTTGTCAAACAGAAACAGAATGACTCAGCAGACTATTTTTTAGGTGGTCGTGATGCCACATGGCTCGCTATCGGTGCATCTATCTTTGCATCCAACATCGGTTCGGAACACTTAATTGGATTAGCCGGTGCCGGTGCTTCCAGCGGTATGGCGATGGCACATTGGGAAATACAAGGCTGGATGATCCTTATCTTAGGTTGGGTATTCGTACCGTTCTATTCGCGAAGTATGGTATTCACAATGCCTGAATTCCTAGAACGCCGCTATAATCCACAATCACGTACAATATTGTCTGTAATATCTTTAATCAGCTATGTACTGACAAAAGTTGCCGTGACGGTTTATGCAGGAGGATTGGTATTCCAACAAGTATTCGGTATAAAAGAACTTTGGGGGATCGACTTCTTTTGGATTGCCGCCATCGGTCTGGTTATACTGACTGCGCTCTACACAATCTTCGGAGGAATGAAGTCAGTGCTTTATACCTCCGTCCTGCAGACCCCTATCTTGCTGTTAGGTTCACTGATAATCCTTGTACTCGGCTTCAAAGAATTGGGAGGCTGGGATGAGATGATGAGAATCTGCGGTGCAGTCACAGTGAACGATTATGGCAACACAATGACAGAACTCATACGCAGTAATAACGACCCTAACTTCCCTTGGTTGGGTGCACTGATTGGTTCAGCCATTATCGGATTCTGGTATTGGTGTACAGACCAGTTCATCGTGCAACGCGTACTTTCCGGAAAGAATGAAAAGGAAGCACGACGCGGTACCATCTTCGGAGCTTACCTGAAATTATTGCCCGTATTCTTATTCCTTATCCCAGGCATGATTGCTTTCGCATTACACCAAAAATATCTCGGAACAGGGGGAGAAGGTTTTCTGCCTATGCTGGCAAACGGAAATGCCAATGCAGATGCTGCTTTCCCAACTCTAGTAGCAAAATTGCTTCCTGCAGGAGTCAAAGGTTTGGTTGTTTGCGGTATTCTTGCAGCATTAATGAGTTCTCTCGCATCTTTGTTCAACTCATCTGCCATGCTTTTCACCATTGACTTCTACAAACGTTTCAAGCCGAACACTTCTGAAAAAAAGCTGGTGGGCATTGGACAGATGGCAACTGTTGTGATTGTGATATTGGGCATACTCTGGATTCCCATTATGCGCAGTGTAGGCGATGTCCTTTACACCTACTTACAAGATGTACAATCTGTATTGGCACCAGGTATTGCCGCAGCCTTCCTCTTGGGGATCTGCTGGAAACGTACCTCTGCACAAGGCGGTATGTGGGGACTGATTGCCGGAATGATTATCGGTTTAACCCGTCTGGGGGCTAAAGTATATTACAGCAATGTAGGAGATGTGTCAAGCAGTACCTTCAAGTATCTGTTCTATGATATGAACTGGCTGTTTTTCTGCGGATGGATGTTCTTGTTCTGCATCGTAGTGGTTACCGCAGTCAGCATGTTTACAGCTGCCCCAAGCGCTGAAAAGATTCAAGGACTGGTATTCGGAACTTCAACTCCCGAACAAAAAGCAACTACACGTGCGAGTTGGAATAAATGGGATATAATTCATACCCTTATCATCCTGGGTATTACTGCTGCTTTTTATTGGTATTTCTGGTAAATCGGTATGTTGCTGTGATATATATCCATGCAGCATACCCCTTAAACAAAAATTAAGATATGAGTAATTACTATAGTTCAAATCCGAAACTTTATGTAAGTATCGACTGCATTATTTTCGGTTTCAATGAAGGAGAACTGAACCTGCTGTTGCTGAAGCGTAACTTCGAACCGGCAATGGGCGAATGGTCGCTGATGGGTGGATTCGTGCAGGAAGACGAAAGCGTGGATGATGCAGCCAAACGAGTCCTGAATGAACTAACCGGACTGGAAGATGTGTATATGGAACAAGTCAAAGCTTTCGGAGCCATAGATCGTGACCCAGGAGAACGCGTAGTCTCCATTGCTTACTATGCGCTCATCAACATCAACGAATACGACAAAGAATCCGTACAGCAACACAATGCTTTCTGGGTAAATATCAATGAACTGCCAGCGCTAATCTTTGATCATCCGCAAATGGTAGAACAAGCTCGGAAGTTGATGCAACAAAAAGCGTCCACCGAACCAATCGGCTTTAATCTGCTACCTAAACTGTTCACGCTGTCACAACTGCAAAGTTTATACGAAGCTATATACGGTGAGAACATTGACAAACGGAACTTCCGAAAACGCATAGCAGAAATGGACTATATAGAAAAAACTGACAAAATAGACAAAACGGGGTCCAAACGTGGGGCCGCTTTATATCAGTTTAATGAGAAAGCATACCGCAAAGCTCCGAAATTTAAGCTCTGAGAACCTAATATTCAACAACTTGTAATTAGTAATTTAAATAATATGCTGGAAGCACTGAAAGACAAAGTATTCCATGCTAACCTTGAACTGGTGAAGCACGGATTGGTTATCTTCACATGGGGCAATGTATCGGGCATTGACCGCGAATCCGGTCTGGTAGTCATCAAGCCCAGTGGGGTGAGTTACGATGAAATGAAAGCAGAGGATATGGTGGTAGTGAATCTTGACGGCAAGGTCGTGGAAGGACGGTTAAAGCCCTCTTCAGACACGCCGACCCACCTGGTTCTCTATAAAGCATTCCCCGAAATCGGCGGTGTGGTGCACACGCACTCTACTTACGCCACAGCTTGGGCACAAGCCGGATGTGACATACCGAATATAGGGACAACACATGCCGATTATTTCCACGACGCCATACCCTGTACAGCAGACATGACGAAGGAGGAAGTGGAAGGAGCGTATGAACTGGAAACGGGAAATGTCATCGTAAAACGCTTTGAGGGACTGAACCCGGTACATACTCCCGGAGTATTGGTAAAGAACCACGGTCCTTTCTCGTGGGGAAAAGACGCACACGAAGCGGTACATAATGCCGTAGTGATGGAGCAGGTGGCAAAAATGGCAAGTATAGCCTATGCCGTGAACCCCAATCTGACCATGAATCCGTTACTGATAGAAAAGCATTTCAGCCGCAAGCACGGTCCTAACGCTTATTATGGACAGAAATAACTATCATTCTTTAAATATAAACTATAAAAATAAATTGTATGAACGCATTTGAACAATATGAAGTATGGTTCGTAACCGGAGCACAGCTCTTGTACGGAGGTGACGCAGTTATCGCGGTAGACGCACATAGCAATGAAATGGTGAAAGGTCTGAATGATTCCGGGAAACTGCCCGTAAAGGTAGTATATAAAGGTACGGTCAATTCATCCAAAGAAGTAACTGCTGCCTTCAAGGCCGCCAACAACGACGAAAAGTGTATCGGGGTCATCACCTGGATGCACACCTTCTCTCCTGCCAAAATGTGGATTCACGGTTTGCAGGAACTGAAGAAGCCATTACTACACTTCCATACACAGTTCAACAAGGAAATTCCCTGGGAGACGATGGACATGGATTTTATGAACCTGAACCAATCGGCTCACGGCGACCGCGAGTTCGGACACATTGTGACACGTATGCGAAAGAACCGCAAAGTGGTAGTAGGC
The DNA here is from genome assembly GCF_003603515.1 of Bacteroides sp. AM32-11AC. Classification (NCBI taxonomy): domain Bacteria; kingdom Pseudomonadati; phylum Bacteroidota; class Bacteroidia; order Bacteroidales; family Bacteroidaceae; genus Bacteroides; species Bacteroides sp. AM32-11AC. The sequence goes on along the minus strand of NZ_QTNH01000007.1, from coordinate 235,165 downwards.
CACTGGCAGGACGAAAAAGCCCAAAACCAGATTGCCGCATGGATGCGCGTAGCTGCCGCATGGGCTGATGCGCAGGATATGCTCATCATCCGCTTCGGCGACCAGATGAACAACGTGGCTGTGACAGACGGTGACAAGGTCAGCGCCGAACAGGTATTGGGCTATCATGTGGACTACTATCCCATCAATGATGTGATGACATACTACAATGCTGTCAGCGACGAGGACGTGAAGGCACTCGTAGCAGAATACTTCAAGCTCTACGACCACGCTCCCGAACTGGAAGACGCACGTACGGAAGCCTACACCAAAGTATGGAACTCCGCCAAGGCCGAAATCGCCATTCGCCGCGTGCTGAAAGACACGGGTGCCAAAGGCTTCACCACCAACTTCAACGATTTGGGCGACTTTGACCAAATCCCCGGACTGGCCTCACAGCGACTGATGGCAGAAGGTTACGGCTTCGGTGCCGAAGGCGACTGGAAAACTGCAGCACTGTACCGTACCACTTGGGTGATGAGTCAAGGTATGCCGAAGGGGTGCTCCTTCCTTGAAGACTATACGCTGAACTTCGACGGAGAAAAGAGCGCCATCCTGCAGGCACACATGTTGGAAGTCTGTCCACTGATTGCCGAACAGAAGCCGAAACTGGAAGTGCACCGTCTGAGCATCGGTATCGACAGCGAAACAGCCCGCCTGGTATTTACCAGCAAGCAAGGTGAAGGTGTAGCCGCTACCATCGTAGACCTGGGCAATCGCTTCCGCCTCATTGTGAACAAAGTAGAATGCATCAAGAGCAAGCCTCTGCCCAAGTTGCCCGTTGCCAGCGCACTGTGGATTCCAATGCCCAACCTCGAGGTGGGCGCTGCAGCCTGGATTCTGGCCGGAGGTACACATCATACCAGCTTCTCCTATGACCTGACGGTGGAATATTGGGAAGACTTTGCCGAAATGGCCGGCATCGAAATGGTAGTCATCGATGAAAATACCACCATCAGCGAGTTCAAAAAAGAACTGCGCATGAATGAAGTCTACTATATGCTGAACAAGGCACTTTGCTGATAATCATTACGGATTACCGATTGCGGACTACTAATTACACGTACCACAAACGTAACTAGTAGTTTGCAATTAGTAATCCGTTGTTTATAATCGTACTATAAATCCGTAAATTATCATTAATACCATGAAATTAGATGCAAAATCAACCATTGAGGCAGGCAAGGCCATCCTTGGTATAGAACTCGGTTCCACACGAATCAAGGCGGTTTTGATTGACCAGGAAAACAAACCCATCGCCCAGGGAAGCCATACTTGGGAGAATCAGTTAGTCGACGGACTGTGGACATATAGCGTCGAGGCTGTCTGGTATGGGTTGCAGGATTGCTACGCAGACCTTCGTACCAATGTAAAGAGCCTCTACGATACAGAGATAGAGACCTTGGCAGCTATCGGTGTCAGTGCCATGATGCACGGCTATATGGCATTCAATGAAAAAGAAGAAATCCTTGTACCCTTCCGTACCTGGAGAAATACTAATACCGGACAGGCTGCCGCAGCCCTATCCGAACTATTTGTCTACAACATCCCTCTGCGTTGGAGCATCTCCCACCTCTACCAAGCCATCCTGGATAATGAAGAGCACGTTCCATCCATCAATTACCTGACCACCCTTGCAGGTTTTGTCCACTGGCAAATAACCGGCCAAAAGGTACTGGGCATAGGAGATGCCTCCGGTATGCTCCCTATCGATCCCATCACCAAAAACTATTCTTCTGAAATGGTGGATAAGTTCGACAAACTTATTGCTCCGAAAGGATACGACTGGAAGCTTCGAGATATTCTGCCGAAGGTATTGTCGGCCGGTGAAAACGCAGGCTTCCTTACTCCCGAAGGAGCCAGTCGCCTCGACGTATCGGGACATCTGAAAGCAGGAATTCCCGTCTGTCCGCCCGAAGGTGACGCTGGAACCGGCATGGTTGCCACCAACGCCGTAAAGCAGCGCACTGGAAACGTATCGGCAGGCACCTCCTCTTTCTCAATGATTGTATTGGAGAAAGAATTGTCCAAGCCCTACGAAATGATTGACATGGTAACCACCCCCGACGGAAGCCTCGTAGCTATGGTGCATTGCAACAACTGCACTTCCGACCTCAATGCCTGGATCAATATTTTCAAAGAATACCAGGAACTGATGGGTATCCCCGTAGATATGGACGAAATCTACGGAAAGCTCTATAACCACGCCCTGACAGGCAATGCAGACTGCGGAGGCCTCATCTCATACAACTACATATCAGGCGAACCTATAACGGGACTGGCAGACGGACGTCCACTGTTTGTACGTTCGGCAAACGACAAGTTCAACCTTGCCAACTTCATGCGCACCCATTTGTATGCTTCAGTGGGAGTTCTCAAAATCGGCAACGACATCCTTTTCAATGAAGAGAAAATCAGAGTAGACAGAATCACCGGTCACGGAGGACTCTTCAAAACCAAAGGAGTAGGCCAGAGAATACTGGCAGCTGCCATCAATTCACCCATTTCCGTTATGGAAACAGCCGGCGAAGGTGGTGCCTGGGGTATTGCCCTCCTCGCTTCCTACCTTGCAAACAACGGAAACGACCAATCCCTTGCCGACTTCCTGGACAAGCATGTATTCACCGGAAATGCCGGTATTGAAATCTCACCGACAGCCGAAGATGTAAGCGGATTCAACACCTACATCGAAAGCTATAAAGCTGGTTTGCCCATCGAAGAAGCAGCAGTAAGATTCAAGAACTAAGTATTTAATAACACTAAAAAACTATGAACACAAAGTTATTTATCAGTAGCATATTTCTCTCCACCTCGTTGTCACTCTTCGCACAGAAAAGTGCCACTATCACTTTACACACAGACCAGAGCGAGCAAATCATTCCCAAAGAAATCTACGGCCAATTTGCAGAGCATTTGGGAACTTGTATCTATGGTGGACTTTGGGTAGGTGAAAACTCCGATATTCCCAACATCAACGGTTATCGCACCGACGTATTCAATGCACTGAAGGAGCTCCGTGTACCCGTCCTTCGCTGGCCGGGAGGCTGCTTTGCCGATGAATACCACTGGATGGACGGTATCGGCCCTAAAGAAAACCGCCCCAAAATGGTGAACAACAACTGGGGAGGCACTATCGAAGACAACAGTTTCGGAACCCATGAGTTCCTCAATCTCTGCGAAATGCTGGGATGTGAACCCTATATCAGTGGAAACGTAGGCAGTGGTACCGTAGAAGAACTTGCCAAATGGGTGGAATACATGACCTCCGAAGGAGACTCCCCCATGGCACGCCTGCGCCGCCAGAACGGTCGCGACAAAGCCTGGAAAGTAAAATACCTCGGCGTGGGTAACGAAAGCTGGGGTTGCGGTGGAAGCATGCGTCCCGAATATTATGCCGACCTCTACCGCCGCTATTCCACCTACTGCCGCAACTATGACGGCAATAGCCTTTTCAAGATAGCCAGCGGTGCCAGCGACTACGACTATAACTGGACCAAAGTGCTGATGGACCGCGTAGGCGGCCGTATGCACGGTCTTTCCTTGCACTACTATACCGTCAGCGGATGGAACGGCAGTAAAGGCGCCGCCACCCAATTCAGTAAAGACGACTATTACTGGACACTGGGCAAATGCCGCGAAATAGAAGATGTCATCAAGAAGCATTGCACCATTATGGATGAATACGACCCTCAAAAGAACGTGGCTCTTATGCTTGACGAATGGGGAACCTGGTGGGACACTGAACCGGGTACCAATCCCGGACATCTGTACCAACAGAATACATTGCGTGATGCTTTTGTCGCTTCCCTCAGCTTCGACATCTTCCATAAATATACCGACCGTCTGAAAATGGCAAACATTGCCCAAATCGTCAATGTATTGCAATCCATGATTCTGACCAGCGGAAAAAACATGGTACTCACCCCCACTTATTATGTATTCAAAATGTACAATGTACACCAGGATGCCACCTACATTCCTCTTGAGCTGAACTGCGACATGATGGATGTACGCGACAACCGCAGAATACCAATGGTCAGCGCTACCGCCTCCAAAGACCCAAACGGCAAGATACACATTTCCATGTCCAACGTAGATGCAGACAATGCACAGGAAGTGACCATCAATCTGTCTGGAACGAAAGCCAAGAAAGCAGTTGGTGAAATATTGACTTCCACCAATCTGACGGACTACAATTCATTTGAAAATCCCGACAATGTGAAACCCGTTCCGTTCAAAGAGGTAAAAATCAATAAAGATATTCTCAAGATTAAACTTCCGGCCAAATCAATCGTTACTATTGAGTTACAGTAAAACTACCGTGCACCGCACAAAATCAGCTAAATACGTTTAGTATCATTTTAGCAGCAAAAAGGCAGTAATACTGATAAAAAAGACACTCTTCGAGTGTTGTGAATTACGCATAAAGAGTTATCTTTGCCCTTGGAAAACCTACAAGGACCAAATAACCTATTGATAATATTCAAAATTAATTAGATTCAATATGAACGACAACAAACTTATGAACCGTGCGGCGGACAATATCCGTATCCTTGCTGCATCCATGGTTGAGAAAGCCAACTCCGGGCATCCGGGCGGTGCCATGGGTGGTGCTGACTTTGTAAATGTACTCTTCTCAGAGTTCCTGGTATATGACCCTGAAAATCCGGCTTGGGAAGGTCGTGACCGTTTCTTCCTCGACCCGGGACACATGTCACCGATGCTTTACTCTACATTGGCCCTGACCGGCAAGTTCACGCTGGACGAACTGAAAGAGTTCCGCCAATGGGGAAGCCCTACTCCGGGACATCCCGAACGTGACATCATGCGCGGCATCGAAAACACTTCCGGACCGCTCGGCCAGGGACACACATTTGCAGTCGGTGCAGCCATCGCAGCCAAGTTCATGAAGGCACGTTTCGAAGAAGTAATGCCACAGACCATCTACGCTTATATTTCTGACGGTGGCATCCAGGAAGAAATCTCCCAAGGCTCAGGCCGTATCGCCGGAGCATTAGGGTTGGATAATCTCATCATGTTCTATGATGCCAACGACATTCAGCTTTCTACCGAGACAAAGGATGTGACCATCGAAGATACCGGCAAGAAATACGAAGCTTGGGGCTGGAAAGTCATTAAAATCAATGGTAACGATCCCGATGCCATCCGCGGTGCACTGAACGAAGCCAAAGCTGAGAAAGAGTGTCCGACGCTGATTATCGGCCATACCGTAATGGGTAAAGGTGCCCGCAAGGCAGACGGCAGCAGCTACGAGGCTGATTGTGCCACGCACGGTGCTCCTCTGGGCGGCGACGCTTATATAAACACTATCAAGAATTTGGGTGGTGACCCGACAAATCCGTTTGTCATCTTCCCCGAAGTGGCCGAACTATATGCCAAGCGTGCAACTGAGCTGAAGAAAATCATGGCTGAAAAGTATGCAGCCAAAGCCGCATGGGCAAAAGCCAATCCGGAAAAGGCTGCCAAACTGGAAATGTTTTTCTCCGGCAAGGCTCCCGAAGTGAATTGGGCCGCCATCGAACAGAAAGCAGGCGTTGCCACCCGCGCAGCATCTGCCACTGTGCTCAGTGCTCTCGCCACTCAAGTAGAAAATATGATTGTTGCTTCTGCCGACCTTTCCAATTCCGACAAGACAGACGGATTCCTCAAGAAAACACATGCCTTCAAGAAAGGTGATTTCAGCGGTGCATTCTTCCAGGCCGGTGTTGCCGAGCTGACTATGGCATGTTGCTGTATCGGTATGGCACTGCATGGCGGTGTAATCCCCGCTTGCGGAACATTCTTCGTATTCTCCGACTACATGAAACCTGCCGTACGTATGGCAGCCTTGATGGAAGTTCCTGTGAAGTTCATCTGGACACACGATGCCTTCCGTGTAGGTGAAGACGGTCCTACCCATGAACCGGTAGAGCAGGAAGCCCAAATCCGCCTGATGGAAAAACTGAAAAACCACAAGGGACATAATTCCATGTTGGTACTCCGCCCGGCAGATGCAGAAGAAACAACTGTGGCATGGAAACTGGCAATGGAAAATACCACAACCCCAACCGGTTTGATTTTCTCCCGCCAGAACATCGCCAACCTGCCCGAAGGCAACGATTACGAACAAGCTGCCAAAGGCGCTTATATTGTAGCCGGCTCCGATGAAAATCCCAATATAATCCTCGTTGCTTCAGGCTCGGAAGTTGCCACATTGGTAGCCGGTACTGAATTGCTGCGCAAGGATGGCATCAAGGTGCGTATCGTGTCCGTTCCTTCCGAAGGTTTGTTCCGTAGCCAAGCTCCGGGATATCAAGAAGGCATTATCCCGTGTGGTGCCAAGGTATTCGGCCTGACAGCCGGTCTGCCCGTCACACTGCAAGGGCTGGTAGGTCCCCGCGGTAAAGTATGGGGATTGGAATCATTCGGATTCTCGGCACCTTATAAAGTGCTGGACGAAAAGCTCGGTTTCACCGCAGAGAACGTTTACAAGCAAGTAAAAGCAATGTTATAATCATTATCCGATGTGCTGATGTGCTGATTGCCCGCGCCCTACAAGCTGCAGGCATCAGCACATTGGCACATTAGTATATTAACTGACCATCATGAAAACAATAGGAATCTGTTCCGACCATGCAGGCTTCGAATTGAAGGAATATGTCCGCGGCTGGCTGGAAGCCAAAGGCTGGGCTTACAAGGACTTCGGGACCTACTCAACCGAGAGTTGCGACTATCCCGACTTTGCGCATCCGCTGGCTCTGGCCGTTGAAGCCGGAGAGTGCTATCCGGGTATTGCCATCTGCGGAAGCGGTGAAGGCATCAGTATAACGCTGAACAAGCATCAGGGTATCCGCGCAGCCCTCTGCTGGACAGCAGAAATAGCCCATTTGGCACGCCAGCACAATGATGCCAATGTGCTTGTCATGCCAGGGCGATTCATCAGTACCGAAGAAGCCGACATGATTATGAGGGAATTCTTCAGTACACCATTCGAAGGCGGACGCCACCAACGAAGAGTGGACAAGATACCGGTACACTTGTAAAGCAGTAGAATCACATTCTTTATGATATCCGCCCGAAGCTCTGACATTCTGATAGAATCGTGAGAAACTTCGGGCTTTTTATTTGCCCCTTTTTCTTATTTTTCACAGTGAAGATGCTCATTGTCTTCAAATAAAAACTATCTTTGTGGTTCGATAACCCGGATATTTTTTAGATATGGAACGACTGAATACCATAAAAGAGCTTATCAACCAGGGAAATGTAGAGCAAGCCATCCAGCAGCTTGACGAAATACTGCAAACAGACTTTCCCGGCAAAGACGAAGCTTACTACCTGCGGGGAAATGCCTATCGGAAACAAGGCAACTGGCAACAAGCACTGAACAACTATCAGTATGCCATCGACCTGAACCCCGAAAGCCCGGCACAACATGCCTATCAAATGGCTATGGACATCCTGAACTTCTACAACAAGGATATGTACAATCAATAAATAAAGAACGTAAATTATGGCAAAAATCAAAGGAGCAATCGTAGTAGACACCGAACGTTGCAAAGGCTGCAACTTGTGTGTGGTAGCGTGTCCGCTCAACGTAATAGCCCTCACCAAGGAGGTGAATGTGAAAGGGTATAACTATGCCCACCAAATATTGGAAGATACTTGTAACGGCTGCGCCTCGTGCGCCACAGTATGTCCGGACGGATGTATCTCAGTATATAAAATAAAAGTAGAATAAATCTGTAAATCAGTAGAATATGGCAGAAGAAGTTGTATTAATGAAAGGAAACGAAGCCATCGCCCACGCAGCCATCCGTTGCGGTGCAGACGGTTACTTCGGATATCCCATTACTCCGCAATCGGAGGTATTGGAAACTCTTGCCGAACTGAAACCCTGGGAGACGACCGGCATGGTGGTTCTTCAGGCAGAAAGTGAAGTGGCAGCTATCAATATGGTGTACGGCGGTGCCGGAAGTGGTAAAATGGTCATGACCTCCTCCTCCAGCCCCGGTGTCAGCCTAAAGCAGGAAGGTATCTCTTATCTGGCAGGTGCCGAGCTGCCTTGCTTGATTGTAAACGTTATGCGCGGCGGTCCCGGTCTGGGAACCATCCAACCGAGCCAGGCCGACTATTTCCAGACAGTAAAAGGAGGCGGCCACGGTGACTATCGTCTGATTGCCCTTGCTCCGGCTTCCGTACAAGAAATGGCAGATTTCGTAGGACTGGCATTCGAACTTGCCTTCAAATACCGTAATCCGGCAATCATCCTTGCCGACGGTGTCATCGGCCAGATGATGGAAAAAGTGGTGCTCCCGGTACAAAAGCCACGCCGCACCGATGCGGAAGTCATCGAACAATGCCCATGGGCCACTACCGGCAGAACCAATGGCCGCAAACCCAACGTCATCACCTCATTGGAACTGAAACCGGAAGAAATGGAAAAGAACAACATCCGTTTCCAGGCCAAATACAAGCAGATAGAAGAGAATGAGGTTCGCTTCGAGGAAATTCATTGCGATGATGCCGACTACCTGATTGTAGCCTTCGGCTCTATGGCACGCATCGGACAGAAAGCAATGGAGCTGGCACGCGAAGAAGGAATAAAGGTAGGTATGCTCCGCCCCATCACGTTGTGGCCGTTCCCGACCAAAGTCATTGCCGCGTATGCCGACAAGGTGAAAGGTATGCTCGTTACAGAATTGAATGCTGGACAGATGGTGGAAGATGTCCGCCTTGCCGTGAACGGTAAAGTGAAAGTGGAACATTTCGGACGCCTCGGCGGCATTGTTCCCGATCCGGATGAGATAGTAGATGCATTGAAAGAAAAACTGATTAAGAAATGAATCCTGATAAAATAAGAAACGTACTGAACATTCTCTTCATGGTACTTGCCCTGGCAGCTATCATTATATATTTTGCTGCAAAAGATGACTTCAAGCTGTTCATCTACGTCTGCGGCGCGGCGATATTCGTCAAGTTGATGGAGTTTTTCATACGGTTCACCAACAGATAGGAGAAGTGATTATGACAAAAGAAGATATTATAAAGCCCGAGAATCTGGTTGCCAAGAAACCGACTCTGATGAACGACAATCCCATGCACTACTGCCCGGGATGCAGTCACGGCGTAGTTCATAAACTCGTAGCCGAAGTTATCGAAGAAATGGGACTGGAAGACAAAGCAATAGGCATCTCCCCCGTGGGATGTGCCGTGTTCATCTATAATTATATAGACATCGACTGGCAGGAAGCCGCCCATGGACGTGCGCCCGCACTTGCCACTGCCATCAAGCGCCTTTGGCCAGACCGCCTGGTGTTCACTTACCAAGGAGACGGCGACCTGGCTTGTATCGGTACTGCCGAAACCATCCACGCCTTGAACCGCGGCGAAAACATCACCATCATCTTCATCAACAATGCCATCTATGGTATGACCGGGGGACAAATGGCTCCCACTACCCTTGTAGGCATGAAGACATCGACCAGCCCTTACGGACGTGACGTGCATCTGCACGGCTATCCGCTGAAGATGGCCGATATTGCTGCACAATTGGAAGGAACCGCTTACGTGACACGCCAAAGCGTACAGTCCGTTCCCGCCATCCGCAAAGCGAAAAAGGCTATCCGCAAAGCATTCGAGAACTCTATGGCAGGCAAAGGTTCCAACCTTGTGGAAATCGTTTCCACCTGTAACTCCGGCTGGAAGATGTCTCCTGCGAAATCCAATGAATGGATGGTAGAGAACATGTTCCCCTTCTATCCGCTGGGCGACCTGAAAGATAAATAATCATGCTAAAGACAGAAGAACAATGAAAGAAGAAATCATTATAGCAGGCTTCGGTGGACAAGGTGTATTGTCCATGGGAAAGATTTTGGCATATTCCGGATTGATGGAAGGCAAAGAGGTGACTTGGATGCCGGCTTACGGACCGGAACAACGTGGTGGTACAGCCAACGTAACAGTCATCGTAAGTGACGAGAAAATATCCTCACCCATCTTAAGCAAGTACGATGCCGCCATCATCCTGAACCAGCCGTCACTGGAGAAATTCGAAAGCAAGGTAAAACCCGGAGGCGTACTTATCTACGACGGTTACGGCATCATCAACCCGCCGACGCGTAAGGACATCCACGTTTACCGCATCAACGCCATGGATGCCGCCAATGAAATGAACAACGCCAAGGCATTCAACATGATTGTATTGGGTGGATTATTGAAAATCAAGCCGATGGTTACACTGGACAGTGTACTCAGAGGATTGAAGAAGACACTGCCCGAACGCCACCACCACTTGATACCGATGAACGAAGAAGCTATCAAGAAAGGAATGGAACTTATTCAGGAAATGAAATGAAAGGCTATGTAAAGCCACTCCCCATAAGAGGAGGAACTTTACGCCAGAATAAGAGATAAAGGAAAACGGATAAGCCCTTGTGATATTGATTTATTGCAAGGGCTTATTTCATTTCAAGCCGGAAAAAGTATGGATTCAAGGGCAGAGAACCGGAAGCAGTATAGAACAAAACAGAAAACAAGACAGTTTAAAAGAAGCAAAAAAGGCTGAATTCAGTAAGCAAATAATTTTTTATTGTATCTTTGCGCCTAATTATGAGACGAATTGTACTGACATATATATTTCTGTCCGTTATAGGGATATGGGGGGCTATGGCGCAAAACACCTTAAACCCGATGAACAATCGCGACCGGTTCGGTAACCAGATTGACCCGAATACCCAGCCGGACAATCTGGAAGACAGTACCAATACTGAGATTCAAAGTCTTCCACCCAAGCTTTACATGTGGAAACTAAGTGAGACACTGGGCAACCGTACCATCATACCTGCCGACACAGCCAGCCTCAACTTCCAGAGCACCAATCTGGTGGAAGGAATGTTCGGCCATTACAACTACTTGGGAAATTTAGGTTCTCCACGCCTCTCACGTCTGTTCTTCGAACGGGAGGAAAGCGAACCTACCATCTTCATGGCTCCCTTCTCCAGTTTTTTCACACGTCCCGACCAGGTGCTTTTCACCAACAGCAACGTGCCTTACACCAATCTTACCTACTACAAAGCCGGCAGCAAAGTGAACGGTGAAGAACGCTTCAAGTCCTACTTCTCCGTCAACGTCAACAAGCAGTTGGCATTTGGCTTTAACATCGACTATCTGTACGGACGCGGTTATTACCAGAACCAGTCCACCTCGCACTTCAATGCAGGTCTGTTCGGTAGCTATATCGGCGAGAAATACCAGGTACAAGCAGTCTACAACAACTTTTTCCTGAAGATGAACGAGAACGGCGGTATTGCAGACGACCAATACATCACCCGTCCCGAAAACATGTCCGGAGGAAAGAAAGAGTACGAGTCCACCACTATTCCGGTCAAATTGGAACAGAGTTCCAACCGTAACAAGGATTTTTATATCTATCTGACACAGCGCTATCGTCTTGGTTTTACGCGGAGAGTACGGAACACACAAGAAGGCAAACCGACGGTATCCGCACCCAAAGCCTCATCCTCCCCGTCCTCTGAAGCCGAAATATCCGCTTCGAACAACGACATAGCATTGCCAAACGACAGCATAGCATCAAAATCGGTCAGCACACTTGCAGCTGCCAATGACAGCCTGCCGTCTGTTTCTACCGCAGACAACGACTCACTTTTCGAAGAAGAGTTCGTCCCCGTCACCAGCTTTATCCATACCTTGAAAGTAGAGCGGTCGCGACACCAATTCCGTTCGGGAAGCGAGCCCGAAGGATTCTTCCCGGAAGACTACAAGCTTTACAAGAATTACAGCAACGACTCCACCACGGCATTCAGTGTAAAGAACGTGTTCGGAATAGCCTTGCTGGAAGGTTTCAACAAATACGCCAAAGCCGGACTTACGGCTTATATCTCCCACAAGTTCAGCCGGTACGACCTGATGAATACGGACACACTTACCGACATGCGCCGCATCCGCTACACCGAGCAGGAAATCTTCCTGGGTGGCGAACTCGCCAAGCGCGAAGGCAAACTGCTGCACTACAACGTAAACGGTGAAGTGGGGTTGGTAGACAAAGCCATCGGGCAGTTCCGCGTCAACGCCAATCTGGACCTGAACTTCCGTCTATGGAAAGATACGGTGAACTTCTACGCCCGCGGTTATGTGAGCAACACGCTTCCTTCCTTCTACATGCGCCATTACCACTCCAACCACTACAACTGGGACAACGACAACATGGACAAGGAATTCCGTACGCGTGTGGAAGGCGAGCTGAACATTTCCCGTTGGGGAACCAATCTCCGTGCCGGCGTAGAGAATATCAAGAACTACACCTACTTCAACCAAAGCGCCCTGCCCGAACAGAACGGAGGCAACATACAAGTGCTGTCCGCCACACTGAAACAAGACTTCCGCCTCGGTGTCTTCCACCTGGACAATGAGGTGACCTGGCAGAAGACGAGCAATGAAACAGTACTTCCATTGCCCCAACTCTCGCTCTACCATAACTTCTACATACTGGCTAAACTCGCCAAGAAGGTGCTGACCGTTCAGTTGGGTGCCGATGTCCGTTACTTCACCAAGTACAACGCACCTGCCTATGCACCCGGCGTCCAGCAGTTCCATCTGCAACCTACGGACGATTTGGTGGAAATAGGCGGTTACCCCATCGTAAACGTATATGCCAACCTGCACTTGAAGCGGACGCGTATCTTTGCCATGATGTATCACGTCAACGCGGGTATGGGAAGCGCCAATTCCTTCCTGGTGCCGCACTACCCCATCAATCCGCGCTTGTTCAAAATTGGCGTCTCATGGAATTTCTATGATTAACAGATGACTGTATGACGAAAAGCAGACTGCTCAAATACGCACTTCTGGGAATTGCAGCGGCTCTCATTGCCCACTATCTCATCGAGAAAGAAGAGAAACCGAAAGGTCATCCGCGCGATTATGCCGAGATAGCTGCCGAAGGCATCATACATGCTTCGACGGAATACAACTCCATCAGTTTCTATGTGGATGATGACACCTTGTCCGGTTTCCACTACGAGCTGATAGAAGCTTTTGCACGCGACCACGGGCTGCAAGCGGCCATATCACCGGAAATGAGCTTCAACAAGCGGCTGGAAGGCCTGGCCGACGGGCAATATGACGTGATTGCCTACGGCATCCTCGCCACCAGTGAGCTGAAAGACTCCTTGCTGCTTACCACCCCTATTGTGCTGAACAAGCAAGTGCTGGTGCAACGCAAGCTTGAGAATATTTCCGACTCGTCATTATTCATCAAAAGCCAACTGGACCTGGCTGGAAAGACACTGCACGTAGTGAAAGGCTCCCCTTCCATACTACGCATCCGCAACCTGGGAAATGAGATAGGCGACACCATCTACGTTGAGGAAATAGAGAAGTACGGTTCCGAACAACTGATTGCCTTGGTAGCCCATGGAGACATCGACTATGCCGTATGCGACGAAAGCATTGCCCGTACCGCAGCCGACAGCATTCCTCAAATAGACATCAATACCGCCATCAGCTTCACGCAATTCTATTCCTGGGGAGTAAGCAAACAGTCCCCTATCCTGCTGGACAGCCTCAACACATGGCTGGATAGTTTCAAAAAGGGAAAGGAATACAAAAAAATCTACAAACGATACTACGGGAAACGAAACTAAGCTGCACTTTTCCATACACGCAGCATATCCCTACTTTTACAACTAGTTATTAATCAACAGCTTATTACTGCAAAATGTATGCAGTGGCACTGCACACCGATATGCAGTACGACTGCAACAGTTATGCAGTGATACTGCAACACGTTTGCAGTCGCACTGCAAAATACATGCAGCAAGAATGCAAACAAGATGCAGTCATCAAATACCCATATCGATATTACGGAATACCCGAAGTAAAGAATTAGAGTCCTTCCACCTCCCTTAGCCACATCTCCGACGAAGCATCGCTCGGCATTCTCCAATCACCGCGCGGACTCAGAGAGATACTGCCCACCTTCGGACCATCCGGCAAACAGGAACGCTTGAACTGCTGGTTGAAGAAACGACGGCAGAAAGTCTGCAACCATTTTTTGATGGTTTCTTCATCATACATCCCCTTGAATGTGCGTGCTGCCAGGAAAAATATCTTGGAAGGACGGAAACCGCAGCGCAGGAAGTAATAAAGGAAGAAGTCGTGAAGCTCATACGGCCCCACCAAATCCTCGGTAATCTGCTGGATATTACCGTTCTCATCTGCCGGAATCAGTTCCGGGCTGATGGGAGTATCCACAATATCGAGCAAGGTAGCACGTGAAGCATCGTCCATATCATGCTCTGCCACCCATTTCACCAAGTGCTTCACCAGAGTCTTGGGGACGCTGGCATTCACACCGTACATCGACATGTGATCGCCGTTGTAAGTGGCCCATCCTAAAGCAAGTTCCGAAAGGTCGCCCGTACCGATAACCATTCCCCAGGTCTGGTTGGCAATATCCATCAAGATTTGGGTACGCTCCCGTGCCTGCGCATTCTCGTAAACCACGTCGTGCACATGGACATCATGGTCTATGTCTTTGAAATGCTGTATGCAGGCCTCCTTGATACTGACTTCGCGGACAGTCACACCGAGGGAGTTCATCAGGTCGATGGCATTCGTGTAAGTACGGTCGGTCGTTCCGAATCCCGGCATGGTGACACCGACAATACCCTGGCGGGACCATCCCAACTTATCGAAAGTCTTTACGCAAACCAGCAGCGCCAGCGTAGAATCCAGTCCACCCGAAATGCCGATAACGGCACTCTTCGCTTTAGTATGCACCAGACGTTGCGCCAGTCCGGACACCTGGATGGAGAATACCTCCTCACAGCGTTCGTCCAACGCTATCCCCTGCGGAACAAATGGATGCGGTTCAAAAGTACGTGTTAGGTTCAAATCCCTGCTGTTGACATACTCCGTAGAGATTCGTACCGGAAGGGCCGAAACACAATTTGCATGGCAAGCCGCGAAGGTCGTATTCACCCGGCGCTCCGTACGCAAGTGTTCCACATCAATTTCACTGATGACCACCTGCCCTTCGAAAGAGAAGCGTTCGTTTGCCGCCAGCAGAGTCCCGTTCTCATAAATCAGTCCGTTGCCGGCAAACACCACATCCGTAGTGGATTCTCCGAAACCGCATGAGCTGAATACATAACCGGCAATGCATCGTGCCGACTGCTGGCTGATGAGCGAGCGCAGATAATTGTGCTTGCCGATACCTTCATTGTCGGCCGAAAGATTGAACAAGATTTCCGCACCTTGCAGCGCCAGCGTGGAGCTGGGCGGTATGGGTGCCCACAAGTCCTCGCATATCTCCACTCCGAAAGTGGTATCCGCCGTTTCGAACAGCAGGTCTCTCCCCATCGGAATAATCTGCCCGCAAAGGCGCACACTGTTTTCTGCCACATCACATGCGGAAGTAAACCAGCGCTTCTCATAAAACTCCTTATAATTGGGAAGATAAGTCTTCGGGACAACGCCCAGCACTCTCCCCTTCTGAATGACAACCGCCGCATTCAGCAACACGCCGTTCAGTGCGACGGGCATGCCCAATATCGAGATAATATCCATCTGGCGCGTATTGTTCAGAATCTGTATCAATCCCATTTCTGCCTCTTCGAGCAGAAGTTGTTGGGCAAAGAGGTCGCCACAGGTATATCCGGTAATGCACAACTCGGGGAAAGCAATGATTTGCACACCTTTCCCGTCGGCTATAATAATCTCTTTTTCAATCTCTGAGGCATTGAACTTACAGTCAGCCACCTTGACACGGGGCACAGCCGCCGCTACTTTTACATATCCGTAATTCATAAGGATGCTATATTATTTATTCGGTGCAAAGATACGGCAAAATTCTGATTAAGAGAGATAAGAGAAAAACGTTTTCTCTATATCGGCACGAGAAACCGACTGAAGCCGGGTGCATCCTGCCTTCGCTTTTATGGCAAAAATACGGCAACCTGCCTACAAGAAGAGGAACATATATAAACAATTTTAATGACCGCAACTAAAAATTTTCCAAAAATCTTTTGGAGAATTATAGGAACTTCCTATCTTTGCAAGTGAATTAAAAATGTAATAATTACAAGTTTGAAACTTTAGATTATATGGATGTAGTAAAACGATTGCAGAATCATAATATCAAGCCTTCAGTACAGCGCATAGCCATCATGAATTACTTGATAGAGCATCGTACGCATCCCACGGTGGATGAAATCTATACGGCACTGTCTCCCTCCATACCGACACTGTCTAAAACAACGGTATACAATACCTTGAAACTACTGAGCGAGCAAGGTGCCGCACAAACCCTGACTATCGACGAGCGTAACACATGTTATGATGCCGATACCAGCCCGCACGGCCATTTCTTGTGCAAGCGTTGCGGAAAGATTTATGACTTGATGTGCAATAACAACGTCAAGAAGGTGGTCGACATGGATATGGACGGGCACGATGTGCAGGAAATCCACTACTATTATAAAGGAATCTGTAAACATTGCATAGAAGAAGAACGTTTAAGAACAACAAAGAATAACTAATTCAACTAATTAAAATCTGAGAGAAAATGAAAAAATTTAGATGTACTGTATGCGGTTACGTATACGAAGGAGATGCAGCTCCCGAAAAGTGCCCATTGTGTAAAGCTCCCGCAAGCAAGTTCGTAGAAGTTGAAGAAGCAACAGCTGACGGCCCGCTGGTATTTGCCGACGAACACGTAATCGGCGTAGCCAAAGGTTGCGACGACGAAATGATTAAAGACCTGAACAACCACTTCATGGGCGAATGTACAGAAGTTGGTATGTACTTGGCAATGAGCCGCCAGGCAGACCGTGAAGGCTATCCTGAAGTTGCAGAAGCTTTCAAGCGTTACGCTTGGGAAGAAGCAGAACACGCTGCTAAATTCGCTGAACTGCTGGGTGACTGCGTATGGGACACCAAGACAAACCTCGAAAAGAGAATGAACGCAGAATCAGGTGCATGCGAAGACAAGAAGCGTATCGCTACCCGTGCCAAAGCATTGAACCTCGACGCTATCCATGATACCGTTCACGAAATGGCTAAGGACGAAGCCCGTCACGGTAAAGGTTTCGAAGGTCTGTACAACCGCTATTTCAAGAAATAATCCTATACTTTTATAGTAATGTGAAGAAAAGGGACTGCTAATGTTAGTAAGTCCCTTTTTTTATTCCAACTTTTTTCACTTTACAATGTCACGTTTGTATTTCCCATTCGTCTTATCTGTGTAAATGGAACTCAAAGAATTCAAAATAACCGTTCTTCCACTCCGTGCCAAGCTGTTGAACTATGCACGGAAGTTGACCGACGAACCGGAGGATGCAGAAGATGCCGTCCAGGAGGTACTGCTCAAGCTATGGAACAAAAGGCTTGAACTGGAGCAATACCGGAGCATCGAAGCATTTGCCATGACGTTGACGCACAACATCTGTATAGATATGTGGCGCTGCAAACGCAACGACACCCTATCTCTCGACATAGTGCAGGCGGCATCCCCCACCGGAACACCGGAACGGCTGTTGGAAATCAAAGATGAAATCCGTCTGATGCACGAAATCATCGACTCGCTGCCCAATCTTCAACGCACCATCATGCGGATGAAGGACATCGAAGGATACGAAACGGACGAAATCGCCGAAATCACGGGATGCGGACCGGAAGCCATCCGCAGCAATCTGTCAAGAGCCCGGAAGAAAGTGAGAGACGTTTACCTGCGAACCATACAAGAAAGAAAAGAAAGGAGAAATGAGCCATGAAGATAGATGAACTGCTGGATAAATATTTCGAAGGGGAAACTTCCTGCGAAGAAGAGCGTGAACTGCGCCGTTTCTTTACCGAAGAGGAAGTGCCGGAGCACCTGCAAACGTACCGCCCGCTATTCGCTTATCTGAACCGGGAAGCAACTTCAATGGCAGAACCGACAGAGGAAAAATCCGTAACAACAGAATCGGCAAAGGAAGTACCCACACAGCGAAAGCCTTCCCGCCTCTATCGCACATTCTATGCTGTCAGCGGCATTGCCGCCGGATTGCTCCTGCTTCTCGGGGTAGCTAAGATTATATTTCCGCTTTCCGGTGTTCCCGAAAATTATGTCGTCATCGACGGCCAGCGGTATACAGACGAGAAACTGGTGGAAGCCAAAGCACTAGAAGCCCTGCAGAACGCCAGCTTCACGGATGAAGATTTAAGCAACTTACTGTTTCAACACTAATATAACAAGGTTATGAAAACATCTATACTGATTTGCATACGTAGTCTGTGCCTCTTTTCCCTGCTGATTTGCCTGCCAGCCTTTGTACATGCACAAGAGAGACTGCAAATAGCCGACCTATTCAGCAAGTATGGCGAGCAAAAGGACGTGACCAGGGTAGAACTGAACGGCAGTATCCTGAAATCTTACCGCATGACTACCTACAAGAGCCTTGTGTTCAAGAATGTATCCCCCTATCGCCGGGAAATTCAGCAGGCCATTGTACACGACAAGCAAGATAACGCAAAGAAGGCGCAGGAGGTAATGGAAAGCGGTGTGCTGCGCAGCGCTTATTACCAACTGAAAGAGGTGGAACGCAATGGAAAGAAGCTGAACCGCTACATCATTTTCAAGATAGGAAAAGACTCCATGGGCACTTTGATTTACATAGAGGGTCTGCTCAGTGAAAAGGAAATGATGGATATGCTTTACAAATCGGAATAACACTAAAAACAATATACGATATGAAAACCAGAATTATGATTTTGGCCTGCCTGCTTGCTGTGCCGGCCGGCCGCATGGCAGCACAACAACAGACTGACCCTGAACAGAAAGCTACAGTACAGACACAAGGCGACTCCATCATCATCCGGAAAGGAAAAGGAGACATGCGCATCAAGGTGTACGAAGAGCAGTTGGAAGACGGAGAAAAGAAAGAAGTACAAATTTATGAAGGAGTCTATCTCGAGAAAGTGGATGCAGACAAGCGCACTTTCCTCGACGCCCTGCCATTCATCCCCAAAAAGAGAAGATACAATGCTTACGAACCGCACTGTTCCGGTCTGTATATTGGCTACAGCCGGCTGGCTAACGACTTCCTTTCCTTCGGAGCAAGCGACAAGATGGGACTCGACTTATCCAAGTCATGGGAATTCGGCTTCAACATCCTCTCCGTATATCACAACTTCAAGAAGAACCCGCATTGGGGAATCAACCTGGGAGTCAGCTGGGGATACCGTTCTTTCAATATCGACGGTAACTATGCCTTGCTGAAGGAAAACGGAACCAGCATCTTCACCGCAGGCAACGAAGACACCAGTTACAATAAAAGCCGTCTGCGCCATTTCTTCTTCCGTGTACCCGTATTGATGGAATGGCAGCAAAGAGTGGGAAGAAACAAAGTGTTCTTCAATGCCGGTCCCGAATTTGAGATACGTCACAGCGTGAAGTCATTCTCACACATCAACGGAGGCAAGAAGAAAACCGTAGGCAAAGGTATGTATGTGCAGCCCGTCGGCATAAACCTGCTGGCACAAGCCGGTTATGGTAATATCGGCATTTACCTGCGCTACTCCACATACGGATTATTCCAGAAAGACAAGGGACCGGAAGTATCTCCCTATTCATTTGGCGTGGCATGGTATCTGTAATCCCTCCCCTATAACACAAGACTCCCCGAAATGTATTTGTACATTCCGGGGAGTTCTTTTATACCCTAAGGTATTGACAATGAAAGGTTATCTGCAATGAAAATTGTTCTTCTAAAAACGCATGCCCAATGTAAATAGCACTTTACTGCGAGTGTTGGTAACTTCCGTTGTTGGCGGTGTTACCAAGCCGTTTATATCATTATAAAACGGATAGAAATCAGATTTATAAGTATCGAATTTATAAGCCAAATCCGCATAAAACGAAGAAAAGCGATAACCGATACCTAAAGTGAAAGTATTCATCGATTTGCTATTGGCAAAATCCGTATCTGTATTTATAGAATTGGAAGGCAATGCCTTAATAGCATCCTTTTTATAGGCTGCAGTACTGTAATTGTAACCGGCACGCAGAGAGAAAGCAGGTATCGGCTTGTATTCTGCTCCTAAACGAAGCGTACTTACCCCCTTCATACAGAGGTCAGCCTCACCCGTTTCCCATGCCATCTCGTCACCTTCAGGATATTTGAACTTCATGCTTGAGTAGTCCTCATATTCATATTCAGCTCCCAAAGCCAGATTATTACCGACTGTATAGCCCAAACTTGCATTAAATACCCACGGGGTTTGCAGCTTAAAATCACGGTCCATATCTCTACCGCCTAATGCAGAATAAGTATCTACAGTTGTACGAGTAAGACGTTCATTCCCCGCATCATCAGGCAAATACAAATCCGAAGTCAGTAATGCCCCCGTAGTATAAGTCAGTTTGTAATAGATAGGAGTATGCACAGCTAAACCTATACGAAGCGGAGAATCTTCAATCGGCCGGAAAATGGCGCCGAATTTAAAGTCGAAACCCGAACCATGTATACGATTAAAGCTCTCCAAGGAATAACCTTCGTCATCATAAACATGTGTATCTCCTTCCAATGTATAGGCATACTTTTCATCATAAAGGGAATACTTGTTGTAATCCACATCATAAGCACCCAGAGTAACACCAAAGTAAAAACGGTCATTTATATTGAAGGAGATATTGAAATCATATTGGTCAACACCGCCACGCTCACGCGACAAGAAATAAGCATCCGCTTCGGAAGGAATATAAGGAGGATAAGTATTATAGTCCTCACTTTCTATATCCTCAAGAACAAGTGCACCTTGATACCCCATAGTCCCCAGCCATCCAGCATAATTATGTTGATAAATATCCTTGCGCCCATAGTCCAAATAAGCTCCTTGATCCGGGTAATCATATTGAGGACGATGATAGAACGCATAAGCTGCATCCGTAGCCTGCTGCGCCATACTCCGCACTTGAGATACATATTGATTATCTATGCTTCCCATCAACCCCTGCATCGTCATATTCTTATAGAATGACTTTGATTTGTGGTAATTAAAACCAAAATTCACATACCGCAAAGGAGTATGATTGCCTATCTTCGAAGCTATCACAAAACCGGCATTATCAAAACTCCAGCGGTTCTTGTTCGTTTCAAATTTATTACCTACATAATTGCTTTCTGTACCCGTCATTGAATAGCCAAAGGTAAGCATAGCATCATTGCTACGATAAATACCGATACCGGCAGGATTGGTTCCTATGGTAGAAATATCACCACCCAATGCTCCCATAGCTCCGCCCATTCCGACAAAACGGGCGGTTCCATTCAATTCCTTCTGTGCTATATTCGTTGCATCATATATTGTCTGTGCCCCTGCGCCTACAGCTGTAAACATAGCAAGGGCTATCATGGTTATCTTCTTCATAATTCTTAGTCTTGTTAGATTAAAACATACTTATACTTACCGTCTTCTGGAACCACCGCCGCCACTGGAACGACTGGCACCACCGCCACCACCACTGGAGTAACTGGAACGTGAGCTACTGCCTGAAGAGAAGCTGGAAGAAGAACGGGTGCTACTGGATGAACGTACTGGAGCAGAATATGAACGACTGCTACTACGATTGTTGTCATTGGAGTAGCTGCGTGCCGGTGCGGCGCTTGAACCTCTGTTATAAGTCGATGAAGTCCTGCTACGAGTGGAAGTTCCAACAGAAGAGCGTACACCGGAAGAACGACTGCTACGAACTCCTTCTACGCTACTATTATATGAGCTACTACGCGTACTGCTTGGACGGGTGTAAGTGGAACGGCGGGTAGAAGCCGCACTCGAACGGTTTACACTTGAGCGAGTTGCAGAAGAACTTGAACGAACTGTAGACGAACTTCTTGTACCTACCACCCGACGGGTTGACGTACCGGTACTGCTACGTCTCACTTGACCGGAAGTAGTACTGCTACGACGTACAGCCTGCCCTCCATTTACAGTAGAAGAACGGCGGGAAGTAGAGGACGATACTCTGTTTCCGGCATAAGAAGAACGGCTCGGACCATAAGAACGTCTATTGGTATATGCATTTCCCCAATGGCCGCCTCCCCAATGACCACCGCCACCGGGATAATATCCGGGATGATAGTGATGGTGATGATGATGTCCCCACCAGCCACCGCCGTACCAGCCGCCCCAGCCAAAGCTCCAGCTCGGACCGTACCAGCTGTTCCATCCCCAGCCATAGTAAGGATAACCGCCCCAACCATAAGAGTTATAGCGCCAATCCCACCACAAGCGGTTGGTGAATGTAGGGAAAGCATATGCATATAATCCGTCGGTATACACGTTCCAATCCCAGGAATTCAAGCCATAGACCACATCCCAATACAGTGGGCTGCTGATGCTGATGGCATAACGGGGATTGCGGAAACGGATAATACGGGTAGCATACTCGTAATCATCCTGCGAACCCTCGAACTCACCGTTCACCCATTCGCCGTCCAGGCCGTCATCTTCTTTTTCATTGATGTAAAGGGTATCGTTCTCCATCACGAAATCATTGTCGCGAGAATCGTAACGACGGTTATATTCGTCCACATCGCGGATTTTCCCCTTACGGTCTTTTACTACAACAGTAGTGCTTCCCGGCGATGAATAAATAGTGGTCGGCGCATTCGACTTTACTACAATCTCTTCTACGGGAGCAGCGACTTTCTTCTCCTGCTTCACCTCTTCTTTTTTCTCTTCCTTATTCTTGGAAGGAGTGTAGTAAAGGTCGTCATCTATACTTTGTGCCACCAGTGTCCATGGGAGGCACAAGGCAAAAAGCGATAAAAAAACAATCTTTTTCATATTAGTTTGGTTTATGGATTTTACGTTTATCTATTTCTTCACGTCACAAAGATAACGCCGGATTTTATCCCATGCAGCAGATTTTCCCCAAAGATTTATAGGGAATTCCCTAAATACCCCGCCTTTTGACGAGGCAAGCGGCACTTCCGCATAAAAAATGAACAAGTTCATTTTATTCTGCCCTCGGTTTACATTACCTTTGCAGTGTGAAAACAAAGATACGCAGAAATAGATTTGTTCTTTAAAATCTTCTTCTGCATTTAACAAACAATCATATTCCGATGAAATATTTAGAATTTACATTCCGCACTGTTCCGTGCACAGAAATAGTCAACGATGTACTTTCCGGAGTCTTGGGTGAAGCTGGCTTTGAAAGTTTTGTTGAGCAGACCGACGGTATCACTGCCTATATACAGAAAGAGCTGTATAACGAATCTCTACTCAAAGAAGCACTTGCAGACTTCCCTCTGCCCGATACACAGATAGAATATAATTTCGTAGAAGCCGAAGACAAAGACTGGAACGAGGAATGGGAGAAGAACTTCTTCCAGCCCATCGTTATCGGAGACCGTTGTGTCATTCACAGCACTTTTCACAACGATGTCCCACAAGCAGAATATGACATCGTCATCAATCCGCAAATGGCATTCGGCACAGGGCACCACGAGACAACAAGCCTCATCATAGGCGAACTGCTGGATAGTGACCTGCAAGGCAAAGCATTGCTCGATATGGGTTGCGGAACTTCCATCCTTGCCATACTGGCACGCATGCGTGGAGCCTCTCCTTGTACAGCTATCGACATAGATGAATGGTGCGTGCGCAACTCACTCGAAAATATAGAATTGAATGGAGTGGATAACATTGCCGTATCCCAAGGTGATGCCTCCTCTCTGGAAAGCAAAGGTCCGTTTGATATGGTTATCGCCAACATCAACCGTAATATCCTCCTGGCAGATATGAAGCACTACATAGCCCGCATGAATCCCGGAGCGGAATTGTTGATGAGCGGTTTCTACATAGATGACATTCCCGTCATCCGCGAAGAAGCCGAACGCAACGGGCTGCACTTTGTCCACCATCGTGAGAAGAACCGGTGGGCGGCAGTGAAATTCCAAAAATAATAAAGGTCAATACTAAAAAGCTAAAGGTCAATATCAGGAAGCTAAAGTTGACCTTTAGCGTTCTATACAAGGAGTTTTCAACGTAAGCTCCAAAAGTTCCTCCATTGTACCATTAAAGACGTTCAAATCCACCTCTTCTTCAATACCGGGCACAGTGCCTACATCCGTGTGCTGCCAAAAGTGCCACTTGCCCTCATAACGCACGGAATCTACATAATAATGGGCTATCCAATAAGGATAAGCATTGAAAATGGAATCGCTGAGATAGCGTTTCTTGAATTTATAGGAAGTATAAAGAATAGGCTTTACGCCGTAATGCGCCTCTACCCTATCCAGCCAAGTCTTGACTGCCGTTTTAAGTTCCTGCGGTGACTGCTTGCCGGTAGTCTCCACATCAAGTACGGGAGGCAGGTCTCCCTTTGCCAGCTGCACGGTACGGATAAAGAAATCGGCTTGCTTGCGGGCATCGGTCTTAGGGATAAAATAATGATAGGCACCACGGATAAAACCGTATTTACGCGCCTGGCCGAAGTTCTGCGTAAACGTATCGTCACCATGATCGCCGCCTTCGGTAGCTTTCAGAAAAATAAAGTGAATGGGAAATTGGGCTTCTCTATTATGTGTCAGGAGTTCCCAATCTATCTTTCCCTGATAGTGGGATATGTCTATGCCATGCACCTCATAGTTGCAAGGCATACATACACCGTAACCTTTCTGACCATAACAAGGCTTCCAGCGATAAGCATAAGGACGAATGAAAAACCAGTAAAAGCCGGTAGAAAAAACAAGAATGATACAGACCGCCAAAAGATTGCGCAACCATACGGGCATGGTACGCGGCTGCGTTTTCTTCTTGCTCCGCGGAGAGGAAGAACGACGGGCGGCAGTAGTTTTACGCCGGATATTTGTGGAGGTCTTGGTTGCCATGAGCAAAGGAAAAGAAAGGGCGGAATGAACCGCCCCTCCGTTTTATTGTCAACTTGTTGATGCATCAACTTATTTAGCCTGCTCCAGCTGCAAAGTCTTCGTAGCCTGGTCGCAAACTTCTGTCGGACCGAAGTACTGGATAGGACCTGGATAAACGTAGTCTGTTTCCATAGCCCAACGGTCACGCTGAGCAGCGAATGCCTTGAACGGAGCACCGTCCAGCTTCACCAGAGCCTTCTGGATAACCGGCTTCATTTCACCGTGGCGACGTTCCATGTTCATCATCATAGTGATGGGCACACCGCCTGCAATCCATTCTTCGGCAGGAGCAGTAGTGTTGCGTACAGAAGACATGTAACCGGTCTTTCCGTTAGCAATCAATGCAGATGCTGCATAACCCAAAGAGTAGCAGTAGTCAGCGTCGAAGTTAGACGGAGCAGCGCAACGTCCTTCGTAGCCGAAGAAGTGGTGCTGTGCAGCAAACTTGCCTACGAACTTGCCCTCTTCTTTCCACTGAGCCAGCTTAGTGCCAACCATTTCGGACAGCAACTTTTCTGTTTCAATCAGAGATACCTGTACGTTTCCGTGCGGGTCGCGGTCCAGAGACAACTGGCGAGCCACGCCTTCGGGCAAGCTTGCGTAGATGGCCGCATTCTCCGGAGAGAGTTTACGGATGATATAATCGCGTTGGTGAGATTTCTTAATTTGAGCAAACTCTTCTGCATTGGCAGCAAGGAAGTCGTTCAACTCAGCAATCAGACGCTTCATGGCCGGGATGAATTCAACCAATCCTTCGGGGATAAGAACCGTACCGAAGTTGTTACCCTGGGCCGCACGTTCGGCAACGACCTTGGCAATACTGGTCACGATGTCGTCCAAAGACATATCCTTAGCTTCAACCTCTTCAGAGATGATACACATATTGGGTTGAACCTGCAATGCACATTCCAAAGCGATATGAGAAGCGGAACGTCCCATCAACTTGATGAAGTGCCAGTATTTACGAGCAGAGTTACAGTCACGTTGGATGTTGCCGATTACTTCAGAGTAAGTCTTGCAAGCAGTATCGAAACCGAAAGAAGTTTCAATCATATCATTCTTCAAGTCACCGTCGATGGTCTTGGGGCAACCTATTACCTGCACGCCATAATTCTTGGCAGCATAGTATTCAGCCAGTACGCAAGCATTAGTGTTGGAGTCATCGCCACCGATGATAACCAATGCCTTGATGCCGAGTTCCTTCAGGATTTCATAACCTTTCTCAAACTGTTCTTCCTTTTCCAGCTTGGTACGGCCCGAACCGATGATGTCAAAACCACCCGTATTGCGGTATTCATCAATGATGTCAGCAGTCAGTTCCATATAATTATGGTCAACCAAGCCGCCAGGACCCAGAATAAAGCCATACAATTTGCTGTCTTTGTTCAGCTTCTTGATACCGTCGAAAATACCGGAAATCACATTGTGACCGCCAGGAGCCTGTCCACCGGAAAGGATAACACCCACGTTCATTGCGGGGAAGTCAACCGCCTCATCGGTAGTTTCAAACTTAATCAAAGGCATTCCGTACGTGTTGGGGAACAATTTCTTGATTTCTTCCTGGTCAGCAACAGACTGAGTAGCTGCGCCTTCTGCAGCCTTAACAGTTCCTTTCAGCGCTTTCGGAAGTTTGGGCTGATAGGCAGCCCTTGCAATTTGCAATGCACTTTTAGTCATTTCTCTTAATTATTTAAAGGTGTTAGTAAAGTTCCGTTTAAAAGCGTCGCAAATTTCGCTTTTTTTCGTAAGATATGCAAACGAGAGGCCGAAATAATGTATAAAATGACATTTATCGTTTTTTATCCTAAAATAAAAAGGAGAAGAAAGCAATTAACTGATTTATTGTGTTATCTTTGCCGCAAAGTTTGAGTTACGAGTCGTTATCGCATTGTTCTTCTTTTAATATACAACTATTATTAGGCGGTCTCTTCCATAATTATTCTCCATACTCCAATTTAATAATTACAATTAATTAAAATTTCAAATGAACATTTACATTTCAGGTTTAAATTTCAGCACAACAGACGCTGACTTAAACGATTTATTTTCAGAGTACGGAGAAGTTTCTTCTGCAAGAATCATTACAGACAGAGAAACAAGAAGATCCAGAGGTTTCGGTTTCGTAGAAATGCCGGACGATGCAGCAGGCCAAAAAGCCATTGACGAATTGAACGGTGCTGAATTTGACCACAAACAAATCTCGGTAAACGTGGCACGCCCCCGCGAAGAAAGACCTTCCAATGGCGGCAATCGCGACAGAAGAGGCGGTTACAACTCTAGAAGATATTAATATTCTTAACTACTGACAAAAGCAGGAGGTGTTGTAGCAATACCCCCTGCTTTTTTTATAACTCAATAAATAAAAATACATGGCCAAATCCATCTCCGCAGACAAGCGTGAAAATGAAAAGAAAAGACTCGCCCGACGAGCTGAAAAACAAAAAAAGAAAGAAGAAAAAAAACTATCCAACAAAGCCAATAGCTTTGAAGATATGATTGCCTATGTTGACGAAAACGGCATGATAACCTCTACTCCTCCGGCAGAAAACACTCCCAAAGAAGAAATAAAGCTGGAAGAAATCGTCATATCAACTCCCAAAAAAGACAAGGAAGAACCGGTCATCCGCAGAGGACGTATCGAGTTTTTCAATGAATCGAAAGGCTTCGGCTTCATCAAGGACTTATCCGGGGTCGAAAAATACTTTTTCCACATTAATAATGTGCTGACAGATATAGCAGAAAACAATATTGTGACGTTCGACCTCGAACGTGGCCTTAAAGGCATGAATGCCGTAAACGTAGCTCTTGAAGTAGAAAAGGCAAAGGAAAAGAAAGAAAACAAGGAGACTCTAAATACAGAATCCTAGATGAAATAAGCCAATTATAGAACAAGGGCGTGTATATACCATCAAATATTTCGATACATACACGCCCTTGCTGTCTTCTTTAATCACACGTCATTCGGTTTGCCAGCCACCCCCCAATGCCTTATAGACATTTACCATGGCAATAAGTTCGTCGCGGATGGCATTGCTCACCCCTATTTGGGCATCGAAATAACCACGCTGGGCATCGAGCACATCCATATAATTGATGACGCCGTTGATGTATTGCAACTGTGCCAAATCCACATATCCCTTGGCAGAACGTTCAAGTTTGGCACGCAGTTGGTAGACCTCCTTTATCTTATTGAAATCCACAATGGCATTCTTCGCTTCCTTAAAAGCATTCAGCACTGTCTTTTCATAGCTATGCACTTCGGCTTCAAAAGAAGCCTTCTGTGCATTCAATGCAGCACGGTTCTTTCCCCAACCGAAAAGCGGTGCCAAGACCGCCCCATTCAATAAGGAATAGGGGGATTCCAGAAAATTGGACAACACATCACTTTCCAATCCAAATTGTCCGGTCAGGGCCAGACGGGGGAACATATTGGTATAAGCAACTTTCACTCTGGCATGTTCAGCCTTCAACTGCTGCTCTGCCGCACGGACATCGGGGCGACGTTCCAACAAATCCGAAGGCAGACCTACCGGTAAGGACTCCGGCACATCCAGTTCCTGCAGAAAATTGACACGCTTGATACGGGTAGGGAATTCCCCCACAAGGAAGGATATATCATTTTCTTTCAGAGAGATACGGCGTTCCAAATCCGGAACAAGAGTAGCCGTACGAGCCAACTCCACTTGAGCCTGTTGATAAGAGGTCTCCGAGGTCAGCCCTCCTTCAAAACGGATACGCGCCAAGCGCACTCCCTCTTCACGCGCCTTTTGTGTCTGGCGCACAATCTCCAGTTCCGTATCAAGGGCTACCAGCTCATAATAAGCCTGCGCCACTTCGGCAACGATGGTCATGCGCAACGCACGCTGCGCCTCCACACTTTGCAAATATTCGGCCACAGCAGCCACTTTCTTCCATCTCAAGTTTCCCCAAAGGTCCAGTTCCCAAGAGAGCAACGCCTTGGCTTCGTAAGTATTGCCTACATCACGGCTATGACCACCGTAATTCTCCACCTCGCGCTCAGCCTCCACCTTTCCGGTGAGCTGCGGCAGAAGGTTGGCAACACTGATACGTTTTTGGGCAGCCATCTCCTTGACACGGGAAGCTGCAATCAGCATGTCTTTGTTATATTCCAGAGCACGGTCTATCAAAGCACGCAGCGTGCTGTCCGTATAAACTGCCTGCCACTGTTCATCGGCTATGCTCATGCTATCCTGCTGCTGTGCCAGGCTATCCGGCAATGCCATCTCCGGACGCACATAGCTCTTGCCCACCTTGCATGAGGTAAGGGCAAACATACTCAGCAACAAAATAATATATATGTTCTTTCTTTTCATAAACGTTGTCTTTAAAATCAGTCTTTCTTAATCTTATGCTGCACTTTGGCTTTTGTCTTGTATACCAGGACAAAGAAGAACGGTACAAGCACAATACCGAATACAATGGCAAATATCATTCCGAAGAAAACACCCGTACCGATGGCCTGACGGCTCGCCGAGCCCGGTCCGCTTGCCAACACCATAGGAAGCATTCCCAATACAAAGGCGAGGGAAGTCATCAGGATAGGCCGGAAACGGAGTTGGGCAGCATGGATGGCAGACTGTATCAAGTCTCCTCCCTTGTCAACCTGCACCTTGGCAAACTCCACAATCAAAATGGCATTCTTTGCCGCAAGCCCCACCAGCATCACCAAGCCGATTTGGAAATAAATATCATTCTCCAATCCGCATATCACAACGCCCAGATAGGCACCCAAAGCGGCAACCGGCAGTGAAAGCAATACAGCGATAGGCACCGTCCAACTTTCATATTGCGCAGCCAAAAAGAGGAATACGAAAAGGAATACCAGCGTAAGCACAAGACCCGTCTGTCCTCCCGCCTTCTTTTCCTGATAGGAAAGGCCACTCCACTCCAGACCGATATTGTCCGGCAAGTGGTCACGTGCAATCTGCTCCATAATCTCCATTGCCTGGCCGGAACTGTAGCCTTGTGCCGCAGAACCGCGGATGACGGCAGTGGTAAACATATTGAAACGCTTGATACTGCCCGGACCGGTGGTATAAGAGGCATTTCCCAAGGAAGTAAGCGGCACCATCACTCCGTCCTTTGCCTTTACAAAGAACAAGTTGATATTATCCTTATGCTCACGATAAGGAGCCTCGGCCTGGATATACACCTTATATATACGGTTGAACATATTGAAGTCATTCACATATACTGAACCGGTATAGGCCTTCATGGTAGAGAATACATCCGCCAGGGGCACACCCAGCATTTTCACCTTATCACGGTCCACATCAAAATAAAGTTGCGGTATTTCAGACTGCAAGGATGATGAAAGCCCCGTCAGCTCCTTATGCTTCTGGGCATAATACATCAGCGTATCTGCCGCCTGCACCAAGTTGTCAAACGTCGCCTCTCCACGCGCCTCAAGCTGCATTTCGAAACCTCCCGAGGTACCCAATCCCGGAATGACCGGAGGCGTGGAAAGATAGACCTTGCATTCGGGATATTCCTTCAAATCCTGCTCCACATTCTCCATTATCTTATCGATGGAAATCCCCTTACGCTCTTCCCACGGTTTCAGAATAACCGTCAGCTCACTGCGTGCCTGGTTGCTACCCACACGGGGGCTGCTACCCGTCACGTTCTGCACATAGGCCACATAGGGATTCTTCTCCAAGTATTGCACGGCACGGTCGGTCACCACACGGGTTCGCTCCAAAGTAGCACCTTCCGGCAACTCCAACTCTATCTTAAAATAGCCCTGGTCTTCTACCGGCAGGAAGCTGGTAGGCACCAACCGGTGGATAATGAAAATGGCAACCAGTACCAGGCCGAACGCACTCATCAAGCGGCGGGGATTCCTGATGACCCGGTTAATGACAGCCACGTATTTGTGATTGCCCAAGTTCAGCCATTCATTGATTTTGCGGAAAACTATGTTCTTTTTCTTTCCACTGTCGGGCTTCAATATGAGCGAACACATGACGGGACTAAGCGTCAGGGCCACTACCGTAGAAAGCAATACGGAAACGGCGATAGTAATGGTAAACTGACGGTATAACTGTCCGGTGATTCCGCTCAAGAAACTTACCGGCACAAACACGGCACAGAGCACCAACGATGTGGCAATCAAGGCACTTGCCAATCCGTTCATCGCCTTTTTGGTAGCTTCATACGGGCTCAATTTCTCCGTCTCCATAAGATGTTCTACATTCTCCACCACCACAATGGCATCATCCACCACAATACCGATGGCGAGAATCAATCCAAGCAAAGTCAGTATGTTCAGAGAGAAACCGAAAATAAGCATGAAACCGAAGGTACCAATCAGGGAAATAGGTACCGCAACAATCGGTATCACCGTCGCACGCCAACTTTGCAAGGATAGAAATACAACCAGCACCACCAGAATCAGCGCTTCGAACAACGTCTTGTACACTTCGTGAATGGATTCGGAAATATAAGTCGTCATGTCGAAGGGAATCTCATAACTCATCCCCTCAGGGAAATTTGCACTGATTTCCTCCATAGCAGCCTTTACGCTCTTTGCAACTTCCATTGCATTGGCCCCGGGAAGCATATAGATACCGAGAACGGCAGCATTCTCACCGTTGATGCCACTCTCCGTGCTATATGAAGATGCTTCCAATGAAACACGCGCCACATCGCGCAGACGGATAATGGAACCGTTGGCATTGGCACGGACCACAATGTCCTCAAACTGCTTTGCCGAACTTAAGCGTCCCTGGGTAGTGATAGGGATAGTAATGTCGAGTCCCTTCACCGGCTGTTGTCCCAAAACACCCGCAGCAGACTCACGGTTCTGGTCCTTCAGGGCATTCTGCAAATCCTGCACCGTCAGTCCGAAGTTGGCAAGTTTGTCGGGCAACGCCCATATCTGCATGGCATAGTAGCGGCTACCGATGTTGGAAACACGTCCCACACCGGGGATACGGCGCAACAAGTCGAGTACATTGATAGTAGCAAAGTTACTCAAATAAATTTCGTCGAACTTCGGGTCACTGGAAGTCAGACAGATAGTCATCAATTGGCTGGGAGCCTGCTTTTCCACAGAAATACCGTTCTGAATCACTTCGGCTGGCAAACGGCTCTCCGCCAGTTTCACACGGTTCTGTATTTCTACGGCAGCCAAATCCGGGTCGGCAGACACGTCGAAAGTGACCGTAGCTGAAAATCCTCCGGAATTAGAACTGTTGGACTCCATGTACAGCATACCGGGAGTACCGTTTATCTCTTGCTCGATAGGGGTTGCCACCGCCTGCGAAACAGTCAATGCACTGGCTCCCGGATAGGAAGCACTGATTTTCACTACGGGAGGCGTTATCTGCGGATATTGGTCTACCGGCAGCATGGTCAGGCCAATGATACCGACAATTACAATCACAATCGATATCACCGCCGAGAATACCGGGCGGTCTATAAAGAAACTTACTTTCATAACATCATTACTTTGAAGGGTTGTTGTCCTTTGATTTATTCTCAGCCGGAGTAGTCTGCTTCGTTTCGGAAATAACCTGCTTGTTCAGAGAATCACTCGTCTGCTCTTCCTCCTTTTTAGGAACGGCAGCCTGGGCACGTACTTTCATACCCGGAGTCAGCTTGTGGAAACCTTCAGTCACAATTTGTTCTCCGGCAACCAGACCACGCTCAACCACCCAATTGTTGCCAAATTCAGGTCCCAGTTCAATGAAACGCTTTTCAACCGTAGAGTCCCGGCGCATCACAAAAATATATGCACCACCTTTCTCAATGGTAACCGCCTTTTGAGGAACGGCGACAGCACCCTCACGTACATCCAGCAATAGCTTAACCTTTGTGAACTGCCCCGGTAACAACACTTTGTTAGGGTTCGGCATTTCGGCACGCACGGAGAATGTTCCGGTCTGAGGGTCCACCTGAGGTTCGGCAAAATCCACATAGCCCTTATAAGGATAGACGGTATTATCCGCCAAAGTAATCGTAATGTTCGGCTGCCAGGAACGTGTAGAGTCCTGACGCCCTATATCGATATTCCGTTCCTTGCTTTTCAGGTAATCCAATGCCGTCATGCTGAAATCTACCAGAACCGTATCACTTTTCACAACCGTAGCCAGCAAGGACTTGCCTCCCGGTCCGACCAATGTTCCCAAATCCACATTTCTTTCACTGATATGTCCCGATAGCGGAGAACGAACCAACGTATATCCCAATTCCAATTCAGCCTGGTCCAAATCGGCCTGGCTCATCGCTACTGAGGCTTCTGCAGTCTCGTAAGCAGCCTGGGCATTGTCCAAATCCAGCTGGCTGGCAGCGTTCTGCGCATAGAGGGGGCGGATACGCTCCAAATCGCGCTTTGCCTTCAATGCCTGCGCTTCATCCTTCTTTAACTGTGCACGAGCTTTGTCAGCCTTTGCCCTATACTGGTCCTGGTTTATCACAAAAAGTACCTGGTTCTTGGTGACATATGTTCCTTCTGCGAAAAGCATATTCTCCAAATACCCTTCCACACGCGCACGTACCTCTACAAACTGCTGAGCGCGAATACGTCCCACGTACTCGCCATATATCTCCACATCTCCTTTTTCCGCAGATTCCACAATCACGGTAGGAGCTTCCGATTCCACCTTCTTAGGCCAAGTCAGAATAACGTAACCTGCCAACAATACCGCCATGCAGGCAACCATCATCAGCAACCTCTTCTTCTTTAGTTTCAATTCTTTTTTCGTAAAAAACTGTCTCATGCTTGTTTGTATATTAAATTTAACCCTGTTTCTTTCTATTAAAGCAAATCCGATGCCAATCTATCACTATCTCATCCATTACGTCTAACAAACTATATATCAAGCAGAAAAGCAGACGGCAGTTCTTTATTCATGGTGGCATCCTCCATTTTTCCCTGTGGAATGTGTCCACAGTTTGTGGAATAATTCCACAAAACTACTAAATTAAAAACACATAAAAACCCTTTTTTGCTCTACACTAACAAAGAAAAACATTATCTTTACCGAAAATAATTCAGATTATTCATTTTAAACGTAAAGATTATGGCAAGTAGAAAAGAACTAAAGAAGAATATAAACTATATTGCAGGTGAATTGTTCACAGAGTGTCTTGTAAACAGCTTATATGTGCCTGGAACAGACAAACAAAAAGCCGATGAACTGATGGCTGAAATTCTGAAAATGCAAGATGAATTCATAAGCCGCATCAGCCACACCGAGCCAGGAAATGTAAAAGGTTTCTACAAAAAACTTCGTGCTGACTTCAATGCAAAAGTAGACGAAATTATTGACGCAATGGGCAAACTGAAATAAGATGAAGAAAGCCTTTTATAGCTTCATTTATTATCGCCTGCTGGGCTGGAAGACAAACGTGACGGTGCCCGACTACGACAAATGTGTAATTTGTGCGGCACCCCATACTTCCAATTGGGACTTATTTATCGGTAAATTGTTTTATGGTGCCATCGGTCGCAAGACCAGTTTCATGATGAAAAAGGAATGGTTCTTTTTTCCTCTGGGACTGATATTCAAAGCCGTTGGCGGCATTCCGGTGAACCGGGGACGTAAATCTTCCTTAGTGGACCAAATGACCGAAAAGTTTGCAAACAGCAAGCATTTCCACCTGGCTATTACACCGGAAGGAACCCGTAAAGCCAATCCCAACTGGAAGAAAGGTTTTTATTACATAGCACTTAAAGCACAAGTGCCCATCATGCTTATCGGGATTGATTATCCTTCCAAGACCATCTCCTCTACCAAGGCTGTCATGCCTACCGGAGACATCGAAAAGGATATGCGCGAGATAAAACTGTACTTCAAGAACTTTAAAGGAAAAAATCCCGAAAATTTTGATTTAGGAAATATCTAATCAGGTATTAAGCATTAATGCCATGCGAATAAGCATCTTGCAAACAGACATCGTCTGGGAAAATAAACAAGAAAATCTCCGTCGTCTCCGCGAGAAGTTAGAAACTCTTCGTGGAACAACGGAGATTGTTGTTTTACCGGAAACATTCTCCACCGGCTTTAGTATGGACACCGCCAGCTTGGCCGAACCCACAACGGGAGAAACCATCGCAACACTGCGCCAATGGTCCGAAGAGTACCGGCTTGCTCTTGCCGGCAGCTATATTGCCTGCGAAACAGCCTCGGAAGGCGGAAAGCCATCCTACTACAACCGCGCATTCTTCCTTACGCCCGAAGGCAATGCTTACTATTACGACAAACGCCACCTCTTCCGGATGGGGCACGAGACAGAACATTTCACCCCCGGCAACCGGCGTCCCATCATCCGATATCGCGGCTGGAATATACTGCTGCTTGTATGCTATGACCTTCGTTTCCCGGTCTGGAGCCGCAATACGAGCAATGAATACGACCTCCTGATTTACGTCGCCAACTGGCCCATTCCCCGCCGGAAAGTCTGGGACATCCTGCTGCAAGCGCGCGCGCTGGAAAACATCAGTTATGTCTGCGGTGTCAACCGTATCGGCAAGGACGGCAGAGACATTCCACACAGCGGAGGCAGTGTGGTCTACTCTCCGAAGGGGGAAGTGCTTGCCACTGTGCCCGACAACGAAGAGGCGATTGCCACCGCCTCCCTCAACCTTTCCTCCCTGCAGGAGTTCAGGCTAAAGTTTCCTGCTTGGAAAGATGCGGACGAGTTCGTTATTTCTTCAAATAATAGTTCACAGTAGTCACTACACGTACGCTTTTTATATAAGGAGTATAGGCATCGCGGTCACTTATGGAGAACTGCCCTTGCGAGGCATTGCGGATTTTCCCCAGTTCACTGTCCGAATCCTTGGCAAACTTCTCAGCTGCAGCACGAGCGTTCTTCGTGGCCTCCTCTATCATTCTGGGCTTCACTTCGTTGAGACCGGTGAATTCATAAGACACATTATATTTATAATCCCCTCCCGTGATGGCAATACCCTGCTTCAAGAGTTCAGCCTGCCCCGACATGAGCTTACGCACCCTATCCACATTCTTGGAAGTGACAGTGATGACAGACGTGGCATTATAACGATAGGCCACGTTGCGGTCAACGTAACGTTCGGCCTGCATGTCAATCACTTCGGGCGGTGCAATACTGATTTCCTCCTTCTCAATACCGTTGTTTTCAAGGAAACTCACGATGGCAGCGTTTTTCTTCTCCATATTGGCATAAAGCAGTGCAGGGTCATTACCTATGTCTTTGTAGACAAGAGGCCAGACTACCTTGTCAGCAGGCACTTCCATTTCGGCCAGCCCTTTCACACTGACCACACGATCCTTATTCACAAAATTGTTGATACCGCCTTTTACCATGATTCCCAACAAAAGCAGCCCCACGGCTATGATGGCTGCTTCTACTTTCCAGCTTTTCATACATTGATATTTTAGAGTTTATAAACACACACAAATATAACAAACCCAAACGACAAAAAGTGCGATGAATGGTCTATTTTTATATGATTATCCTCACTTATACCCCAAACGAACGAGACATTATACAAAATGCACCAAATCCTCTTTTTTAGAGTATTTAATGAAAATACCCAAAAGAAGGAGTACATCTTCTCCAAAAAGTACCTATTTTTGTCCTTCGAAACAATGTCAAAGCGACAACATGATTAATTTAATAATTCTAACCCCTAAATCCTATGTTGACCCAACGTAAAATCCATACTCACGGTGGCGGTTGGCCGTGACTTTATGGAATGACCGAAGACACTTTCCGTACAACCGTCAAAACCCATATGAGATATGGGACGACCAGTATTTCTTAATTAATCTTCAGCAATATGCGGATGAACATTGTTTTTCGTATATTTGTTGATTGAAAGAACAGTTCAATACTTAATCATTTATTAATAATAAATTTTATGAAAACCAATCTAAGCTCTCAAATCACTCTCAACAGAGTCTCCCCCAGGTACTATAGACCTGAGAATGCATTTGAACGGTCGGTATTGACCCGACTGGAAAAAATCCCGACAGATATTTATGAGTCTGCGGAAGAAGGCGCCAACCAGATTGCCCTTGACATTGCACAGTTAATCCGTGACAAGCAAAAGGCGGGACGTTTCTGTGTCTTGGCACTGGCAGGCGGTAACTCTCCGCGCAATGTATATGCAGACTTGGTACGTATGCACCAGGAAGAGGGATTAAGTTTCCGCAACGTAGTCATATTCAACCTCTACGAATATTATCCATTAGCTCCCAATGCCATCAACAGCAACTTCAACGCATTGAAGGAAATGCTGATAGACCATGTGGACATTGACAAACAGAATGTTTTCACCCCCGACAGCACCATCGCCAAAGACGCCATCTTTGAATATTGCCGTCTTTACGAGCAGCGCATTGAAAGTTTCGGTGGCTTAGACATCGCTTTGCTGGGCATTGGCCGTGTAGGTAATATAGGTTTCAATGAACCGGGTTCACGCCTGAACTCTACCACTCGTCTGATATTGCTGGACAACGACTCCCGCAATGAAGCTTCCAAGATGTTCGGTAGCATTGAAAATACCCCCATCAGCTCCATCACCATGGGAGTAGCCACCATCCTCTCGGCAAAGAAAATATATCTGCTGGCATGGGGTGAGGAGAAAGCGCAAAAGGTGAAAGAATGCGTTGAAGGTCCGGTAACAGATACTATCCCTGCATCTTATCTGCAGACTCACAACAATGCACATGTAGCTATCGACTTGTCTGCCGCCGCCAATTTGACGCGTATCCAACGCCCCTGGCTGGTAACCTCCTGCGAATGGAACGACAAGCTCATCCGCAGTGCCATCGTCTGGTTGTGCCAACTCACCGGAAAACCCATTCTGAAACTGACCAACAAGGACTACAACGAAAACGGTCTGAGCGAACTGCTGGCATTGTTCGGCTCAGCCTATAACGTGAACATCAAGATATTCAATGACCTGCAACATACCATCACCGGATGGCCGGGCGGCAAGCCGAATGCTGACGACACCTATCGTCCTGAGCGTGCAAAGCCCTATCCAAAACGTGTGGTCGTATTTTCTCCGCATCCCGATGATGACGTTATCTCCATGGGAGGCACCATCCGTCGTCTGGTAGAGCAGAAACATGACGTGCATGTGGCTTACGAAACTTCCGGTAACATTGCCGTAGGCGATGAAGAAGTTATCCGCTTCCTGCACTTCATCAACGGGTTCAACCAAATCTTCAACAACAGCGAAGACCAGGTCATCAATGACAAATATACTGAAATCCGTAAATACTTGAAGGAGAAGAAAGACGGTGACATGGATACACGCGACATCTTGACCATCAAGGGACTGATTCGCCGTGGCGAGGCACGCACTGCATGTACATACAATAATATCCCTCTGGATCACTGTCATTTCCTTGACCTGCCATTCTACGAAACGGGCAAGATACAGAAGAATCCTATCAGCGAAGCAGACGTGGAAATTGTACGCAACCTATTGCGTGAAGTGAAACCCCATCAGATTTTCGTTGCCGGCGACCTGGCCGACCCGCACGGCACACACCGTGTTTGTACGGACGCCGTATTTGCCGCCATTGACTTGGAAAAAGAAGAAGGTGCCAAATGGTTGAAGGAATGCCGCATCTGGATGTACCGCGGTGCATGGGCCGAATGGGAAATCGAAAACATCGAGATGGCTGTGCCCATCAGCCCGGAAGAACTGCGTGCCAAGCGTAACTCTATCCTGAAGCATCAATCG
The DNA here is from genome assembly GCF_003603515.1 of Bacteroides sp. AM32-11AC. Lineage (NCBI taxonomy): Bacteria > Pseudomonadati > Bacteroidota > Bacteroidia > Bacteroidales > Bacteroidaceae > Bacteroides > Bacteroides sp. AM32-11AC. The sequence goes on along the minus strand of NZ_QTNH01000007.1, from coordinate 196,477 downwards.
CAGATGGAAAGCGCACCGTTCCTGGGCAATGACGAACGTCTGTTCTGGCAACGCAGCGAGGACCGTAACCGCGGAACAGCTGCCTTGTATGACAGCCTCGGACTTGCTTCCTATGAGGCGATGGAAGCCTTTGTGGAATACATTCCGCTATAAACGGATAAAATATTAACAATAGGATGAGATGTATTGCTCCGGCAATGCATCTCATTTTTTCATGTCTCAGCCTTCTTATATTCCCAAGGAATATTTGCAGATATAAAAACAATCAAATAATTTTGTTACTTATTTATCGAAACGACAAAACTTAAAAACAAACACCATTATGAAAAAGTATGCTATCAACATCCTTGTCATTTTATTCCTACTCACGCCATTTACATTGTTTGCAAATGGATGCCATGCCAATAACGACACCATCAAAGTATTGGCAATAGGCAACAGCTTTTCACAAGATGCAGTAGAGCAATATTTGCACGAACTGGGAGAAGCTGAAGGTATCACCATGATTATCGGCAATATGTTTATCGGAGGATGTTCACTGGAACGGCACGTGCAAAACATACGCAACAACGCTCCGGCCTATGCCTATCGCAAAGTAGAGAAAGACGGGGAAAAAACAGAAACCCGGTCAATGACTATTGAGAAAGCACTGGCCGATGAGAAATGGGACTATATCAGTGTTCAGCAGGCCAGCCCTTTGTCTGGTATCTATGACAGCTACAAAGCTTCCCTACCTGAATTGGTTAACTATATCAGGGAACGAATTGGAAAGGAAACCGTATTAATGATGCACCAGACATGGGCTTATGCTACCAATGCCAACCACACCGGATTCAAAAACTATGACCAGAACCAAATGAAAATGTACACCAGCATTGTGGATGCAGTAAAGAAAGCCGCCAACCTGGTGGGTATCAAGAAAATTATCCCTTCGGGAACCGCCATACAAAATGCACGTACCTCCTTTATCGGCGACCATATGAATAGGGACGGATACCACCTTGACTTAACCATAGGCAGATATACAGCTGCCTGCACATGGTTTGAGGCATTGACCCATCGGAATGTAACAGAAAACCCATATTCTCCCGAAGGAATAGACCCAATCCATAAGAAAGCAGCTCAAATGGCTGCGCACAACGCCATCCTCTATCCGGACAAAGTTACGGAACTGACAGAACTGAAAAAGATTGCCGATTAATGCTTTTTAATTCTTAAGACTTACTTATATGTCTGCAAAATAATAAAAAGAAAGTAACCCGCTCATCAGTGAAGCTTTCTTTTATGTACTTTTGCACGCACCACCGTCTGGTAAAAGCAGATATTGGCAACTTCAATATTTCATCAGTATGAAAAAACTTATCCTAACCGGCATATGGCTCTTGTGTGGATTCCTCCTTCCGGCACAAGAACTAGAGCAGAATGTGGAAGAACGCCTCCAGACATTCTTTAGGGAATACACCACCCATACGGCCAACATCGGTACCTGCAAGCTGGATAGTTTCCGCATTGACTTCCGGAAGAAGAAATTGCTTGTCTATACAAACGAGCGCTTTGCCTACCAGCCTCTACGGCCTGAAACCGTTGATGCCATTTACCGCCATCTGGGACAAATCCTGCCAGGACCGGTGAACTATTTCGACCTCACCGTCTTTGCTGACGGGAAGAGCATCGAAGAGCTTATCCCCAACCTCTACCGGAAAGGGAAGAAAGACAAGGCACGTCTGTTCAGCCACCTGGAATACAAAGGTACCCCCTGGGTAACCCGTACCTCGCGCCCCTACGACATCACCCGCGGACTGGAAGGACGCCACATCGCCCTTTGGCAAAGCCACGGGAAATATTATATCAATGACAAGGACAAATGGGGATGGCAACGCCCGAGGCTGTTCTGCACTACAGAAGACCAGTTCACCCAATCCTTCATCCTGCCCTACCTCCTGCCCATGCTAGAGAATGCAGGAGCCAATGTATTCACTCCCCGCGAAAGGGACACGCAGAAGCAGGAAGTCATCGTAGACAATGACGGTAGCCTGAGCGGACATGGAGGACAAGGTTCCCTTTATCTGGACGTGAAAAGCCGGAAAGCACGTTGGGAACAGACCTTCCGACCCGGATTTGCCCAACGGAAACGAATCTATCAGGACAATGAAAACCCTTTCCTCTCCGGCACGGCACGCTTTGCCAAAACTGAAAAGAAGAAAGACAAGGCTTTTGCCGAATGGGTACCCGATATTCCGGAAACGGGAGAATATGCTGTATACGTATCTTACCAAACACTGCCGGGCAGCGTAAGCGATGCCAAATATCTTGTATTTCACAATGGAGGCGTCACGGAGTTCAAGGTGAACCAGCAAATAGGAGGCGGCACATGGGTGTACCTCGGCACATTCACTTTCGACAAAGGCCGGAATGACTATGGCATGGTGGTATTGAGCAACGAAAGCAAAGAGAAAGGCGTGGTCTGTGCCGATGCCGTCCGCTTTGGAGGAGGCATGGGCAACATTGCCCGCGGAGGACAAACCAGCGGCTTGCCCAGATACCTGGAAGGCGCACGCTACTTTGCCCAATGGGCAGGCATGCCCTATCCCGTCTATGGAGGCTATGAGGGAAAGAATGATATGAACGACGACATCAACGTACGTTCCCGTACAGTGAATTACCTTGCAGGAAAATCACTATTCAACCCGACGGAAGAAGGTTTGGGCATCCCCTTTGAAATGAGTATGGCCCTGCATAGCGATGCCGGTTTCAGTAAGGAAGATGAGATTATAGGCACTCTCGGCATTTATACCACCAACTTCAACAACGGCCGACTGCATGCCGGTACAGACCGCCATGCCTCCCGTGACCTTTCGGACATTCTGCTAACGCAGTTGCAGCGTGATATCCGCTCTACCTTCAACGTAGACTGGACACGCCGCAGCCTATGGAACCGCAACTACAGTGAAACACGCCTGCCCGCCGTCCCTTCCACCATCGTAGAACTGTTGTCGCACCAGAACTTCGCAGATATGCGCTTGGGACATGACCCTAACTTCAAGTTCACCGTCGGGCGTGCGCTCTATAAAGCCATTCTGCAATACATATGCAGCCAGCACGGCAGAGACTACGTTGTCCAACCCCTTCCCGTCAGCCACTTTGCTATCCGCTTCGGTCAAAAGAAGAATACTTTAGAGCTTTCCTGGCAAGGAGAGGAAGACCCGTTGGAGCCGACTGCCAAACCACGTGAATACATTGTATATACACGTATCGGTCGTGGAGGATTTGACAATGGCGTACGCGTCAGCTCCTCATCCCACACCGTAAAAATAGAACCGGGCATCGTCTATTCCTTTAAAGTAACCGCCGTAAACCGGGGTGGCGAAAGCTTCCCTTCGGAAATTCTTGCCGCCTACAAGGCAAAGCGTGAAAAAGGACAGATACTTATCGTCAACGGATTCGACCGCATCAGCGGGCCTGCCGTTATAGACACCCCCGATGCGGCAGGCTTCGACTTGTCACAAGATCCCGGCGTACCCTATCTCTATGACATCTCCCTCTGCGGCGCCCAGCAGAATTTTAGCCGGAAGGAAGCAGGACGACGTCTGGGAGAGAGCAGTGACGAATACGAAGGCATGAAAATCATCGGAAACACTTTCGATTACCCCTTCGTACATGGCAAAGCCATCCAGGCAGCCGGAAATTACAGCTTCGTCTCATGCAGCGACGAGGCTGTGGAAAAGGGCATCCTCTCATTAGAGGATTATCCGATAGTGGACTATATCCTCGGACTTGAGAAAGAAGACAATTCCAGCAATCCGGCACGCAATACCTACTACAAAACATTCTCCTCGCCCATGCAGCGCATACTGACTTCCTATTGCCAGTCGGGAGGTCATCTCCTGGTCAGCGGTGCCTATGTAGGCAGCGATATGGACAGCTCGCAGGGCAATAAAGAATTTATTCAGAATATCTTGAAGTACCGGCATGGCAACTCTCTGAAAACAGACGGGGACAAAATCGCTGTCCGGGGACTGGGGCATACCTTCACCCTTCCCCGCCTGCCGAATGAGCAAAGCTATCCGGTCACTTCCCCTGATTGCATCCTGCCCATGTCTCCCGCTTTTCCAGTCATGACCTATGCCATCGGCAACACACCCGCCGCCGTAGCCTATCAAGGCAGTGATTATCGCACTTTTGTCATGGGATTCCCTTTTGAAAGCATCCGGGAAGAAACATCCAGAAATGTAATTATGGCATCCATACTCCGCTTTCTCACCACAGATTACACAGATTAACACAGACAAAATAGCAATCCCTATAAATAATCTGTGAAAATCTGTGTAATCTGTAGTGAAAAAACTATCTTTGCTTCCATTAATCATTAAACATTAACCACTAAACATTAAACATCATGTACACTATACAAGCCAACCCCAGCGGAACCCGTAGTTTAGAAGTTTCTGAAGAGAATCTTGCCACCATCGAGAAATACGGCCTCTTCCGCCATCTCATCGACAGCAACGGTATTGTGGACGAAACCGTGCTCGACAAGTTGAAACTGAACATCCGCTCCCTCATCGCCTCGCAAGAGGAAGACAGCAAAGACCTGCTCGACCTCTGTATCGACGTTATCTATCACAACAACATGAAGGCCTTCGGACTACAACAGCTCATCAAGCTCTATCTGCAATGGCTTTCCCAACAAGACACCATAGAAGAAGAATAAATGAAAACCATCGACACCTGCGGACAACAGCATTACAGCCCTTTAATCCCTGCCATCAAAGCCATGTGCGAGGCCGGAAAAGGCGAGAAGCTGGAAATCATCATGGACGACGCTGCTGCCTTCAATGACATGAAAGAGTATCTTTCCGAGCAGCAGATAGGCTTCCGTGAGATTTACGACGGAGAACGGATGACATTACAGTTTTTAATGTGCAAATGAAAGAATATCGCCTTACAGACTGGCTTCCTACTACCAAGAAAGAAGTGGAACTGCGTGGTTGGGACGAATTGGATGTAATACTTTTCAGCGGTGACGCCTACGTGGATCACCCTTCTTTTGGAGCCGCCGTCATAGGCCGCATCCTCGAAGCAGAAGGATTGCGCGTAGCCATCATCCCCCAACCCAACTGGCGCGACGACTTGCGCGACTTCAAAAAACTGGGACGTCCCCGTCTGTTCTTCGGCATCAGTCCCGGCTGTATGGATTCGATGGTCAACAAATATACTGCCAACAAACGCTTGCGCAGTGATGACGCCTATACCCCGGATGCACGTCCGGATATGCGTCCGGAGTACCCTTCCATTGTATATACCCAGATATTAAAGAAGCTATTCCCCGATGTCCCCGTCGTACTGGGCGGCATCGAGGCAAGCATGCGCCGCCTGACGCACTATGACTATTGGCAGGACCGTGTACGCCCCAGCATCCTCCTCGACAGCGGAGCCGACTCACTCATCTACGGTATGGGAGAGAAACCGGTGGTGGAACTTGCGGAAAGGCTGAAACGCCAACAGACACAGATGGACGCCCCAAGCTTCAAAAAGCTCATCGCCGATATTCCCCAAATGGTTTACCTTGACAAGGAAGTAGTGGTACAAGAAGGGGATATCACCCTCTTTTCCCATGAAGAATGTCTGAAAGATAAAAAGAAAGAAGCTGCCAACTTCCGTCATATCGAGGAGGAAAGCAACAAATATACAGCATCCCGCATCTTGCAAAAGAGCGGCAAGCTGACGGTAGTAGTCAATCCTCCCTATCCCCCTTTGACGGAAGCTGAACTCGACCGTTCTTTCGACTTGCCATACACGCGCCTGCCCCATCCCAAATACAAGGGAAAACGTATTCCGGCATACGACATGATAAAGTTCTCCGTCAACCTGCATCGCGGATGTTTCGGAGGATGTGCCTTCTGCACCATCTCCGCACACCAGGGCAAATTCATCGTAAGCCGCAGCAAGGAGAGCATTCTGAAAGAGGTGAAAGCCATCACGGAGCTGCCAGACTTCAAGGGTTATTTGAGCGATTTGGGAGGCCCGTCGGCCAATATGTACCGCATGAAGGGACGGGATGAGGCCGTCTGCAGGAAATGCAAACGCCCGTCGTGCATCTACCCCAAGGTATGCCCCAACCTGAATACGGACCACCGTCCGCTGCTCGACATCTATCATGCCGTAGATGCCCTGCCCGGCATCAAGAAGTCCTTCATTGGCAGCGGTGTACGCTATGACCTGCTGCTGCACCAGAGCAAGGACCCGAACACTAACAAAAGTACGCAGGAATATACCCGCGAGCTCATTGCCCGCCATGTCAGCGGTCGCCTGAAGGTAGCACCGGAGCATACGTCAGACCGCGTGCTCAACATCATGCGCAAGCCTCCGTTCAGCCAGTTCGGTGAGTTCAAGAAGATATTCGACAGGATTAACCATGAAGAAGGACTACGCCAGCAGCTTATTCCTTATTTCATCAGCAGCCATCCCGGATGCAAGGAGGAAGATATGGCAGAACTTGCCGTCATCACCAAGCGACTGGACTTCCATCTGGAACAAGTGCAAGACTTTACCCCTACTCCCATGACCGTTGCCACCGAAGCATGGTACACGGGCTTCCATCCTTATACGCTGGAACCGGTATTCAGTGCCAAAACGCAGCGCGAGAAACTGGCTCAACGCCAATTCTTCTTCTGGTACAAACCCGAAGAGCGCAGGAACATCATAAACGAACTGCGCCGGATAGGACGGACGGATTTGATAGACAAGCTATACGGGAAACGATAAAAATACGATATTTCCAAGAAACTCACAGCAACTGCATGAAACGATTCCTCCTCCTCTGCCTATCCCTACTCCCCATCGGAGCGACAGGTCTGCTGGCACAAAGCGAATGCCTGCCGCAAAATTACAGTATCATCTTCGGTGGCGGTGTATCCTTACCTCATGTAGAGGGAAACCGTAACGACTTCTTCAGCAAGAATGGCAACCGGGTGGGATATGACCTGATGACAGAAGGCCGCTACTACATCACGCCCCTATTTGCCGCAGGACTTCAATATGACTATCTACGCATGGCACGCCTGCCGGATAAGGCACATCTGCACTGCATACGCCCCAACATCACATACCGGCCCTTGTGGAGCAACGGGAATCAAGGACTGTTCCTCTCGTTCGGCATCGGGTATATGAACTATCAGGAACGGACATATAAACGCGGTGAACGGAACGGACACCTTTTCCATAAAGGATATTGTGGAATAACTTTCGCAGCAGGCTATGAGTTCCGCATCAGCCGTAAACTCTCGGGCATGATTCGCTGTGATTTCCTGACAGCAGACTGGTTTGCCAACCCCGATGCACGACTTTATAACACAGACGGGTATGATGACGGAGTGAACCATAGCTGGTTCAAGAACAACATCACTTTCTTCAATTTGGGATTCGCGTTACAATTCGGAAAATAATAACAAAAATAGAAAAATTCAAAGGAATCTCTAACTCCATAAAACTATTCATTAATGACATAGATTGGGAGTTTATGCTTTTTCAAATGACAACTATGGCAAAGAGTCTCTAAATCCTTATCATCATACTCCCACGGTTCAATTATCTGTCCATTCTTTTTTCTATATACTTTATGATGGACATCCAATGATTGTTTAAAGTCTAATGAGTATAAAGGAAAAATAATGGAATATTGATTATAAGCAAGTATCCCTTGGCCAAGGTATGAACCGGGATAATACCAAGCAAAGCAACGATAAAGGAAACATCTATTACCAGTATCACTCAATTCATTAAATTGCAATGTTACGATATTATCACTTTTTAATTTATAATCTTTCCCACCATAATAAACTGGAATTTTTACAACATACAGCTGATTCACAAATTCTCCCAAAGACTCTATTTCTTTAGTTGATATTAATACACGTTTTTCAAGAGGAGCAAAAGGACATGGAATGTTTTTCTTCATTTCATAAAGAAACAAGCCATAATCATCTAAGGAACTACGTTTTTCTTTTGTTATCAACTCATGTTCTTCGTGTACAGTTAATCCAGTTCTATCATTAAATATATTTTCTCTTTGCTGAAAAACATTTTTAATTATTCCAAAGTTTTTTAATTCTATTTCGCCTAAATATCTCTCCAAGTCATCTATTCCATCCAATTCAATTAGAACTTGATTCTGACAATTTACACAACGATAGTTATCCCTTCTTTTAATCTCCTCACATTTTTTCTTCCACTCCACAGCATTCAATTTATCCTTATAGACTTCATTTGTACCAGATGTGATGACAGAGCAAGATAATTCTTGAATTAAATAACGAATAGCCTCCAAAAGAGAAGATAACTCACCGTGGACAATACCGAATATTTCTTCTGCATCAATATTAAAATAATGATGGGCTATAATATCCCGGACTCCCATTACATTACTCCAAGGTATCCGAGGATAATTGATTAAGACCTTTTTCTCTGTTACTTTATCAAAGCCTTTCAAGCTCTCCCCTATTGCAATGAGTAACATACAAACCGCATCCAACTTTTCCATGCCAGCAGGAGACAAAAGAAAGTCATCCACACTATGGATATTCACAGTTCTTTCCTGCAAACGTATAATCGCCTGCTCAATCTGCTTCAGAATACCCAAAGCTACTTCTCTTTTATAGGGAGATAAGGATTCCATCTTTTTCTATCTGTCGTCTGAGAAAATCATTCATATTTTTATGGAAGCGAACAACATCTACCGGACAGCCAAATTGTTCCTCTAAAAACTTCTTTAGTTCTACATGCAAAAACAAATTAGGCTTCATATCTACACAAACATCCACATCGCTATCCTCTTTTTGTTCATTACGGGCTACAGAACCAAAGATACGCAAAGAAGTAACCCCAAAATATGAACGTAGCACGTCACTACATTTCCTTATTATTTCGATATATTCATTTAAGGATCTCATACGACATTTTTTGGTTTATACAAAGTAAAAAAGAATATTCCAATAAAACAAATATGCAGTAGTCTTTCTTTCCGATACCTGTTCACTCCTCCACCTGCATTGCCACTACCTCCTGCAACACACAGACAGCTTCTTCCACCGTCCTGACATCCTTCACCAGCATACTCCGTTTGTTGTTCTGCTCGCGCAGGTCGCAACGGCGGGTGTACTTCATCATGTAGGCAATGACTTTGCCGAAAGCCTGGCTCTGATAGTACGGGCTATCCGGATTGGAAACAAAAAATAGAGACATGCGTCCCCCTTTCAGAAAGACCTTTTCTACACCGAGCCGGGCAGCCAGGCGTCGCAAGGGAACGATGCGCAGCAGTTCTTCCGTTTCGGGAGGAATCGGGCCGAAGCGGTCTTCGAGGCGGGAACGGAAAGCATCCACATCCTTGTCGAGTGTCAATCCGTCCAACTCGCGATAGAGCAACATACGCTCGCTGCTGCCAGTCACGTAATCGGCAGGCAACAGAAGTTCGAGGTCGCTTTCCACCTGGCATTCGTCCACAAACTGCTCGCCGCTGATGACGCCTCCGTCCGCTTTCAGTTCTTCGGCATAAAGGTCGGCAAACTCGTCGGTCTTCAGTTCGTGCACAGCTTCGGAGAGAATCTTTTGATACGTCTCGTAGCCTAGGTCGGCAATGAAACCGCTCTGTTCGGCACCGAGCATATTGCCTGCACCACGGATGTCAAGGTCCTGCATGGCAATGTGGATGCCACTACCCAGGTCGGAGAAGTTCTCGATGGCTTGCAGGCGTCGTTTTGCTTCGGGAGTAAGGGAGGACAAAGGCGGTGCCAGCAGGTAACAGAAAGCTTTTTTATTGCTCCGCCCCACACGTCCGCGCATCTGGTGCAAGTCACTGAGACCGAAGTTCTGCGCCTGGTTGATGATAATGGTATTGGCATTGGGTATGTCGATGCCACTTTCGATGATGGTAGTGGCAAGCAGCACGTCGTAATCGTAATTGACGAAATCAAAGATTATCTTCTCCAGTTCGGCAGGCTCCATCTGTCCGTGTCCGATACAGACACGGCAGTCGGGAATGTGCCGCTCTATCATGGCCTTCAACTCAAACAGATTGGAAATACGGTTATTCACGAAGAATACCTGCCCGTTACGGCTCATCTCAAAATTGACGGCGTCGGCAATGATTTCCTCGTTGAAGGTGTGCACTTCCGTCTGGATGGGATAGCGGTTAGGCGGCGGTGTCTGGATGACGCTCAAGTCGCGCGCACCCATCAGCGAAAACTGCAAGGTACGGGGAATGGGTGTAGCCGTCATGGTCAGCGTATCCACATTCACCTTCAATTGGCGGAGTTTCTCCTTGACGGAGACGCCGAACTTCTGCTCCTCATCAATAATCAACAAACCAAGGTCTTTGAACTTAACGTCTTTTCCCAGGATACGGTGGGTACCGATAAGAATATTCACTTCCCCTTCGGCAAGCCCTTTCACTACAGCCTTTGCCTGAGCAGCGGTGCGGGCACGACTCAGATACTCCACCCGGCAAGGCAAACCTTTCAAGCGCTCCTTGAAGGTCTGGAAATGCTGATAGGCAAGTACGGTAGTGGGCACCAGTACAGCCACCTGCTTATTGTCCGCCACAGCCTTGAAAGCGGCACGAACAGCCACCTCCGTCTTGCCGAAGCCCACGTCACCGCACACCAGGCGGTCCATCGGACGGGCACTCTCCATGTCGGCCTTCACGTCGGAAGTAGCCTTGCTTTGGTCGGGGGTATCCTCATAGATGAAGGAGGCTTCCAACTCCCGTTGCAGGAAGCTGTCGGGACTGTATTGGAACCCCTTCTCCTCGCGGCGTTGCGAGTAGAGTTTTATCAAGTCGCGGGCAATATCCTTTATCTTCGTCTTGGTGCGGTCTTTCAGCTTCTCCCAAGCTCCGGTGCCGAGCTTGTTGAGGCGGGGCGCTTCACCCTCCTTTCCCTTGTACTTGGAAACCTTGTGCAGAGAGTGGATGGAGACAAACACCACATCTTCGTTCTGATAGACAATCTTCATCACCTCCTGCGTGGTGTCACCGTTGGGGATACGTACCAGTCCGGCAAAACGCCCCACACCGTGGTCGGTATGCACCACATAGTCGCCGGGGGTGAATTGGTTCAGCTCCTTCAGGCTCAAGGCCACCTTGCCGCTGCGTGCCTTGTCGCTCTTCAAGTTATACTTGTGAAAGCGGTCGAACAGCTGATGGTCGGTAAAGATACAGATACGTAAAGTGTCGTCGGCAAAGCCTTCGTGCAGTGTCCGTTCCACGGCGGTAAAGGATATGTTGTCTCCACGGTCCTCAAAGATGGCACGGATGCGGTCGGTCTGTTTCAGGCTGTCGCTGCATATGTAGATGGTGTAGTGACGGGAGAGGTATTCGCGGAAACTCTCCGCCACCATGTCGAAGTTTTTATGGAAGATAGGCTGTACCGTAGTATGGAACGAGACGGTAGCATCCGGCGTTCCGGTGGGCTTGTTGCCGAACTCCATCCGGCGGAAATCGAGGGCGCGCAGGGTGAACTCGCCACCATCAATCAGCTTGCCTTCCAGCGTGATGGCTCCATTCTCCTCCGACTCACGGGCGGCGATGGCCTGTGGGGTGAGCGATTCGTCGTGCACGGTCTGGATGCGTTCGCGCAACCAGAGAAAGTCGCGCATGGCAAGCAAGCTGTCCGACGGAAGGAAATCGAGGAACGACACCATGCCGCCGCTTCCTTTTTTTTCCAGGCTATGGCTCAAGTCGGGAACTATCACGATGCTTTCTTTCTTCTCTTTCGAGAGCTGTGTTTCCACCTCGAAGGTACGGACGCTTTCCACCTCATCGCCGAAAAAGTCTATACGGAAGGGATATTCGGAAGAGAAGGAAAAGACGTCGATAATACTGCCACGAACGGCATACTGCCCCGGCTCGTAGACGTAGTCCACATATTCAAAACCGTAGCTGCGCAATACGTCCGTCACGAAGTTCATATCCACCCTCTCGCCTGCATGCAGTTTCAGTGTATTCTCTCCCAGTTCCTTACGAGAGACAACCTTTTCGGCCAGCGCATCCGGATAGGTCACCACGCAAAGCCCCTCTTCTCCTTTTTGCAGGCGACTCAGCACTTCTGTACGGAGTATTTCGTTTGCCGCATCCTTCTGCCCGTACTTGATGGCGCGGCGAAATGAAGAAGGAAAAAACAATACCTGCTCTGTCCCCAATATCTGCGTCAAATCATGATAGAAATAACCGGCTTCCTCCATATCGCCCAGAATGAAAACGAGCGGACAAGTAGCCCGCTGAACCAATACAGACGAAAACAAAGAAGCGGCAGAGGCATATAAACCTCCGCAATATAGGTGACGGACAGAGTTATCTTTCAGAAGCCTGCACACCCCCTCTACATTGGGATGGGAAGCATAAGATTGTTGCAGTTCAGTTATATTCATTGCTTTGCGCTTTTTCCCCCGGTATTGCCTCTCATAAGGTATCCTACCGAAATAAATTCGGTGCAAAAATACACAAATAATCTTTAGCTTTGACCTGTCGGCAACTATGTTCTCTGAAATAATCTTTCTGCTGTCAGCCTGCACATCCTTCACCTTTTTTCTGTATCGCCCTATTTATCGGGGAAGGCAATGAAACTTCTTTTCCTCCAATTATGAATAACACAGCCTACACAATCCCTATTCAGGAGTTATGTTACACAAAGTTTATCCCCAGCCTGCGGACATGTATCCCAGGGGTTGGTCTGTCTATCCCAAAGCTTGGGATAGACAGACCAAGACTGAAGAGCACTTTTTCTCCCTATATCTACCCACTTTATCCTTTATACTTCGAAAGTTTTTCTTTAATAGTTTGAATGTTTTCTGTTAATGATTGAAACGGGAATAGCTAAAGATTGAGGCTAAAGTTCAAAGTCAAGCATACGGTTCTTTGATTTAACCTGCATTCCTCATAGTCAGGAGTTAGAAGGAGCTACATAAATGAAAGAGTCGTGGCGCCAGAACTTTGCAAAATCAAGATTTGTGTGAAAATGCTGCCAGATAAAAAAGAAATGTATTACATTTGTTCCCAGTTATAACCCCCATTACCTATAAGTATGCAAACATCAGACAGCATTGTCATCATCCCCACCTACAATGAACGGGAGAATATAGAAAATATCATCCGTGCCGTTTTTGCTCTGAAACATGGTTTTCACATCCTTGTCATTGAAGACGGTTCGCCCGACGGAACGGCTGCCATTGTAAAGACCTTGCAGCAGGAGTTTCCCGAACGCCTCTTCATGGTGGAGCGCAAAGGAAAGTTAGGACTGGGTACAGCCTACATAGCCGGCTTTAAGTGGGCATTGCAACGAGGTTATGAGTATGTATTCGAAATGGATGCCGACTTCAGCCACAATCCCCAAGACTTGCCGCGACTCTACCGCGCCTGTTCCGAAGAGGGTGCCGATGTAGCCATCGGTTCACGTTATGTGAGTGGTGTGAACGTAGTGAACTGGCCCATGGGACGTGTACTGATGTCTTATTTTGCCTCCAAGTATGTACGCTTCATCACCGGGCTGCCCATCCACGATACTACAGCCGGATTTGTATGTTACCGCCGCCGGGTATTGGAGACCATCAATCTGGACGGTATCCGCTTCAAAGGATACGCCTTCCAGATAGAAATGAAATTCACCGCCTACAAATGCGGCTTCAAGGTAAAGGAAGTGCCTGTCATCTTCATCAATCGCGAACTGGGCACCTCCAAAATGAACAGCAGTATTTTTGGTGAAGCCGTATTCGGAGTGATTCGGTTGAAATGGAACAGTTGGTTCCATAAATATCCTACCGTAGATAAGGAGATGAAGTGATAGGTGATAGAGTGATAGGGGTTTACTATAATATTAGGAAGATATGAAAAGAACATTGATACATAACGCTACGATTGTCAACGAAGGACAATCCGTGAAAGGTTCCGTAGTGATAGAAGACGGGCGCATTGCAGAGGTACTGACCAACTGGAAACCGCTCTCCGCCCCTTGTGACGAGACCATAGATGCCACCGGATGCTATCTGTTGCCTGGCATCATCGACGACCATGTACATTTTCGCGATCCCGGGCTGACCCACAAAGCGGACATCCTCACCGAAAGCCGTGCGGCTGCCGCAGGTGGTGTGACCTCCATCATGGATATGCCCAATACAAATCCGGTGACCACTACGCTGGATGCCTTGAACGCCAAACTTGATTTGCTGAACGAGAAGTGTATCGTAAACCATTCTTGCTACTTCGGCGCAACAAACGACAATTACAGCGAATTCGGCAAGCTGGACAAGCACCGCGTCTGCGGTATCAAGCTATTCATGGGCTCCAGTACCGGAAACATGCTGGTAGACAAGATGAACAGCCTGCTGAACATCTTCAACGGTACAGACATGCTGATTGCCGCCCACTGCGAAGACCAGGAAACCATCAAGAACAATATTGCCAAGTATAAGGAAATGTTTGCCGGAGAGAATGATATTCCCATAGGCAAGCATCCCTACATCCGCTCCTCGGCAGCATGCTATGCATCTTCTGAGCTGGCAGTACGGCTGGCAAGGATTGCCGGTGCACGGCTGCATATTCTGCATGTGTCCACAGCCAAGGAACTGCAACTGTTCAATGACTATTCACTTTCCGAGAAGCATATCACCGCCGAAGCATGCGTTGCCCATCTCCTCTTCACGCTCAGTGACTATCGCACGTTGGGCACACGTATCAAGTGCAATCCTGCCATTAAGAAGCAAGCCGACCGCGATGCCCTGCGTGCAGCCGTCAACTCCGGCCTGATAGACGTTATAGCCACCGACCATGCGCCCCATCTGCTCTCCGAAAAAGAAGGAGGTGCCTTGAAGGCCATGTCCGGCATGCCGATGATACAGTTCTCACTTGTCAGCATGCTGCAACTGGTGGATGAGGGAGTATTCACACTCGAGACCATCGTTGAAAAAATGTGCCATGCTCCCGCACAAATTTACCGCATCAACGAGCGCGGCTATATCCGTGAAGGTTACCGGGCAGACCTTGTGCTGGTACGCCCCGATACCCCGTGGGAAGTGACAGCCGACAAAGTTTTGAGCAAATGCGGCTGGAGCCCATTGGAAGGACATACCTTCAACTGGAAAGTGGAAAGGACTTTTGCCAACGGACATCCCGTTTATAGCGACGGCATGGTGGACGATGCTTATCGTGGCGAGGAACTGAGATTTGGGGAGTGAAGGCTAGGAATTAAGGATTAGGGATTAAGGATTAAATGGGATGAAAAGGACAATACTGGCACCGGGGCATGAATTGCTTTCGTATCGGATTCATGAAGTAACCCCTTACATCAACTGGATTTATTTCTTCCATGCCTGGGGCTTCCAGCCTCGCTTTGCGGCTATTGCCAACATCCATGGCTGCGATTCCTGCCGTGCACTTTGGCTGACAACCTTTCCCGAGGAGGAACGTACCAAAGCTTCCGAAGCCATGCAGCTCTTCAAGGAAGCCAATAGAATGCTCGGCCGACTGGACGAAACAATCTCCATCCATTGCATCTTCAGGCTTTGCCAGGCAAATGCAGACGGAGATAACCTCTTGATAGAAGGAACAACCTTCCCACTGCTCCGCCAGCAGACACCCCAACCCGATGGCGGTCCATTTCTCTGTCTGAGCGATTTTGTACGTCCCCTCTCTTCAGGCACGCCCGACATCGTAGGGCTTTTCGCCTCCACCATCAGTGAAGAGGCCGAAGAGACTTATAAAAGCGACCCTTACAAACATCTCCTTGTACAGACTCTGAACGACCGCCTTGCCGAAGCCGCCACAGAAAAGATGCACGAATATGTCCGCAAGGAGGCTTGGGGCTATGCCCCCGACGAATCCTTGTCCATTCCGGATCTGCTGGTCGAGAAATACCAAGGCATCCGCCCCGCTGTGGGATACCCCTCCCTACCCGACCAATCCGTGAATTTCCTGCTGGACGAACTGCTCGGCATGAAGCAGATAGGCATCACGCTGACTGAACATGGAGCCATGCACCCTCACTCCTCCGTCTGCGGCATGATGCTGGCACATCCCGCATCCCGATACTTTTCAGTGGGCAAGATTGGAGAAGACCAGCTGGACGACTACGCCCGCCGCCGGGGAATGCCAATAGGGGATATGCGGAAGTTTTTAGCCACTACAATATGAATAATGTGCTAATGTGCCTATATGCTAATGTGCCAATTGGCTGCGCTATATGTATATTGTGCTACCATGCCGCAGGTCATTGGCACATTAGCATATAGGCACATTAGCATATAGGCACATTAACACATTAAAATAATCCTTTTTGAACTGTGATTTATCGCCACACAATGCGACTAACAGTGCAAAAGCAATTCGAAAGAAGCTAAAAGATGGAAAATGCAGAACAAGAGTTTGTATCCGTGGTACGGGAGTATGAGCGCGTGATATATAAGGTGTGCTATCTGTACACCACGCCCAATGCTACCCTCAACGACCTGTATCAGGAAGTGGTGCTCAACTTATGGAAAGCATTTCCCAAGTTCCGGCGGGAGTGTAAGATTTCCACATGGATTTACCGCATCGCACTGAACACGTGCATCAGCTTTATCCGCAAAGAAAAGAACATCCCCGAAATCGTCACCCTCACCCAGGAAGCCGACCGGACTGAAGAAACCGACGAGACACAAGCCATGCTACGGCAGCTCTACCGGATGATAAACCGACTGGGACAATTGGAAAAGTCCATCATACTGCTCTATCTGGAAGAGAAAAGCTACGAAGAAATTGCCGAAATCACCGGGCTGACCTTGACAAACGTTGCCACCAAACTCAGCCGCATCAAGGACAAATTGAAAAAAATGAATAAGGAGGAATAAATATATGGAACTGGATGAACTGAAGAAATCATGGAACGCACTGAATGAACAGTTGCAGAAAGAACCGATTGCTGACGAACAGCAGATTACCGAACTGATTGCCGGCTACAAGGCCAATACCCGCAAAAGTCTGGGACGACTCGTAGTCATACAGCGTTTCTCTATCGGAATGGGAGCGGTAGGTCTGGCAGCCCTTCTGCTTATATGGCTGTTGCTGCCCACCTTCGGCTTCAATGAGCAGCTGCAAGGCAAGATTGTCGCTTTACTGGGATTCATCGCTATAAGCATCCTCATAGGCATGTGGTGGGACTGGAAAACATACCGCTGGAACAAGGACACGCGTATTGATGAAATGGGGGTTGCCGAAGTCAGTCGCCGTATGACCACCTTCCGCCAATGGACCAGATATGAAGTGATGGGCATCTCCATTTGGATTATCCTTTTCAATATCCTCAACTATTGGGTGATGGAATATCATCTGGCACCAGCCAGCGTACAAGCCCTACTGATTACCCTTTTCGTAGTATTTGACGCGCTAATTATCTATATTCTCTACAAAAAAGTGATTTACAAACATCTGGACAATATTAAAAAGAACATTGAAGAATTGAAAGATATATGCACCGAGTAACTCTTGTTTTCATCCTTTTCCTTCTCATCCCCGACCTTTACATTTACTTGGTTTATGTAGTAAGAAAAACCAGAAAGGCAGTCCTTCACTGCCTTTATTGGCTTCCCACCTTGCTATTAGCGGCAGGCTATGTTTACTTCATATTCCTTACGGGCGACAATGCGATGTCAAACCATACGCAGGCCATAGGCAGACTGGCAATTACCATCATGCTGTTTGTCTTTCCAAAAACCATATTCATGCTTTGCTCGCTGGTGGGAGTACTGGCGCACTTCATCATCCGTCGTTGTCCCCGCAGCCCGTTCACCGCTATAGGACTGGTTTTGGCTGTCGTCAGCTTCTTCAATATCCTTTACGGTACCCTGGCAGGCATCACCCGTTTCGATACAAAAGAAGTGGAATACCGTTCTGCCAATATTCCGGAAGGTTTCGACGGCTACCGCATCGTGCAAATATCGGACATACACATCGGCAGTTGGCAAGGCAATCCGGAACCCATCAAACAGTTGGTCGATTTAGTCAACGGACAGAAGCCGGACCTGATTGTCTTCACCGGTGACCTCGTGAACCAGCAGAGCCACGAACTGGATGGTTTCCAAGAAATACTCTCCCAACTATATGCACCGGACGGAGTATACTCCATCCTCGGCAACCATGACTATGGCTCATACTATCACTGGCAAAGCCCGAAAGCAGAAATCGCCAATCTGGACTATTTAATCCGGCAGCAGAAAGCAATGGGATGGAAACTGCTGAACAATGAGCATGACATCCTTCATCACAAAGGTGACAGCATAGCCCTCATCGGTGTGGAAAACGACGGGGAGCCTCCTTTCTCCCAATTTGCAGACTTGCCGCAAGCCATGCAGGGCACGGAGGGAATGTTCCAAATATTGCTCAGCCATAACCCTACCCACTGGAGGCGCGAGGTACTGCCCCAATCGGATATTTCACTGATGCTTGCAGGACACACCCACGCCATGCAAGGCATCTTGTTCGGACATTCCCTTGCCGAACTTATCTATCCGGAATGGAGAGGAATGTACTACGAAGGCAAGAGGGCTTTGTACGTAAATATTGGCATCGGCTATGTAGGACTGCCGTTCCGGTTCGGGGCATGGCCGGAAATTACGGTACTAAAATTAGTAAGAGAGAAAGAGTGACGAAATAAGAAAAAGGTATATCTTTGTAGCAATAAAAAATCCGACACCTATGAAGATACTTTATATTATTTATCAGGTTTGCTTTGCGTTGCCCATTTTATTGGTACTGACTATCCTTACAGCATTGGTCACCATCATCGGTTCGCTGATAGGAGGAGCGCATATCTGGGGTTACTATCCCGGTAAAATCTGGTCACAGCTCATCTGCTATATACTGCTTATTCCGGTGGAGGTACATGGAAGGGAGAAAATACACAAACGTACTTCCTACGTGTTTGTGCCCAATCACCAAGGTGCCTTCGACATATTCCTGATATACGGATTCCTGGGACGGAACTTCAAATGGATGATGAAGAAGAGCCTGCGCAAAATCCCGTTTGTCGGCAAGGCATGCGAGAGCGCAGGACATATCTTCGTCGACCGTTCCAGCCCCAAGAAGGTGCTTGCCACCATGCGGCAGGCAGAATCATCTTTGAAAGACGGCGTGTCACTGGTAGTATTTCCCGAAGGGGCACGTACCTTCACGGGACACATGGGGTACTTCAAGAGAGGTGCTTTCCAGTTGGCAGATGAACTGCAACTGGAAGTGGTGCCCGTCACTATAGACGGCTCGTTCGAGATTCTTCCACGCACCGGAAAGTGGATACACCGTCACCGGATGATACTGACCATCCATGAACCTATTCCTCCCAAAGGGAAAGGGGCAGAAAACATCAAGGCAAGCATGAACGAGGCTTATGCGGCGGTGGAGAGTGCATTGCCGGAAAAGTATAAAGGGATGGTGAAGAACGAAGACCAGGACAGATAAAGACATAATGACAAACGGGAATGCCTGAATATCCTATCAAGATATTCAGGCATTCCCGTTTGTCATTATCAACTCATTCCTGTTTATTTCTGTCCTCCTACAGAAGCATTTTGCTTCATGCGTTTCTGCTCTTCAATCAGCTGCATGTTCTCCTTCGCCTTTGTAAGGAAATCCTTCACCAAAGTATTCTCTTTAAAAGACAAGGGAGCAGTTCTCATGATGTCCTCAATCTGCGGAGTCATCACCGGATAGGGCAGTGTGCTGCACATCATCATGAATACACTGGGGCCCAGCACATTCTCAAAGTTATCTACAATGAACTGCCGGACGTAGTCGTTCATCTCCTTCACAAGTGCTTCGCCTTCCTTTGCCAACTGCCCATGCACGTCATCCAGATTGGCACCGTCCAGCACCATACGCGCCTCTTTCCGTTCCAGCTCCTCTATCTTCACTTCCAGGGAATTGCGCTTGTCTATGAACTCGTACAGTTTGTCATTCAAAGGAGTCCCTTTGGCAATCAACTGAGTATTGGAGATGGAAACCACGATTTTGCCGTCTTCCAGCACCAAAGGCATAATGCCCTCGTGGTCCATATAAAGAGTCACCATCATCACGGAATCGGCCCGGCCTTTCATCTTGAAATGCCCATGGATAACCTCTGCCGAGTCGACGTTCACCCATTGCCCGTCCCGAAGCGTCTTGAGGAACAACATCTTTCCGTCAAGGCTGGTTACCGAGGAACTGCCCTCTATCTTATACTTGCGGTTGCAAGAAGTAAAGAGCACAAGCAGGAGCAAAAAGGGTAAAATGCGGTTCACACTCATTCTAATCATGCAAGAAACGATTTTTGAATTACACCCAGCAAAGGTATTAATATTCCTTATAAACCGAATAGAAAGAAAGGATTTTTCATTCGGTTTACGTATTTTTGCACAATTATAAATCATAAAAATAGAGAAAATATACATGTCAACCTATGCACCTTTTGCCAAACCGCTCTATGTAATGCTGAAACCGGTAGGTGCGGTATGCAATCTGGCATGCGATTATTGCTATTATCTGGAGAAATCCAAACTATATAGAGACAACCCCAAGCATGTGATGAGCGAGGAACTGCTGGAAAAGTTCATCGAGGAGTACATCAACTCGCAGACCATGCCCCAGGTTCTGTTCACCTGGCATGGCGGAGAGACGCTGATGCGTCCGCTCTCTTTCTACAAACGTGCCATGGAGCTGCAAAAGAAATATGCCAACGGACGCACCATAGACAACTGCATACAGACCAACGGCACGTTGCTGACCGATGAATGGTGCCGGTTTTTCAAAGAAAACAACTGGCTGGTGGGTGTCTCCATAGACGGGCCTCAGGAGTTCCATGACGAATACCGGAAGAACAAGCAGGGCAAGCCCTCTTTCGTCAAGGTGATGCAGGGCATCAACCTGCTGAAAAAGCACGGTGTGGAATGGAACGGAATGGCAGTGGTCAATGACTACAACGCCGACTATCCGCTGGACTTCTATAATTTCTTCAAGGAGATAGGATGCCATTACATCCAGTTTGCCCCCATCGTGGAGCGCATTGCCCCTCATGGGGACGGACGCCATCTTGCCTCCCTGGCAGACAAGGAAAAGAGCACGCAGCTGGCAGACTTTTCCGTCACGCCGGAACAATGGGGAGACTTCCTATGCGCCTTGTTCGACGAATGGGTAAAGCAGGACGTGGGTACTTACTACATACAGTTATTCGACTCTACCCTTGCCAACTGGATAGGCGAACAACCGGGTGTATGTTCCATGGCAAAGACTTGCGGCCATGCAGGCGTCATGGAGTTCAACGGAGACGTATATGCGTGCGACCATTTTGTTTTCCCCGAATATAAACTGGGCAACATCCATCAGAATACACTGGTGGAGATGATGTACGGAGAACGGCAACAAGCCTTCGGACTGATGAAGCAACAATCTCTCCCCACCCAATGCAGGGAGTGCGAATGGCTGTTTGCCTGCAACGGCGAATGTCCAAAGAACCGTTTTGCACGTACAGCCGACGGAGAGCCGGGACTGAATTACCTTTGTGCAGGATATCATAAGTTCTTCAGTCACGCAGCCCCATACATGGACTTTATGAAGAACGAACTGATGAACCGGCGTCCGCCTGCAAACATTATGGAAGCAATAAGAAACAATGCCATAAAGCCATAAGCCCACAAGCGATGACAATGAAATTCAAAGACATTACTTAATAATTGATTATATGAAGATTACATTTAAGAAAGGTTTGCTTGCGGCCATTGCCGCACTGACAGTCTGCTCTGCGCGTGCAGACGAAGGAATGTGGTTGTTGCAACTGATGAAGCAGCAGAACTCCATCGACATGATGAAAAAGCAAGGACTGAAGCTGGAGGCTGACGACCTTTATAATCCCAACGGCGTGTCACTGAAAGATGCTGTAGGTATCTTTGGCGGTGGCTGTACCGGCGAAATCATCTCTCCGGAAGGACTGATTCTGACCAATCACCATTGCGGATACGGTGCCATACAGCAGCACAGCAGCGTGGAACACGATTATCTGACAGATGGTTTCTGGGCCATGAACCGCAGTGAAGAACTGCCCACCCCGGGATTGAAATTCCGTTTCGTGCACCGCATTGTAGACATCACCGACCTTGTCAACGCTAAAATAAAGGCAGGCGAAGTGACGGAAATCGATGCACTGACTTCCCCGTTCCTCAACAAACTGGCAAAAGAGGAACTGGAGAAGAGCGATTTGAAGGGTAAACCGGGCATTGAAGTGCGCGCACTCCCCTTCTATGCAGGAAACAAATTCTATATGTTCTATTATAAGGTATACAGCGACGTGCGTATGGTTGCCGCTCCTCCCTCCTCGGTAGGTAAGTTTGGCGGTGAGACCGACAACTGGATGTGGCCGCGCCACACGGGCGACTTCTCCATGTTCCGTATCTATGCCGATGCCAACGGAGAGCCGGCTGAATACAGTGAAAGCAACGTACCCCTGAAAACCCCGAAGTTCCTGCCCATCTCCATCAAAGGTCTGAACGAAGGTGACTACGCCATGATTATGGGCTTCCCCGGCAGCACAGAACGTTACCTCACCCAGAGCGAAGTGAAACAACGCATGAACGCCGTGAATCAGGCAATGATTGATATGCGCGGCGTACGCCTCGAAGTGCTGCGCAAGTATATGGATGCCAGTGACAAGACCCGCATCCAGTATGCCAGCAAGTTTGCCGGAAGCAGTAACTACTGGAAGAACTCCATTGGTATGAACAAGGCAATCATCGACAATGACGTGTTGGGCGCCAAAGCCGAAATCGAGAAAAAGTATGCTGCCTTTGCCCAAGGAAAACCCGAATACGAGGGTGTGGTAGAGAAAATTGATGCCATCATCGAGAAAAGCACCCCCACGCTGCGCCAGCTCTACTATACCAACGAAGCATTGCGCGGTGCTATCGAATTCGGCAGTACCTACCTTATTATGGATAACATAAAGAAAGCGCTCGAAGAGAAGAACGACTCATTGCTGCAAGCTTCGAAGAAGCAGTTGGAAAATGCATACGATGGTATCCACAATAAAGACTACGACCACGAAGTGGACCGCGCCGTAGCCAAAGCCATCCTGCCCGCCCTTGCCAAGGCACTGAACGCCAACGAGCTGCCCTCCTTCTACCAAACCATCAACGGAGAGTTCAAGGGCGACTACAACACATACGTAGACAACATTTACGACAACTCCATCCTCTCCAACCGCAAGAACCTGGATAAATTCCTGGCAAAGCCCACCGTGAAAGCCATCGAGAAAGACCCTGCTACGGCTTACTCGCGCTCCAAGAACGAAAAGCTGCAGGAACTCGGAAAGCAATACATGGAACTGGAAAGCGGAATGGAACTGCTCCACAAGGCCTACATCCGTGGCTTGGGTGAAATGAAACAGCCCGTCCCCTCCTATCCGGATGCCAACTTCACCATGCGTCTGACCTATGGTAATGTAAAATCATACAGCCCACGCGATGCCGTACACTACGACTACTATACCACTACCGACGGTATCCTTGAAAAAGAGAATCCCGAAGACCGTGAATTCGTGGTACCCGCCAAGCTGAAAGAACTGATTCAAAAGAAAGACTTCGGACGCTACGCCATGGCAGACGGCACCATGCCGGTTTGCTTCCTCACGACGAACGACATCACCGGCGGTAACTCCGGCAGCCCCGTCATCAATGGCGAAGGACAGCTCATCGGTACTGCTTTCGACGGCAACTGGGAATCTCTGAGCGGTGACATCAACTTCAACAATGACCTGCAGCGTTGCATTGCACTGGATATACGCTACGTGCTCTTCATCCTCGACAAACTGGGCAATTGCAGTCATCTGATAAAAGAAATGAACATTATAGAATAAATTAAAGCCTCTGAGAGATTACCTCCCATACTGAATGGCATTCAGTCGTATAGTGAATGCCATTCAGTCGTATACTTAACCCTATTCAGTCGTATACTGAATAGCCCCCCTCTCAGATGCTCTTCTAACGCACATCACCATGAAAAGAATCCTATTATCATTATTCATTACATCTTCTGTCCTTGCCGCACACGCCGACGAAGGTATGTGGATGCTCACCGACCTGCAAAAGCAGAACGAAGTAGCCATGACGGAACTCGGACTGCTCATCCCCACCAACCAAATCTACAATCCCGACGGCATTGCCCTGAAGGATGCCGTGGTGCATTTCGGCGGTGGCTGTACCGGCGAAGTCATCTCTGCCGAAGGCCTGGTACTGACCAACCACCACTGCGGCTATGGCGCCATACAGCAACACAGCTCGGTGGAACACGACTACCTGACCGACGGTTTCTGGGCTATGTCCCGCGAAGAGGAGCTTCCCTGCAAGGGACTCACCGTCACCTACATCGACCGGATACTGGACGTGACAGACTACGTAAACGAACAACTGAAAACCGACGACGACCCGAACGGCACCAATTATCTGTCTCCCAAATACCTGAAGACAGTAGCCGACCGCTTCGCCAAGTCCGAAGGCATCGCCCTGACACCCGGCCGCAAGCTGGAACTGAAAGCCTTCTACGGTGGAAACAGATACTATCTGTTCGTAAAGACCACCTATAGCGACATCCGCATGGTAGGCGCTCCCCCCTCCTCCATCGGCAAGTTCGGCGCAGACACCGACAACTGGATGTGGCCCCGCCACACGGGAGATTTCTCCATCTTCCGCATCTATGCCGACAAAGACGGGAAACCCGCCGCTTACAGCAAAGACAACGTTCCCCTAAAAGTGAAGAAACATCTCACCATCAGCCTTGACGGCTATCGCGAGGGCGACTTTACCTTCGTCATGGGATTCCCCGGACGCAACTGGCGCTACATGATTTCCGACGAGGTGGAAGAGCGTATGCAAACCACCAACTTCATGCGCCACCACGTGCGCGATGTCCGCCAGAAAGCTCTGATGAAACAAATGTTGCAAGACGATGCCGTACGCATCCACTATGCCAGCAAGTATGCATCTTCTGCCAACTACTGGAAAAATGCCATTGGTATGAACGAAGGTCTCGTCCGTCTGAAAGTATTGGACACCAAACGTGCACAGCAAGAGGCACTCCTGGCACGCGGACGCTCGCTGAACGACAATAGCTATCAGCAAGCATTCGACCAGATACGCGCCATCGTAAAGCAACGCCGTCCAGCCCTCTACCACCAGCAAGCCATTCAGGAAGCACTGGTGACGGGACTCGATTTCATGCGTATCCCCAGTACCGCAAGACTGGTGTCTGCCTTGAAGAACAAGGACAAGAAACAGATTGCAGCAGCTAAAGACAGCCTTCAGAAGGCAGCCGACCGCTACTTCGCCTCTGTCCCCTTCCCCGAAGTGGAACGTATCGTTGGCAAGGAAATGCTGAAAATCTACATGAAGTATATCCCTGCCGAACAACGCATCGGTATTTTCCAAATCATAGACAAGCGTTTCAAGGGCAACAGCGACGCTTTCATCGACGCCTGCTTTGAACATTCCATCTTCGGCAACAAAGAGAACTTTGCCAAGTTCATCCGCAAGCCCAGCCTCTACAAGATTAATACAGACTGGATGGTCTTGCTGAAATATTCCATCACAGACGGCCTGCTTCAGACCTCCATTGCCATGATGGATGCCAATAAAAACTACAATGCCGCCCACAAGGTATGGGTAAAGGGCATGATGGACATGAAACTTGCCAATGGTCAGCCCATCTATCCGGATGCCAACTCCACCTTGCGCCTGACCTACGGTCAAGTGCTCCCCTACGCTCCGGCAGACGGTGTGAAATATGATTACTACACCACTCTGAAAGGAGCTATGGAGAAGGAAGATCCCGACAATTGGGAGTTTGTAGTCCCCGCCAAACTGAAACAGCTGTATCAGGCAAAGGATTTCGGACGTTATGCCATGCCGAACGGCGAAATGCCCATCTGCTTCATTGTCAACACAGACAATACCGGTGGAAACTCCGGCAGCCCAGTGTTCAATGCCAAAGGAGAACTGATAGGTACCGGCTTTGACCGCAATTACGAAGGTCTGACTGGCGACATTGCCTTCCGTCCGTCCTCCCAACGAGCAGCATGTGTAGACATCCGCTACACCTTGTTCATCATCGACAAATACGCGGGAGCTTCGCATCTCATTGAAGAGATGACGATTAAATAATGATTTAGCGAACAAATCCTCCTCCTATTTTGTTATCATTACAAATAAATAAAAACAGAAAGGAAAAAATTATGGAAAAGTTTGAAGAATTGATACAATCAGAAAAGCCCGTTTTAGTTGATTTCTTTGCAACCTGGTGTGGCCCGTGCAAGGCCATGCATCCGGTACTGGAGGAACTCAAAAACGAAATAGGAGATGCTGCCCGTATCGCCAAAATAGATGTAGACCAGCACGAAGAGCTTGCTGCCCGCTACCGCATACAAGCAGTACCGACATTTATCGTATTTAAGAAAGGTGAAGCCGTATGGCGCCATTCGGGTGTCATCAGCGGTAAGGATTTGAAAGCCGTTATAGAACAAAACTCTTAACAAGAAGAAATGAAGAAGATTATAGCAATGGTTGCCCTCGTGTTTTCTTGCATGCTGGCCTATGCTCAAACAAACGGAGAAGTTATCGTCATGAACAAAGCCATGTTCATCAAGGATGTGTTCGACTATGAGAAATCCCAGGACTGGAAATACAAGGGAAACAAGCCTGCCATCATAGACTTATATGCCGACTGGTGCGGACCTTGCCGCATGGTGGCTCCCATTATGAAGGAACTGGCCAAAGAGTATGCCGATAAAATCGTTGTCTACAAAGTCAATGTGGATAAGGAAAAGGAACTGGCAGCGTTGTTCAATGCAACAAGCATCCCTCTTTTTGTATTCATCCCTATGAATGGAGAGCCTCAGCTCTTCCGCGGAGCAGCCGATAAGGCTACCTACAAAAAGGCGATTGACGACTTTTTACTGAAAACAGAATAGTTCATAATAGAAAGAAAAAACTCCTGACTACCTTTACAAAAAGGCAAGTCAGGAGTTTTTGTCTCCTATTCACTCAAAACACGATAGGCATCTCTTTCCATTCTCCTCCGTGTAGTTCCATCACCGATTCATATCCAGCTTTCCTCAAGGCACACAAAGCTTCGGGACGTCCGTTGCTTATCCGTTCCGGATAGTGTGAATCACTGTTTACCTGCACACGTACACCCAAATCATGCAGGTAGGAGAAATACCGCTCATTGGGGTAAAAAGTACCCAGGTCATGATAGGCTTTGGTATTGACCTCTACCTGATAGCCGCGACGGGCAATATCTGCGAAATACGCCCTAACCAGCTCATCATACCAAGGCTCGTCCAGCAATCCCGGGCGATAGCATGCTGCATTGTAGTGCATCTTATCGGCATGGCCCACAATATCAAAACCACCCAGCTCAAGCATCCTCGTCAACCTACCATAATAGAGACGGACCACATGCTCCAAGTCACCGCAGAAATGTCCGTCTACAATGGTCTTAAAGGTATCCGCAGGTACATCTACATCCACCACTTCCCCTTTGTCATTGTAGAGAAGATGTACAGAACCAATACGGTAGTCCAACGGCAACTCCCTGAAACGGGCGATGGACGGATTACTCGCTTCATTCAGATAATCAATCTCCAGACCGATATACAGTTCGATACGTCCGGCATACTTCTCCTTCAGACGATGGAATTCAGATAGATAGTCGTCCATGATATCCCACTCCATAGTCCATGCCGTAGAAAAAGGCAATGGAGCATGCGATGAAAAGCCATAAGAAGTAAACCCCTCACTCAATGCAAAACGCACAAAATCCTCCATGCCTGCACGCCCGTCACAATAAAGGCTATGGCTATGATAATTCGTCAGATTTCCCACTTTCTCAGTTCTAATTTTTAATTCTTAATTTTCAATTTCGAACTTCAGTTCGATTCTATCTCACTCAGCTCCAGCCAGCGCAATGTTTTTTCGTCAATCAAGTCCGACAATTCCGGCAAACGTTTCGACTTCTCCGTCAGTTCGTCCACAGACAAAGTACCGCTGCACAAAGCCTCTTCAATTGCATTCTTTTCGGTTTCCAGGTCAGCTATCTCCTGCTCCAATTGTTCAAACTCGCGTTTTTCCTTAAAAGACATGCGCCGCTTTTCGTTCAGACGCACCTTCGCCGTCTTGTCCTCCTGAGCCTTGGCGGCTTCTTTCTCTTTCTCCTTTTCCTGATGGACTTTCGCATCTTTCCAGTCGCGATATTGTGTATAGTTGCCGGGAAAGTCGCGGATGTCCCCTTGTCCGTTGAACACTAACAGATGGTCTACCACTTTGTCCATGAAATAACGGTCGTGGCTCACCACAATCACGCATCCTTTGAAATTCTGCAAATACTCTTCCAGCACATTCAGCGTCACAATATCGAGGTCATTGGTCGGCTCATCCAGCACCAGGAAGTTGGGATTGCGCATCAGGACCGTACACAGATAGAGGCGGCGGCGTTCTCCCCCACTCAGCTTGTAGACATAGCTGTGCTGTGTCTCGGGAGTAAACAGGAAATGTTGCAGGAATTGCGATGCCGTCAGCTTCTTGCCGTTGCCCAGTTCTATGACTTCGGCAATGTCCTGCACTACATCAATCACTTTCATCTGCTCGTCAAACTGCAAGCCGTCCTGCGAGTAGTAACCGAAGCGGACCGTCTCGCCAATGTCCAGCGTACCGCTGTCTGCCTGCTCCAACCCCATCAGTATCTTGATGAAGGTCGACTTGCCCGTACCGTTATTCCCAACGACACCCATCTTTTCGTAACGGGAGAAGATGTAAGAGAAATCATCCAGAATCTTCAAGTCACCAAAGGATTTGTACAGATGGTCTGCCTCGAATATCTTACTGCCTATATAAGAAGCCTTAACGTCCAGCTTTACATTGTCGTTGTTGAAACGCTGCTTAGCCACCTTCTCCAGTTCGTAAAAGGCATCCTCCCGATAGCGTGCCTTGTGCCCGCGGGCTTGCGGCATGCGGCGCATCCATTCCAGCTCTGTGCGGTAGAGGTTATTGGCACGTTCTATCTCCACAGTCTTGGCCTCGATACGCTCTTGGCGCTTCTCCAGATAATAACTGTAATTGCCTTTATACTGATAAATCTGCCGGTTGTCTATCTCTACGATTTCGGAGCATACCCGGTCGAGGAAATAACGGTCGTGCGTCACCATCAGCAAGCTGAGGTTGTTCCGGCGGAGATATTCCTCCAGCCACTCCGTCATATCGAGGTCGAGGTGGTTGGTAGGCTCGTCCAGTATCAGCAAATCGGGTTCAGTGATAAGGGTATTGGCAAGTGCCACACGCTTCAACTGCCCGCCGGACAGATGTTTTACGTGCTGACTGAAATCACGTATTTTAAGTTGAGACAGAATCTGTTTCGCCTTCTGCTCGTACTCCCAAGCTTTTTCATGGTCCATACGCACCAGAATTTCGTCCAAGCCGGGATGCCCCTCCGTTTCCATGCAACGTTCATATTCCTTGATTAACTCGACAGTACTGTTGCCATGATGGAAGCACGCTTCGAGCACGGTCAGCTCTTCGGGATATTGCGGGTCTTGTTCCAGATAACCCACACGCAAATCACGACGGAAGGAAATGGTGCCATTGTCATACCCTTCCTTGCCGGAAAGGATATTGAGCAATGTCGTCTTGCCACTGCCGTTCTTGGCTATCAACCCGACACGCTGTCCCTCGGACAAGCCCAAAGAAATATTTTCGAATAGTACCAAGTCACCGAACGACTTGGTCAAGTTTTCCACCTGAAGAATTGAATTTACTGCTGCCAATGCTTTAATAGTTGAAAAATGAAAATTGAAAGTTGAAAATCACAGTACCGAGATGACCGGACCTTAGAACAAGGAGCTGTATATCTCCGGCAGATTCACTTTACCTCCTGCCTTTACTTTGCTCCAAACCAGCTTCATGGGGTCTATCCATTCACCGGTAGACGTGTTCAGCAATATGGGCGCTTCCCGGTTTCCGTCCACCAAGGTACGCCATTCCATACCGTCCACTTCATTGGCGAAAATAACACAAAGCGCGATGCCAAAAGCCAGCCATGCATCCTTCTTCTTAGGACCGATGTTGCTTTCTTCCATCATCTGCTGCATCTTGGCAATGTCTTCCTCGGCTCCCTGGAAATCCTTCTTCAACAATTCCTTTATAGTAGTATCCACCCACTCGTATGCTTCATTAATCTGGTAGATTTCCGAAAGGCGCACCGGAATTATCTCCGCTGGATACTTCACTCCATCCTTCCGCGTTTCCAGCGAAGCGATAATCTTCTCCGCTTCTGCAACCGGCTCTCCTTTCTTCACCGTAAACGAACATTCAAAGGCAACTTCATCCGCGCCCGTTATCCATAAATGGGAAGTATAGTACGCACCTTCTTCCTCGAACATCTCCTTACTATATGCACATTCCATCCGGCCTATCCTAACCGGAATGGCAGAGGAGTTTTCCCGTAACTCTTGCTTCACGGAGTCCTTGCCATATGTAGCATTCCCTTTGAAAGCCGAAATGCGAAAATTACCGGTCCACTCATTGGGGTTATAAAAAAGGAAAGAGCCTTCCCCGTCCTCGAATTCATTCCAGTCTGCCGGATAAGTCATGGAGAACCATGCCCCCGGAGAGATAAATTTCTTGCTTTGTTCCATATATAGACTAATCTTTGCAAAGACAGTTCCTACCATCTCAGCTATTTCTCGCAAAGATAGTACAAACCGAATGCAAAATAAAATGAACTTGTCCATTTTTTATGCTGAGGTGCAGCCTATCTTCGGTTTTAGGGCAAAAGTAACATATTACCGCCGTTGATATGCAAACAAACGAAACAAAAAAACAGCCGATTCTCACGAACCGGCTGTTCCAATCATCATCTATGAATGAAGACCATTAGAGCCTTCAATATCTTAACTATATCTTAAAATCCACATTTTGGGCGTAAAGATAATGAATTTGTATCACAAAATAAAATGCAATGAAAAATTAGTTTTGGGCACTGTCCCACCATACGGGTAAAGTCCATACGTCCTCGGCAGCATTCCAAAGTGCAATTGAAGTATCAGCTCCCGGAACAGTGGCACCGATAGCTTGCAGATTGGCCGTATTGTAGTTGAGTTCATGACTGCATTGCTGCCAACGACGGAACTGTTTACCTTGCGGAATATTCTTTTGGGCAGTAGCATCAACGCCATAGCGTGCAGGAATACCCCAGCCTAAGAAAAGCTCCGGATTAAAATCGTAGCGACGCATATCGTTCCAAATTTCCATGGAAAAATGCAATGCCAAACGCTTTTGAGTAAGAATCTTGCCCAAAGTAATATTCTCTTCAGTGCCGATACCATTGTTCAAATAGTTGTCAATGTCGGTTTGCGTCATAGGAGAGAACGAGGGGCATGCTTCCAAATTGGCATCTTCACGGCACCACACTTTCAACTTATCGTTCATACCGTCGATACTGGCTGCAATACCTTTCTTATAAGCATTAAAAGCCGCTCCTTTATTACCTTGGTTAAAGAGTACTTCAGCACGTATGAAACAAGCTTCGGCATAGGTTCCAATATAGGTGGGAGAAGACACGCGAGTATAGAAAGTTCCCGATTCGCGAGAGGCATCAGTGCCATCGCGACGATAAAGTAAATCAGGACGTCCTTGATAAGCTTTGCACTGACTGGTACACTCTACATAAATAGTGTCCCCCTTACGGGTAGAAGATTCACTGTCAATCCACCAACCTTTGGCTGCCGAGAAGTTCGAGCGCAACGGTCCGCCGGTAAGGCTGGGACTATCATTGCCAATCATGTCTACACCCATAGAACGACGCCAACCGTTTTTGAACTTCACCTCTGCGGGTGAATTACTTGATTGCTTCGAATATGCCCAAGGTAAAATCTTATCGGCACGCGGATCTTCTATTCCACTTCCGGCAAAATTTGTCAGATTATCGTAAAGCATCTTGGTAGGCATATAGCCGGCATTCATGCCACATACAGAAAAGAGCGGTGAATAATCAACCGGTTCGTCCCATCCCAATACATCATGCGAATTATTGGCATCAATATGATTGAATACGGTATTGTCGGCATTGCTTTGCTGAGCCTTGTCAAGACAAGCCAAGATTTCTGCGGCATCGTATTTCCCTTCAAGATAACTGCCTTCACCCTTTTTAATAAGCTTGTTAATGTAACGTGCTTTAAGTAAGTATGCCAATTTAAGCCACTTGTCTACACTACCACCGTTCCAAATATCGCCTACAGCCAACGAAGCTGTCGCAGACCCTTGCTCTTTTTGGAACATCTCGATAGCGGTGTCAAGATCGGCCAAACAGCCCAAATAGATTGTTTTTCCGTCATTATAGGTAGGAGTAACACCGGCTTCAGCCTCACTCGACTTGTAAGGCATTTCTCCATAAAGGTCTGTCATAAGCATAAAACCATAGGCACGAATTACGCGAGCTGCACCCACATAATGCCAAGCCTCGGCTGCCGTAGCCTTGTCAATCAAAAATGGAATATTTACAGCAGCTCCACAGAACCACCATTGGTAGGGAGTGGTAACGGCACCGGTCTGAGGACTCCAATAAGACATGCTCCAATAAGTACCGCCGTCATAATAGCGTGTCCAATCGCCCATAGACATACTGGAACGCCAAGCAGCAAACTGAGTGGCACTGTTGGTATAAAATTCAATATGTGCCAATCGTGAATCATAGGTCGCATTTCCGGCTGTGGGATTTTCGGGATCGACATTTACATCGAGCCAGTCACTACACCCCGAGAACAAAGTCATAAGGGCACCCACACTACATAATATCATAGATTTGAATAATTTCATATTGCTTCTGTTTTTTAAGAGTTAGAAAGTAAGATTCAAGCCAAATGACATGGTAGAAGTGGCAGGTACACCGCAGTAGTCAAATCCTACTGATGATGAGCCACCTACACCCGCACCAGCGGCAGCCACTTCAGGATCACCGTCGTAATTGGTGATGAGCAATAGATTGGTAGCAGCTACCGATACCGAAGCACGCTTTACAAATCCAATCTTGGAAAGCCACGTTTTAGGAAACTCATAGCTCAATGAAACAGAACGCAAACGCAAAGAGTTGACATCGGTAATATAGTTGGCTGACTCCTTAGAATAATAGTTCTGATAGTAATCCTTAATGATGTTGTAACCACTCATTTGTACTCCATTAAAAGTATAGGTTTTATCGGCCTCCCAAGTATTGGTCACTGGGTCACCATTGGCATTGACACCCGTTACAGTGAGAGAACGATTGCGTACATCGGCAGAGAACTGGCTCACACCGCTGTTATCCATAGCATATTGAGTACCGTTGACCACATCGCCACCTACACGGAATTCCCATAGCATATTGAAAGTAAAATTCTTCCAAGTAAGGGTGTTGTTCAATCCACCGGTAAACGATGACTCACGATTACCTACTGCTACAAGGGTTTTGTCATAAGTAGGCATACCGTTTTTGTCGAGTATCACCTCACCGGCGTCATTACGTTTCCATTTGGTACCGGCAATACCCATAAAATCTCCACCGCTGAACGAGGCTGCCTGCATACCGGCATATTGCACATCGGTAACATACATCACGCCCATACCTTCGGGAAGCCCGTCCAAAGTACCACGATTACCTGCCATGTTCAAGCCAATGTCCCATGTCCAGTCCTTAGTCTGTATGGGAGTTCCCGAAATAGAGAGTTCCATACCTTTGTTATACACATTGCCCGCATTGATACTCCAAAAGATGTAACCGGTAGATTGCGGACCGCGAGGAGCAAGAATCTGATTATATGAATCGTTGGTATAGTAAGCATAGTCTATGTGCAGGCGGTTTTTGAAGAAACTCAATTCCACGCCTATTTCGGTAGACTTGGTCATTTCCGGTTTCAGTTTGTCATTACCGCGTGTCCAAGTATTTCCCACACCTACCGTACCGTCAAGATAGGTACCCGTAGGCCATAAGGCAGTTTCCAATTCGTACACACCGGTATCTTTACCTACCTTGGCCCACGATGCACGCAATTTACCAAAGTTGAGCACACTGTCATCCAGCCAACCGAGTCGCTGCAAGGCTTCAGTAAATACGAATGAACCGCTTACCGAAGGATAGAAGTACGAACGGTTTTCAAGAGGAAGAGTAGAAGTCCAGTCATTACGACCGCTCACAGTGAGATAGAGCATATTTTTCCATGATGCACGGAATTCTCCAAAAGCTCCTACCAAACGTTTCTTAGTAGCTGCATGTGTGAATTGCTTATTGTCTTTACTGGCATTGGCGTATGAGAAGAAATCAGGAACGGAAAAGTTCCAAGCCATCATCGAGCTACGGTCTGTCTTGGTTTCGTCCATTGTGGCACCCAACAAAAGATTCAAATCGAAATCACCGAACTTATGGCTCATGTTCGACATAAAGTCATGGCTCATATAGCGGAACTGCTGGGTGTTGTCACTCATCATACCTTTTTGCCACACTTGTTTAAGCACGCCATTGGCAGCCAAACGGTTGGAAGCAGTTTGGGTATAACGGTCAATACCTATTTTATAAGAAACAAACCACCATTTGGCAATATCGGCTTTTATACTGAGCATCCCATTGAAACGGTCGATGTCGTCATACATGTGGTTACGATTGACAATCCAATAGGGGTTGTCGCGTTCGTCCCATGGATCAAGACGATCGCCAAACAAACGATAACGGGTACCATCCTCGTTCTGATAGTGGGTCATTCGGTCGAAAGGAGACCAGTTGTACACACCATAAAGAGCACCATTACCACTCGAATTATAAAGCCCGGCACCCGTCAAAGTACGGTCTGTATGAGCATCGCTATATGCGGCACTGGCGTTAAAGGTGAAAATCCCCACCTTCTGCTCACCATTGAAACGGAAAGCATATTTCTTGTATCCGGTCTCGGGCACAACACCTACCTGATCATAGTAAGACCCTGAAAGATAGAATTTACTATTCTTGGTACCCCCGGCTACGCTGGCACTTTCATCGAAAATGTTTCCGCCTTGAAAGAAATCACCTATGTTATCATAAGTAGCTGCGTTCGACTTCTCTCCCCACGAAGTATAAGCAAAGTCATTAAACACAGTACCAGTATAGTTCTTCTTTGAATCATACTGGTCTTCCATATATCCACGGGCATATTGGCGTTGCGTTTGCGGCAGGCTCTTTACCCATGAAGCAGTAAACTTAGAATTGATATTCACTTCAACCACGCCCTCTTTACCTTTCTTGGTAGTGATAAGAATAACTCCGTTGGCTGCACGTGAACCGTATAAAGCGGCAGCTGCAGGGCCTTTGAGCACCGACATACTTTCTATATCTTCGGGATTTATATCCATCAAACGATTGGAAGTAGTAGAGGCAGAACGCATGGAACCATCGAAAGCCGAATTGCCCACCACTGATGAAGAGTTATCAAAAATAACACCATCCACCACAAAGAGCGGCTGATTGTCTTTGCCTTCAGCACCCGACGTTCCTCCACGCAATATAATCTGAGCGCCCGCACCAGCGGCACCGGATGACTGAGTAACATTCACACCGGCCACTTTCCCCGAAAGGGATGAAATAGGATTGGCAGTTTTCATCTTCATCAATTCATCCGACTTCACATCCTCCATTGAATATCCCAAAGCCTTGCGCTCTTTCTTGATACCCATTGCCGTCACAACCACTTCGTCCAGCGCTTGCGAGTCATCTTGCAAACTCACAGTATAAGTAGTGGCGTTCGTCACCTTCAATGTCACTGTTTTGTAGCCAATGAAAGATACCTCCAATGTGCTACCCACCGGCGCCTCTACAGAAAAATTTCCATCAATATCCGTCACAGCGCCGGTACCAGAACCTTTTACTAACACGCTGGCGCCGATGATGGGTTCGCCTGCCGCATCTAAAACTTTACCTGTGATTTTCTTGGCTTGCTGAGTACTTTGGGAACTTAGCACACTTTCAACAGCTGCATTAGCAGCAAAAGGTGCAGACACCCCAAACAATGCAAGCAACACTAATGATAAGCAATAATTTCTTTTCATAAGCTCTATTATTTGGATTTGTTTGCAAACATATGAATTAATTTAGAAATTCTATCATCAATCGAATTAAAAATTACTAAATAAATATTAAAACATTTGCATTTATATTTTTGCAAAGTTTTAAATATCTATTTAGTAATTATTCAAAGCATTAACTCTTAATCATATTAATGCCGTACTTGTATATAATATATCTCAATGATGCGAAAAAACGAAAAACACATCACATTTATCATTTATATATAGCAATGTTTTGAACTATTTGATTTACGCATTAAAGCATATTCATAAATCTTTTTATATAAAAAGAACTTGATTACGTGGGGATATTGGTATGGATAAGGATTCTAAAAAGCAAATTAGTTAAAATGATTCATAAGTTCATCAAAAAATAGTGTTAGACTATTAACAATAATAAATTCCACATATAATCTACATTAACATTTTATTTTTCAGCATAATACTAATATATACAAGTTTCACTTATAAAAACTGGTCTCTTTCCATGTTGTGGAATTTCCATATCAGTGGTGACATATATAATGGTACAGATTATTTCATGACAGCACGTAGCATGAGTGTGAGATTTAATTCATTGAAGCCTCTCAACGGTCTTCATTCATAGATGATGATTGGAACGGCCGGTTCGTGAAAATCGGCTGTTTGCATTCTACGCCTCATTTCCCTATCGGCTGTATTCTCCTTCTCACCTCTTTGGATATTTCCAGAAACATATAGTTCAGTTTGCCGGAATGAATACCTTCCTTATTCTGGGCATACTTCTTATTGGCATACTCCTTGGACTTGTCAAAGGTGATGCGCGACATCTGGTTCTGCGACTTTCCCACCATCGTCGAATCCAACTGTTCGTCCGGAAAGAAATCATCCAAATCCACATCACCAATCATGGTCGTTTCAAGGAAATTCATGTCTTTATGACTGGAATCCGTGTAGTATCCTACAAACATATGCCCCGGGGTGCGCACCAATATAGGTTCTATGTTGATGGCACGGAGCAGAGAAGCAAAAAGCACACTTCCATCCACACAGTTGATTTGCGAGGACTCCAAGGCGTCATCGAACGTGCGCACACGCTGTGAAAAGACCACATTGCTGGAAAGGCTCGTATTGGAGACCGAGCTATAACGGAACTTACGCTTCTGCAGTACATTCCACAAGGCATAAACCTGCCTGTCCACCACTTCGGCACCTCCCTGATAGCCTAAAAAACGGTTGACGATACGCGTATCCAGCGCTTCACGCAACAGCTTGTCAATCATAGGATTCTCCTCATTTACATATGCTGCAAAAAAGATGCCGGTATCATGGAATTTTGTACCATTCGTGACATACCCCAACAGACATTCATTAATGCTGCGAACGGAAAAAGTACGCACCCTCTGCCCCAAATCCTTACCGTTCATCTCTACCATAACGGCCACACTAATGGGTTCCGCCTGGTTGTTATTCTTCAGAGCCTCATAATTCCATATGATATCAGGATAGATAATATACTCCGTACGCGGTTTTGCCAGCACAAACTCCGACACGGAACGGGAAAAGAACGGAGTCTCTGCAACCTCTACCCGCACCCGGCTATAAGCATTCCTCGAACGGACACGGACAGCGATGCAGGACTTCGGATTACCTACATACATGGAGTCTACCGGCACTATGACCTGAGCATCGGTAGTAGCCACCGAAAGGATACTGGAAGGGAATATATTACCGCCCAGTTCATCCGTAATCTCAAATCCCGAGCGGAAAGGAGCCGTATTCAGCCAGACAGAGCCGATTATCACTAAAAGTAGAGTTCCCATAATAACCGACAAATGTCTCTTAGAGAAACTCCTGATATACATAAGTTCTTTCATACAATTCAGTATTTACGAAGCAAAGATAATATTTTAATGTGACGGGGCTTTTAGATAAACGGGAATTTAATGTAACCCAAATGTAACACTTGTTTCATCATTCCGTAACAAATTAGCCTCACTTTTGTACCCAGAAAGCAGAAATGGCCTGCATCTCGGCACAACTTTTCATGTAAACATGAAAATTCTGCATTCGGTTTGCACTATTTTTGCCGATAAAAAGAAATAAAGTTTAACTTTGTGACAAGAAAATTGTTTTATTCCTGTCATACATAAACAACAAAGCAATGAACAATTACCGGATTTTAGTAGTGGATGATGAAGAAGACTTATGTGAAATTCTGAAGTTCAACCTCGAAAACGAAGGCTACGAAGTGGACACGGCGAACTCTGCCGAAGAAGCTCTGAGAATGGACATTGGCAGCTACAACCTACTACTGCTGGACGTGATGATGGGAGAAATTTCCGGCTTCAAAATGGCAAGTATGCTGAAGAAGGACAAGAAGACGGCCCAGATACCCATCATCTTCATTACCGCCAAAGATACGGAAAATGACACCGTGACTGGCTTCAACCTGGGAGCGGACGACTATATATCCAAACCCTTCTCGCTGCGCGAAGTAGCGGCACGTGTCAAAGCCGTACTGAGACGCACCCAGCAAGGAGAGACAGAGCATGCACCGGAACAGATTGTCTACAAGACGCTGGTGCTGAACGTCATCAAGAAGAAAGTCTGCATTGACGGTGAAGAGGCACCGCTCACCAAAAAAGAGTTTGAAATCTTATTGCTGCTTTTGCAGAATAAAGGACGCGTATTCTCGCGCGAGGATATACTGAACCGCATCTGGAGCGACGAAGTATATGTGCTGGACCGCACCATCGACGTGAACATCACACGTCTGCGCAAGAAAATCGGAGTTTATGGCAAATGTATCGTAACACGCTTGGGATATGGTTATTGTTTCGAAGCCGAATAACGACAGACACTTTCTGTCCTTCAGCCGGAAGCTTTTCCTTTCGGTCATCTCGTTGTTCCTCGTATTCGCCGCCTGCTTCATCGCCTACCAGTATCAGCGGGAAAAGGAATACAAAGTGGAGCTGCTGGACATGCAGCTGCAAGATTATAACGACAGACTGCACCAGGAGCTTCGCTACCTCCCCGACAGCCTATGGACTTCCATGCTGGACAGCTACATCTCCAAGCATGTGAACAAGGAATTGCGCGTCACTGTGGTAGACCTTCATGGCAACGTATTGTTCGACAGCTCCCAGAACGACAGCCATGAACTGGACAACCACATCAAACGCCCCGAAGTGCAGAAAGCGCTGAAAGACGGCAAGGGCTACGACTTACGGCGCATCTCCGAAACCACCGGCAAGACCTATTTCTATTCTGCCACCGCCTACGAAGGCTGCATCATCCGTTCAGCCCTCCCCTACAACGTCAACCTGATGAACAATCTGGCTGCCGACCCACACTACATCTGGTTCACGGTCATTGTATCACTGCTGCTGATATCCGTCTTCTACAAATTCACCTCCAAACTGGGCAGCGCCATCAACCACCTGCGCGAGTTTGCCAAAAGAGCCGACAAGAACGAACCTATAGACATGGACATACAAGCCGCCTTTCCGCACAATGAGCTTGGAGAGATTTCGCAGCATATCATACAGATATACAAGCGCCTGCGCGAAACCAAAGAGGCGCTTTACATTGAGCGCGAAAAGCTTATCACCCATTTGCAAACCTCCCGCGAAGGACTGGGCGTATTCAACAGAGACAAAAAGGAGATATTGGTAAACAATCTGTTCACCCAATACGGCAATCTGATTTCAGACTCCAACCTGCAGGCTACCGAAGAGATATTCTCCATCTGCGAATTCCAGAAGATAACGGATTTCATCAACAAGGCGCAGAAGCGCCCCTCCTACAACGAAGAACGAAGGATGTCCGTACACATCAACAAGAACGGACGCACCTTCATCGTGGAGTGCATCATCTTCCAAGACCTCAGCTTTGAAATTTCCATCAACGACATCACCCAGGAAGAAGAGCAAGTACGGCTGAAACGGCAGTTGACCCAGAACATCGCCCACGAGCTGAAAACCCCCGTAAGCAGCATACAAGGTTATCTGGAA
This sequence comes from Bacteroides sp. AM32-11AC, assembly GCF_003603515.1. Classification (NCBI taxonomy): domain Bacteria; kingdom Pseudomonadati; phylum Bacteroidota; class Bacteroidia; order Bacteroidales; family Bacteroidaceae; genus Bacteroides; species Bacteroides sp. AM32-11AC. The sequence continues at coordinate 156,338 of NZ_QTNH01000007.1, read as the reverse complement.
ACCATCGTGAACAACGAAAACATTGCACCCGAAAAGATGCAGGTCTTCCTGGAACGCTGCTACGCGCAAAGTAACCGCCTGAGCCGCCTGCTGCGCGACATATCCGTACTGACCCGCATGGACGAAGCCGCCAACATGATTGATATGGAAAAGGTGGACATCAGCATGCTGGTTTCAAACATCGTCAACGAAGTGTCCCTGGAACTGGAACAGAAGCAAATCACCGTTGTCAATTCCCTAAAACCGAAGATACAGTTGCGGGGCAACTACTCTCTACTCTACTCCATCTTCCGCAATCTCATGGACAACGCCATCGCTTATGCCGGCACCAACATACACATCAACATCAGTTGTTTCCGCGAAGACGAGAATTACTACTATTTCAGTTTTGCCGATACCGGCATCGGCGTTTCTCCCGAACATCTGAACCGTTTGTTCGAACGCTTCTACCGTGTAGACAAAGGACGCTCGCGCAAGTTGGGCGGCACCGGCTTGGGGCTCGCCATAGTGAAGAATGCAGTCCTTATTCACGGAGGCACCATCTCTGCCAAAAACAACCAAGGTGGAGGACTGGAGTTTGTATTCACACTGGCAAAAGAGAGATAACAGCCCGTTTTACCACACCAAACAAAATGCTTTGCATACCTCTGGAGAAGGTTCTTGTGGCAAGTGTGGCTTGTATTGGTATCTTTTCACCTTACCGACATGACGGATTGCTTAAATCGCCTTAAGTCACTATCAATCAGAGAGTAATTTTGCCAACCTATTGCCATGCTTTTGGCAAACTTTTGCCATGCCTATGGCAAAGTTTTGCCAACGCGGTGACAAAGTCTTGCCAAGAGGGTGGCAAAACCTTGCCAATTTGTCGGCAAAAAGAAAGAGAGCGGGGAAGAAAATTTATCACTCATAGAATTGTTTTCTCAAAAAGAATCCGTATCTTTGTCATGCATTGGTTCGCTCCCCCTCTTCTGGGAAAGCGATTAAAAGGGAATCAGGTGTAAATCCTGGACAGTCCCGCTGCTGTAAGTTTCGTGCAACGTTGCAGACAATTACTCTATGCCACTGGAATATTCTTCCGGGAAGGCGCCTGCAACAGAAACAAGTCAGAAGACCTGCCATGCATACTTTATCATTGCTTTCGAGGAAAAAGCGTTGAGTCTAATGAGCCGGACAAACCGTCCATCATTTCATTCATCAAACCTAATTCAGAGAAAGTAAAGAAGGTAATAAACTCTGCCAAGTTTATTTGATGATGTCCGGCCGAAGTGATTTCGTCCGGACATTTACATTACAAAAAGTCATATTTAAATTGGTTATTACATAGATTTTGTCTAAATTCGGCACATTAAACCGCAATAATCGGTTTATCCGTTAACCTATTGTCAAATTATTAAAGATACAGAGTCTATGGAATTACCATTTGCCGAAGCATGGAAAATCAAAATGGTGGAACCTATCCGCAAAAGTACCCGCCAGGAACGCGAACAATGGCTGAAAGAGGCCCACTACAACGTATTCCAACTCAAATCGGAACAAGTTTATATCGACCTCATCACCGACTCGGGCACCGGAGCCATGAGCGACCGCCAATGGGCAGGCATGATGCTGGGTGACGAAAGCTATGCCGGAGCCACCTCATTCTTCAAACTGAAGGAAGTCATCACCCGCCTCACCGGATTTGAATACATTATCCCCACCCACCAGGGACGCGCTGCCGAAAATGTACTCTTCTCCTATCTGGTGCACGAGGGCGACATTGTGCCGGGAAACTCCCATTTCGACACCACCAAAGGACATATCGAGGGACGCCGGGCATTGGCTCTGGACTGCACCATAGACGAAGCCAAACAGACACAGCTGGAAATCCCCTTCAAAGGCAATGTGGACCCGAAGAAACTGGAAAAGGCATTGCAGGAACATGGCGAACGGATACCGTTCATCATCGTCACCATCACCAACAACACCGCAGGCGGCCAGCCGGTTTCCATGCAGAACCTGCGCGAAGTACGCGCCCTTGCCGACAAGTACGGCAAGCCCGTCCTCTTTGACTCGGCACGCTTTGCGGAAAATGCCTACTTCATCAAGATGAGGGAAGAGGGTTACCGCAACAAGAGCATAAAGGAAATTACCCGCGAGATGTTTGACCTTGCCGACGGTATGACGATGAGTGCCAAAAAAGACGGTATTGTCAACATGGGCGGATTCATAGCCACCCGCCGGAAAGACTGGTATGAAGGCGCCAAAGGCTTCTGCGTGCAGTTCGAAGGCTACCTTACTTACGGAGGCATGAACGGTCGTGACATGAACGCCCTTGCTATCGGCCTGGATGAAAATACTGAATTTGACAATCTGGAAACCCGCATTCACCAGGTGGGCTATCTAGCCATGAAACTGGATGAGTACGGGATACCCTACCAACGTCCCGCAGGCGGCCATGCCATATTTGTGGATGCCCCCAAAGTGCTGACACATGTGCCCAAAGAAGAATTCCCGGCACAAACACTGACCGCTGAGCTCTATCTGGAAGCAGGCATACGCGGCTGCGAAATCGGGTATCTGCTGGCAGACCGCGACCCGGTGACCCGCGAAAACCGCTTCAACGGCCTGGACTTGCTCCGGCTTGCCATCCCCCGCCGTGTGTATACCGACAACCACATGGATGTGGTGGCAGCCGCTTTGAAAAATGTATATGACAAACGGGAAAGTATTACCCGCGGAGTGCGCATCACCTGGGAAGCTCCGTTGATGAGACACTTCACAGTACAACTGGAAAGGCTGTAAGAGATTTACAGACTCAATGTCAAGACAAAATCCGGAAACAAATAATAATGAATAGTGAACCGGCGTTTCTCCACCGTACGATATTCTTCGGCGGAGAATACGCCGCTTTCATTTACAGCAAAAGGCAGAATGCGCATGTGCCCGCGAAAATCAACCTCGGAAGCATTCAGGCATTTGAACATGGTCTCCTTAGCCGACCAGTGCAGCAACAGTGACCAAGTGTCGGTTCCGCGAAACACGGATGGCTGTTCATCTTCGCGCATGAATTTATGTGCCACCTTCCTTACCCGCTCACCATACTGCTCGATGTCAACACCCACTTCCCGACCCGGCAATCCCAAGACAACAGCCACATAACCTTTCGTATGCGAAATACTGAGAGAGGCGGAGTCATCCGCCAGATAAGGTTTCCCACTGGGATGATAGGCAATCTCTTTCTCTTCTCCCGACAGAGTATAAAGCAATACGCGGACAGCCAGCCACTCCAAACGGCGGTGTGCCGCGGTGAAGCGCCGCATACCTTCCCGGTATACTTCCTGATGAGGAAGCATGGCCAGCAATTCCTCCGGAGATTCCTCCGTTTTCCAAATTCCCCATCGACAGGGAAGAGCGGTATGTTGCAAGAAGAGGGGCACGGAACAATTTAAAAATTAATAATTAAAAATTAAAGGGAAGAAGAGTTGGGTTCTGCCGGGGCATTTACTGTGAACTTCACTTTCAGGATACGGCGGTTGTCCATCTCCAACACCTCAAACTCATAACGGCCGTAGGTCACCTTTTCATGGAGAGCAGGAAATTCCCCCTTCAGTTCCAGCAGAAGTCCGGCAAGCGTATCGGCATCCCCTGCCACCTCATCGAACGTTTCCTCGTCTATCTTCGTTATTTTATAGAAATCAGTCAGCTGGGTCTTGGCTTCAAATACCCAAGTGTGGTCATTCAGTACGGCATATGTACGTTCTTCATCATCGTATTCGTCATGAATTTCGCCCACAATCTCCTCAATAATGTCCTCCATGGTGACAATGCCCGACGTACCACCGAACTCATCGACCACAATGGCTATATGAATCTTGTTTGCCTGGAAATCGCGCAGCAAATCATCAATCATCTTGGTTTCGGGCACAAAATAGGCGGGCCGGATAAGCGACTGCCAGCGGAAATTATCCCCTTTGTTCAGATGGGGAAGCAAGTCCTTGATATAAAGCACCCCCTTGATATTGTCACGGCTATCCGCATAGATGGGAATACGGGAGTAGACATTCTCTACGATGCACTTCACCACATCTTTGAAAGGGGTACGGATATCCAGGTCCACCACATCAAGGCGAGAGGTCATGACCTCCTTGGCCGTTTCCCCGCCAAAGCGGATGATACCTTCCAAAATATTATTCTCCTCCGAAAGCTCAGCCTTGTCGGTCAGCTCCAACGCATGCGAGAGTTCATCGACCGATATGTTATGGTTCTTGCGGACCATATGTTTGTTCAGGAAAGAGGTGGAACGTACCAGCATAGATGCCATCGGATAGAATACGGAACGGCAAAACGTGATGCCGGGAGCGGCAAAACGGCAGAAAGCCAGCGTCTTCTGAGCCGAATATATCTTAGGCATGATTTCACCGAAAAGCAACAGCAAAAATGTAAGGACTACTGTCAGAATGAGGAACTCTGCAATGGGAGAATGAAATTGGAACACATTCATAAAGAAGAAGTTGCAGAGCATGATTATGGTTACATTCACGAAGTTGTTCGTAATCAGAATCGTTGCCAACAAACGTTCGCTGTTGTCCAGCAGATTACTGATTTTCTCATCCGAAGGATGCTTTCTCTCCGCTATTGCATTCAGGTCTGACGGAGAAAGAGAGAAAAAGGCTATTTCGGAAGCTGATGCAAAACCGGAAACAAGCAAAAGCAAACCTGCCAACACAATGGCTACAACGGCCGAAATAGAAGGAGTCTGTACGGATATACCGTTAAAAACATCTGCCAACTGGCATAAATAAGCGTCTGGGTCCAAAGATTTTGGTTTTAGTTAAACAATTAGAACGGCAAGTCGTCCGTCGGGTTATCTTGTGCAGGGGCAGCCTGCGGTTGTACTGGTTGTTGTGGCTGGGGGGCGGCTCCCGCCTGCGGCGCATAAGGGCCAGCACCGGGAGTTGCCGTTCTCGGAGTCAGCATCTCCATATTGTCGACAAATATCTCAGTCACATAACGCTTGATGCCTCCCTGGTCATCGTAAGAACGGGTACGTATCTTACCTTCCACGTAAAGCTTATCGCCTTTATGCACATATTTCTCAACGATTTCGCCTAAACGGCCACGGAATATCAGGTTATGCCATTCGGTACGGTCCGGAATCTGCGTACCATTCTGCAAAGTGTATCCTTTCTCCGTAGTGGCCAAAGAAAGCTGGGCAACACAGTTTCCACCTTCATAATAGGTTATTTTAGGGTCTTGTCCCACATTTCCTATCAATATCACTTTATTTACTGACATAAGCTTCTATTTTATTAATTTGCTGCCAAAATTAACGAGAATATTCACACCATGCAAGAATACAAACAACTTTTATACATATTTCTCCAAGAAAGCATGTATCAGCCGGGGTACCGCATAACGGCCCAAATCTTCGACTGCAACCCGTTGGTAACTTGAGAAGGAGCTCGAATTATCGGGCAGAGTAACCTCGTAGAAGTTGGTGTAAATCACTCTGTGGGACAATACGTGCTTCACCCCCCGAAGCAGTATACGGACCATCCGTACCTCTCCCTCTGCAAACAGCGCATGAAACTGCGGACATGCCAGAAATTCCTCTTCGGATAAATCTTTTTCCGTTTCAACCAGAGGCAATTCAAAGAGATTTTTCCAGATATCGTCCTCCGTCCTCTTATGTATCAAGGTATGCGCGCCCATGCGTACATATATATAATTAAAATAGCGGTTGGTGGTCTTGGTTCTGTGCTGCTTCACGGGCAGTTGCTGCACTTTTCCTTCAGACAATGCCCGGCAGCTGCCGGACAAAGGACAAAACAGACAGTTGGGCGACTGCGGCGTACACTGCACGGCTCCGAAGTCCATAATTGCCTGGTTATAATCTGCCGGCCTGGATTTATCGAGCACCTCACCCGCCAAAGCGGTAAAAGTCTTTTTCCCTTCAGTAGAATCAATGGGAACATCAATGCCGAAATAGCGGGAAAGCACCCGATACACATTCCCGTCGACCGCCGCATAAGGCATGTCATAGGCAAAGGAGCAGATGGCCGCTGCCGTATAATCCCCCACTCCCTTCAAGGCACGTACCTCTGCATAGGTTTTCGGAAATGTCCCCTTCATGCTTTTGGCTGCGGCATGCAGGTTGCGGGCACGCGAATAGTACCCCAGGCCCTGCCAATATTTCATCACTTCGTCCTCGGACGCAGCAGCCAGCGACACCACATCCGGGAAGCGTTTTATGAAACGCAGAAAATACTCATACCCCTGCGCCACTCTTGTCTGTTGTAAGATGATTTCAGAAATCCATATCAGATAAGGGTCCGTGGTATTTCGCCACGGAAGGTCGCGTTTGTTCTCCGCATACCAGTCCAACAATGTTCCGCTAAAAATATTCATGCTGCAAAAATACTTCATTTTCAGCCTAACAAAGCTTAATGCCAAGACTTTTTTAGAAAATTGTCCGAAATATATTTTTTAGAGCCACGGAAAAGCTATATATTTGCAGTCCAAAAAATTAGGAAAACTATAGTAATAATATTTTTTTTAAAGAAAAATGACTAAAGCTGATATTGTAAACGAAATTACAAAGAACACCGGAATTGATAAGACAACCGTACTTACAACCGTTGAAGCATTCATGGACGCAGTAAAGGCATCTTTATCCAAAGATGAAAATGTTTACCTCCGCGGGTTTGGTAGTTTTGTAGTGAAGAAAAGAGCCCAGAAAACTGCTCGCAACATCTCCAAGAACACTACAATAATCATTCCGGAACATAACATTCCGGCATTTAAGCCTGCAAAAACGTTCACCCTCTCAGTGAAGAAATAATAAACAATAGTATTAACCCATAAAAATTTTGAAGCTATGCCAAGCGGAAAGAAGAAAAAAAGACATAAAATGTCTACGCACAAGCGTAAAAAAAGACTAAGAAAGAACAGACATAAAAGCAAAAAGTAATTTTTAGTCTGAAGGACAAAATAAAGAACAAACTTGTGAAGCAAAATGTCTCGCGGGTTTGTTCTTTGTTTAAGTAGTAAATAGAATCATTTAAAAGCCAATTATTGTGACAAGCGAACTCGTTGTAGACGTACAGCCCAAAGAAGTATCCATTGCACTGCTTGAAGACAAGCAGCTGGTGGAACTCCAGAGCGAAGGAAGAAACATCTCCTTCTCGGTGGGCAACATGTATTTGGGACGCGTCAAAAAATTGATGCCCGGCCTGAATGCCTGCTTCGTGGACGTGGGTTACGAGAAAGACGCTTTTCTTCATTATCTGGACCTAGGTCCTCAATTTAACTCGTTAGAGAAGTACGTAAAGCAAACTTTAAGCGACAAGAAGAAGCTGAATCCCATTACCAAAGCAACCATACTTCCCGACCTTGAAAAGGACGGAACGGTTTCCAACACACTCAAGGTGGGACAAGAAGTAGTGGTGCAAATTGTCAAGGAACCTATCTCTACCAAAGGGCCGCGACTGACTTCCGAGCTTTCCTTTGCCGGAAGATACCTCGTGCTGATTCCCTTCAATGACAAGGTTTCCGTATCACAAAAAATTAAATCGAGCGAAGAGCGCGCACGCCTCAAGCAACTGCTGATGAGTATCAAGCCGAAAAACTTCGGCGTCATCGTCCGCACCGTGGCCGAAGGAAAACGTGTTGCCGAACTCGACGGAGAGCTTAAAGTATTACTGAAACATTGGGAAGATGCCATTACAAAAGTACAGAAGGCCACCAAATTTCCGACACTGATTTACGAAGAAACCAGCCGTGCCGTAGGACTGTTGCGCGACTTGTTCAATCCTTCCTTCGAAAACATCCACGTGAACAACGAGGCTGTGTACCACGAAATCAAGGATTACGTAACCCTCATCGCCCCTGAACGGGCAGGAATCGTGAAGCTGTACAAAGGTCAACTCCCCATTTACGACAATTTTGGTATCACCAAACAAATCAAGTCATCATTCGGCAAGACCATTTCATACAAAAGTGGTGCCTACCTGATTATTGAGCATACTGAGGCGCTTCACGTAGTAGACGTGAACAGCGGTAACCGCACCAAGAATGCCAACGGGCAGGAGGCCAACGCACTGGAAGTGAATCTGGGTGCAGCCGACGAACTGGCACGCCAGCTCAGACTAAGGGATATGGGTGGTATCATCGTGGTGGACTTCATCGACATGAATGAAGCCGAAAACCGACAGAAGCTTTACGAACGTATGTGTGCCAACATGCAGAAAGACAGAGCACGTCACAACATCCTGCCGCTCAGTAAATTCGGACTGATGCAGATTACACGCCAGCGTGTACGCCCGGCTATGGATGTAAATACGACGGAAACCTGCCCCACCTGCTTCGGTAAAGGCACCATCAAATCGTCCATCCTCTTTACGGACACCTTAGAGAGTAAGATTGACTACCTGGTCAACAAATTGAAGATAAAGAAATTCTCGTTACACATCCACCCGTACATCGCAGCCTACGTCAATCAGGGACTCGTCTCCTTGAAACGGAAGTGGCAGATGAAGTACGGATTCGGTATCAAGATTATTCCAAACCAGAAATTAGCATTCCTGGAATATGTATTCTACGACCTGCAAGGGGAAGAGATAGACATGAAGGAAGAAATCGAAATCAAATAAAAAAGACGGCGAAGGGTATTTATCTTCGCCGTCTTTTTTAGCTCTTGCTTTGGGGGAGCTCTCCCCAAACATGCCTTTCGTTATAAAGCCAAACGATAGATTTCCCTGCAATCAGTCATGGTCAGCTTCACGTAGTTGCCAAGCAGTTCGCCTTTATTGCGCCGCAGACTGACGAGCATACGGTCTATATCGGGATGCTCGATACCCAACTCCTTAAAGCCAACCGGCAAGCCCATGTAACGGAAAAAGTGTTTCAGTCGGGCAGTACCTGCCAAAGCCATCTCTTCCAAATCTTCGGACTTGGGTATATCAAAAACACGATGGGCAAACTGGGCTATCTTTGCCGGATTATGTTCCGCCATAAAAGCCATCCAGGCAGGGAAGATTACAGCCAAGCCGGCACCGTGGGCTACATTATAGATAGCACTGATTTCATGTTCCAGTGCATGGGATGCCCAGTCTTCCTCACGCCCTACTCCACAAGTTCCGTTATGCGCCACAGTGCCACACCACATAATGTTGGCACGCGCGGCATAGTTGTCCGGTTGCTGTTTCACCCGGTAAGCTTCTTTAATGATAGCTGTCAAGGTGCCTTCACAAAGCCGGTCGCTGATTTCCACATCCGGTGTATTCGTGAAGTAACGCTCCATGATGTGGGCCATCATGTCGGCAATGCCACAAGCCGTCTGATAAGCCGGGAGGGTGTAGGTCAGTTCAGGATTCATGATGGAAAATACGGGACGCAAATGCTCGGGGGCACAGAGACCCAGTTTTTGGAGTGTCTCTGTCTTGGTAATTACCGTATTGCCCGAACCCTCGCTTCCGGCAGCCGGGATAGTCAGCACCACGGCTACTTTCAACGCTTTCTCCACCTTGGCACGACCGATAAAGAAATCCCAGAAGTCCCCATCATAGAGGGCTCCGGCAGCAATGGCCTTTGCCGTATCTATGACCGAACCACCTCCCACAGGAAGCATCATATCCACCTGCTCACGACGGCAAAGCTGAATACCTTCGTATACCTTCCCGTCAATGGGATTGGGCTGGACACCTCCCATTTCGCAATAAGCCACACCGGCTTCCTGCAAGGATTGCTTCACCCTATCCAGCAGACCACTCCGTACAACAGAACCGCCTCCATATACTATCATCACTTTTTGTGCACCATACTTACGCGCCAATGCACCGACTTGCACTTCAGTATTCTTGCCAAAGACAAACTCTGTAGGACTATAAAAAACAAAATTATTCATTGTATACCTTATTTAATGTATCGACTGTATCTTTCAAAGAAGCGTCCGAACGCTCCCCACTTCATCAGTCCTTTCTCAAAAACAAAAATACCCAGCAATGCACAAGAGATGCCCAGCATCACATCAATCAGATAATGGTGTCCCGAATAGACAGCCGTCCACCAGATACCGACCATAATCACCGCAAACAACGCTATCAACCACTTTTTGCTGCGGTCCATAACCGCGTAGGCCAAAGCCACCACCATATAGGCGGCATGGAGCGAGGGCACTGCCGCAAATACATTGGCATTCCTTCCGTAAATGGAGTTGAAGATGGAGCATCCCAGCAATTCGTCAAAGCGCCCTAAGCCTGCCACATTGCCCGGAGTGTCGAGTATCGGCTCGAAACCATAATTCATGGCATACCAGGGCGGAGCAGCGGGATGGATGTAATAGCCGGCAAAACCGATGAGATTAACCAGCAGGAACACCATCGCAAAACGAAGATATACCTTACGGTCACCCTTCAGATAGAGCCACAACCCGAATGCAATGGGAACCGGTACCCAACAGAGATAGAATATCCCGGCAAAGAAATCGGCAACAGGACAATGGTTCAAAGCAAAATACTCACAAGGGATAAGGACAGCACCGTCTACAGACAAGCCAAAAAGGGATTTTTCTGCCTCATAAAGTCCTTTTACATCAATGGGATTCACCTGGTAATTGGGATATACGCGCATCCAGTCATACGAAATGCCGAATATGAAAAACGGCAACAGCGCCACTGCCAACTTACGGGTTGTCTGTCCGGCAAAGAACAATAACAGAAATACACCCCCCATCAGGAAATGTTCCGGACGAAGCCCGATACAGACCGCTGTCAGAATCAGGAAAAACGCTGTGATGACAATCACCAGCACTGCCTCTCTCACAGAGGGAAACAAACTATTTTTCATTCCTTGTCTTTCAGTAGTTTATAGCAATGCGCCAAGCGGGCAAATGCCGTCAAATTCGCCAATATTGCAATCACTGCCATAGGCACAATTAGTATCAGCATCGGGTCGAATAAAGTACAATCACCAAAGATACCGCAGAACATGGCACCGAGGGCAGTCAGCACAACGCGTTCGGGGCGCTGCATGAAACCGACTTTACACTCCAGCCCCAAACCTTCGGCACGGGCACGCACGTAACTCACCATCAGCGAACCTATCAGCGCAATGAATGTAATGATGGAGCCCCACAAATAGCCTTGCAGCATCAGGTAATAGAAGATGCCGAACAATGTCACGAGCTCGCTGTAACGGTCGAGTACGGAGTCGTAGAGCGCACCGAAAGTAGAACTCATTTTACCCACGCGTGCCACACGTCCGTCCATCATGTCAAACAACCCGGCAAAGAGCACAATACCGCCTCCCCAGCCCACATAGGCCAGTTCACCACTCTTGTACACCCCGGCATACACAAACAAGGCAGCCGCCACGATATTCAGTACCAGCCCCGTAGTCGTAATAAAGTTAGGCGTAATGCCAATTCTAATCATACCATGCACCACAGGATTGATAATCTTGTATATCACCTGCTGCAACCAATCTCTATAATTCATATTCGTCTTTTTTGTTCTCTAAATAATGTTTCAGAAAGCCTTTTATATTGTGATTACGATAAACGAAAAAACGTTGCAGATGGTAGTTCCAAAAAAAAGCTACCAGCACTGCTACTATTATCTTTGACAGAATAAATACATTGTCTATATAATATCCCAACAGCCCATTGACCCATGTCATGCCCGTAAGCCACTCGGTCAGTGCAAAAGTGCCCCAGGTATTCAGTATAATGCTGCCTCCCCAGACAAAGAGATATTTCACGGCAACATGCGTTTTCTTACAGTCTTCGGCATGGAACACCCATCCGTAATTAATGGCACAGTTTACAATGCCTCCTACCACGGAACCCGTGAATGTGGCATAAAGATAAAAAACAGCAAAAGCCTTTACCAGAAGGATAGTCACCAGAAAATCGACAAAGCTTGCGAATTGCGCAGAAATCTGGGCCTTGAAGAAGATCCAGACAGAATGGCGCCACGACACACCTTTGCCATTTGATTTCAACTGATTATCCATCTTGCCACAATCAAAATTATAAATCCGTAGACTCCAGACAGAATATCGTCCATCATTACCCCGATTCCACCCGGCAGACTTTCCATACGGCGAATGCCCAAGGGCTTGAATATATCAAACAAACGGAACAAGACAAATGCTCCCAATGCATACCATACATGTCCGGCGGGCGCCGCAAGCAAGGCAATCCACACACCGACCATTTCATCGACCACCACGCGCGAAGGGTCTTCGCCCCAAGATGCCTCCAGGCGGTTAGCAGCCCAGATACCGGCAAGTGTAAATACCAAAATCAATGCTACTGTCAGCCACAAAAGGCAGACACTTGAAACCAGATAAGACAACCCGAACCAGATAAGCGTAGCCAGCAAAGCTCCCGCAGTGCCGGGTGCAAAAGGAGAAAAGCCCGAGCCAAAGCCCGTACCGATAATGACTGGGAGGAGGGAGGGTTTCTTCATCAAAAAAGTAATGAGGTGATAAATGCGATAAAAACGGTAAAGTGATAAATGCAATAAAGTAATAAAAGTGATAAAGTGGTAAAGTGCTATCACTCTATCACCTTACCACCTTATTTTTATCACCTTATCACTGTTTTTTTAATCCAGATAACTCGGTGCTGTTTCACCCACCATGTTACGGAGAGTCTCTTTCACCATGCGCCATTGCTGGAACAAATCGTGTACTGGCTCATGCTCAAAATCGTGCATCGGGCTCTTGCAGAAGAAAGACAGCCACGTCTGGATGCCGCACATGCCTGCACGCAATGCCAAATCACTGAAAATAACCAAGTCGAGCGCGATGGGAGCAGCAAGAATGGAGTCACGGCACAGGAAGTTAACCTTGATTTCCATCGGATAGCCCATCCAGCCGAAAATATCGATGTTGTCCCATGCTTCCTTGTTATCCTTACGAGGAGGATAGTAGTTAATGCGTACCTTATGATAAACATCACCGTACAAGTCAGGATATTTCTCCGGTTCGAAGATATTGTCGATAACAGACAGCTTGCTGACCTCTTTTGTCTTGAAGTTCTCCGGTTGGTCGAGTACCTCGCCGTCACGGTTACCCAGAATATTCGTAGAGAACCAGCCGCTTACACCCAACATACGGGTCTTGAACATCGGAGCAAGCACCGTCTTCATCAAAGTCTGGCCACTCTTGAAGTCCTTACCGGAAATGGGCACATTCATTTTCTTGGAGAATTCCCACATAGCCGGAGTATCCACACACAGATTAGGAGCACCCATAATAAACGGAGCGCCTTCTGCAATGGCAGCATATGCATAGCACATACTCGGAGAGATAACTTCAGTATTGTTTTCCTTCATTGCCTGCTCCAAAGCAGCGAGAGATTCGTGCTCTTTGGACAGCGGAATATATATTTCGGTACTTGCAGCCCACAGCACAGCAATACGCTCGCAGTTATTGGCTGCCTTGAAGTTACGGATATCCTCACGCAACTGCTCTGTCATTTCCCAGCGAGTAGCAGCCTTCTTAATATGCGTACCGTTCAAACGTTTTGCAAAATTGTGGTCGAATGCAGCAGGCATCGGCTTGATGGCTTGCAGTTCGTCTTTTACCAAATTCAAGTCTTTCTCTTTCAAAACCTCGGCATACATAGCAGCTTCGTAGGCGTTGTCCGGGAAAATGTCCCAACCGCCGAAAATGATATCATTCAAATCAGCCAAAGGCACTATGTCTTTGATAAGTTTCTCTTTGCCATCCTGCATGCGCATAGCAGCCATTTGTGTGATTGAGCCTATAGCTTTTGCCAAGCCCTTGCGAGCAGCTAATGTACCGGTAATCATGGTGGTTGCAACCGCACCACCTACTCCGACTACCAGCACGCCCAGGCGTCCGGTTGCCGGCTTAATGTTTTCTTTCATTGCCATTGTATTATTTAGAGTTTAAAAAATTGCTCAAATTTAGGGTATTTTACTCAATTGGGATTAGTCATTTTATCCGATTTAATGTCCTATTAGTAAGATTTAAGTTAAAATGTCATGTGTAGACTGATTCTGAGCCCGGATTTGTCGATATTTGGTAAATTTCGGTAAGTCAAACGCCATACATAATCGACACGCAATACTTTGAAAATATTTTCAACACCTACACCTGCCTCTACGTATGGCGTATGCCCCATTGTAGTGCTGCCGGCAGGAAAACGGAACAAATCCTGCTGAAAAGCCGGATTATTCTTATCACTCAAATTCCCATACAAGCCGCGACAGGAAAGCACTTCACGCCATTTCAACTTTTTCAACAAAGGAATACGGTTGAAGAGCCAGCCGTTCAAGTAATAGGTCACATCCCAGGAAGCGTATTCATCGTTCATGAATTCCATGGCATTCATCAGTGAATAGGACTCGGGCTGTATGGTATAGGACAAGTTCGCGTTGGGAATGACGAGCAAAGGGAAAGGAACCTTGTTCCATACTTTCCCGGCCTTCAGGATAACGTCCGTATAACCGAATGCCGAGAACCAGAAACGCTTTTGAAAACCCGCTTCCGTATAGTGATAGGTATAGTCTCCTCCCAGTACCCCTTTGGCAGCCATGGTATGTGTAAGCGAAAAGACCGGAGCATCCAGCGAAACGGGGAAACGGTTCCATTGGGTTTGGAAGAATTTCTCGTTGGGAGCATAGCGCAGCTTCAATTCCAGTTCACTGGTCGAAATACTTTTTACATACGTATTACGGTCATCCTGCTTGACGAAAGGAATCAGATGGGATGATTCATCTTTACGCAGGCGCGCCGTCATCTGTACGGAAAAGCCGGAATGGAACTCATTGGTATAGGTCAGTTCCGCCTTCCGCTGATAACCGATACGGTCATCCTTCTGACGTTTCAAGGCAAGAAAAACATTATCCTGACTGGTATAAAGATAGTGTTGTCCATATTGATTGACGTCTGACAAGTAACGGAGCTTCAACGAATGTATAGGAAATTCATTGGCATATTCCTTCTTCCTATGAAAAGAATATTCCAGTTCGGCGAGTCCCTTTACACGATGGTCGCGAAAACCGTATGCCATATAGCCCCTGCCGAACAAATGCGGATTGAGCCATGCCGTCGTCATACCGCCGGCACGCAAGCGCACCCCTTCCAGTGTATTTCCGCTGATAGTGGTATTCATCATACCGATATAGAACAAAGGTTCTTTTTCCTTCGGAGCGGGAATATACCCCGTGAACAGCACCTTCAACACTTTCTCCGTCCAGAAATAAACGGGATAGCTGCGCAACTGGGCCATCATCTTGTCCACCGAAGTCTCTTTCTTGCTGACTTCCACCTGGCGGTTGGCATCCCAATATGCTTCCGAATAGCCGGAAGCCGATGTCTCTTCAATCACCTTTTCCGGTTTTCGGAAAGCCTGCAGAGCCTTGTCATCCGGTTCATACTGATAGTTTCTGTAATACACATCCCGCTTGGCATAAATACCGTCACTATTGTCCACCAACTTGAATTCCGTAGTGATACTCTCATTGAGCAACTGCCTCGTACCGTCCTCCGCGCGGTCAAAATTCTGTTCAATCTTCATGTAGTCCACAAAGTTCAGATTTATTTTCTGAGGAAAGTTCATGACGGCACGCTTTACAAAATAGGTACTGTCCAGCATGACGTATAAATGTCCCGTAAAACCGAACGACTCGGAGTTGAAAGGGACAAATGTCAAGTCAACACAAGGCTTTCCGGCAACGGTAAGCGTATCCATCAGATAATATTTGTAGAAAGACGGCCCAAGGGAGGAAAGCGGACTGACAAACTTATTGGTGAACAAGGTGATGTTGTTCTCATAAAGGTCTACATCGGTCATGGTGACACTGATAGCCTGCTCCATACCCTGCTGGGAAAGCATCTCGTCCACTCCTGCCTGCCTGCGGGCGGTGACCCACTGTTTCCGGCTATGCGGAGACTTGCGGTAATAGTCTGTGGCAAGTAACTCACGGTTGGAGATGGCCAGTACCGGCCTGCCGGTAACGGCAGAGGTATCGACATAATCCGTCAGAAACTTGAACTTACGGTAAAGCCACTTCTGTTGCTTCAAGCTGTCGAAGTTATTGATGGCAAAAGTCATCTTTTCATAGCGGTCACGTTTCCAGAAGTCGCGTTCGTCGGGCGAGTAGTCATCCCGATGCTCTATCATCTTGCGTACAAACTCCACTGCGGGATTATCCTTTTTCTTATACCGTTCACGTTTCGGCTTCACCACCACCTCATCCAGTGCATAAGTGGCTGGCGAAAGGGCAATATTGAACTTAGAAGACTTTGCAGGATGAATCAGCCGGACATATTCATTATATCCCACGGCCGAAATGACCAGCGTGGCCTCCGGGCGATAGGTCTTGAAGGAAAAACGGCCGTTATTGTCCGTCATCCCTCCCTCCGTAGTTCCTTTCAGATAAACTGACGTATAAGGCAACGGCTCCTTCGTCAACGAATCGGTGACAACGCCTTGCACCATATATTGTGCTCTCAATGGAAGAGTAACCAGCTGGATAAGCAGAAATACCCTAAAAAACAACTTCATACCTTGTTTTACCTAATTTGGATGGCAAAGGTACGGAAGAAAACTTTTTCTTAAAGTTCGGTTTTACGGAATAAATGTTCTAAAAAACTCCTTTTGTACAAAACACTTCCCGTTAAAAGCCGTTGTATAGCGAAACGACGCTCCAGAAAGCATCGGAACAACCAATATATAACCTAAACAACTTGATTATGGAATGGATTTTCAACCAGCTCAGGGAACGCCCCGAACTTGCCATTTTCCTCACTATATTCCTGGGATTCTGGCTGGGGAAACTGCGTATCGGTAAGTTTACGCTGGGCACAGTGACCAGTGTACTGCTTGTAGGCGTACTGGTAGGGCAACTGAATATAGCCGTACCGGGTCCGATAAAGTCGGTATTTTTTCTGCTTTTCCTTTTTGCCGTGGGCTATAAAGTGGGTCCCCAGTTCTTCCGCGGACTGAAAAAGGACGGATTACCCCAAGTAGGCTTTGCCGTACTGATGTGTGTATCCGTACTGTCAGTGACCTGGCTGCTGGCCCTGATGATGGGCTACAATGCCGGTGAAGCTGCCGGACTGCTGGCCGGTTCGCAAACCATCTCCGCCGTCATCGGAGTGGCAGAAGACACCATGGCCAATATGGGACTGGACGAGGCCCAACGACAAAGTTACGTCAACATCATTCCCGTATCCTACGCCGTCACCTACATTTTCGGTACTGCAGGCTCGGCATGGGTCCTATCATCCATCGGTCCCAAGATGCTGGGCGGGCTGGAAAAGGTGAAAGCCGCCTGCAAGGAACTGGAGGCGAAGATGGGCAGCTCTCTGGCTGACGAACCGGGATTCATGCCAGCAGCACGCCCCGTCACTTTCCGTGCCTACCGGGTCGAAAACGAATGGTTCAAGAATGGAAAGCGGGTGATTGACCTGGAAGTCTACTTCCGGCAGCACGACAAACGTCTATTTGTGGAACGCCTCCGCAAATCCGGAGTTGTGGTGGAAGTCAGCATGAACATACAGATAGAGCCGGGAGACGAAGTAGTGCTAAGCGGACGCCGCGAATACATCATAGGCGAAGAAAGCTGGATAGGGCCGGAAGTACAAGATGCCCAGCTCCTGGATTTTCCTGCCGAAAAGTTACCGGTTACAATCACACGCAAGACGGTTGCCGGCAAGACGGTTGCAGTTATCCGAAGGGAAAAGTTCATGCACGGTGTCAGTATCCGGAGCATCAAGCGCGCCGGAATATCCATTCCCGTGCTGGCACAAACGGTAGTAGATGCCGGCGACGTCATCGAAGTGGTAGGTACCAGGCAGGAAGTGGAAGCAGCAGCCAAACGTCTGGGGTATATAGACCGCCCTACCAACCAGACGGACATGATATTCGTAGGCCTGGGTATCCTTGTCGGAGGTTTGTTCGGAGCACTTTCCGTCCATATCGGCGGCATCCCCATCAGCTTGAGCACAAGCGGCGGCGCATTGATTGCCGGCTTGTTCTTCGGCTGGCTCCGCAGTAAGCACCCCACCTTCGGGCGCATTCCCGAACCTTCGCAATGGGTGTTGAACAATGTCGGTCTGAACATGTTCATCGCGGTAGTGGGCATTTCGGCAGGTCCCAGTTTCGTGCAGGGCTTCCACGACGTAGGTATCAGCCTGTTTCTGGTGGGAGCAGCCGCCACCGCCCTGCCGCTGATTATCGGCTTGCTGCTGGCAAGGTATGTTTTCAAGTTCCATCCGGCACTGGCTTTGGGCGTCTGCGCGGGGGCACGTACCACTACGGCCGCTTTAGGCGCGGTGCAGGATGCCGTTGAGAGTGAGACACCTGCTCTGGGATACACCGTGACCTATGCCGTGGGCAATACCTTATTAATAATATGGGGTGTAGTCATCGTTTTGCTAATATAAGACGATTCTGTACCAATGCTTACTAATCCGGAGCATTCAAAGAATTATTGCCGGAAATGCAAGCGACTATATACCCATTCACTAATAGCTATTCGTCCGACAGCTGTCGGACGATAATTCAACAGTTGTCGGACGATGATTCAACAACTGTCGGACGAAAAGGAAACATATATCGGACGATTAATTTCAAGCAAGGAAAGAAATAGTATACCGCATGAACAGAGATTATTCGCCGAATGACTGAAAACAATAAATAACGAACCTAAACTTGAGCTTATGGATACAAAACTTTTAGAAAAGAAAATGGAATCTATCAGTCCTTTCGAACTGAAGAACCGCCTGATAGACATGGCAGACGAGAGTCTGAAGAAAACCGCCCGTACCATGCTGAACGCAGGGCGCGGCAACCCCAACTGGATTGCAACCGCTCCACGCGAAGCCTTCTTCCTGTTGGGAAGCTTCGGCCTGGAAGAGTGCCGCCGCATCATGGATTTGCCCGAGGGAATTGCAGGCATCCCCGAAAAAAAAGGCATTGCCTCTCGCTTCGAAGCCTTCTTGAAAAAGAACAATAACGTACCGGGCGCCAAATTGCTGGAACAAACCTACAACTACCTGCTGATGCAGCATGCCGCCGACCCCGACAGCCTTGTACACGAATGGGCCGAAAGCATTGTAGGCGATCAGTATCCCGTGCCCGACCGCATCCTTCATTTTACGGAAATCCTTGTGCAAGATTACCTTTCGCAAGAGATGTGCGACAACCGTCCTCCCCGGGGTGCCTATGACTTGTTTGCCACCGAAGGTGGAACAGCCGCCATGTGCTACATCTTCGACTCCCTGCAGGAAAACTTCCTGCTGAACAAAGGGGACGGCATCGTCCTCATGGTTCCTGCCTTTACCCCCTATATTGAAATCCCACAACTCAGCCGCTACCAGTTTCGAGTGACCAAAATACATGCCAACCGCATGAATAACGAAGGGATGCACCTCTGGCAGTACAGCGACGAAGACATAGACCGCTTGAAAAGCCCTAAAATCAAGGCCCTCTTTGTCACCAATCCCAGTAATCCGCCCAGCTACACACTCAGTCCGGATACAATGGCGCGCATCGTGAGCATCGTCAGAAATGACAACCCTAATCTGATGATTATTACAGACGACGTATACGGTACATTCAGTCCGCACTTCCGTTCGTTCATGGCAGAAATTCCCTACAATACGCTTTGCGTCTATTCATTCTCCAAATACTTCGGTGCCACCGGATGGCGCAATGCGGTCATTGCCCTGCACGAATTCAACCTGTTCGACAAGCTGATAGCCAAACTGCCGAAAGAGAAACGGGAGATTCTGCACCACCGCTACTCCACCCTCACTCTGGAACCTGAAAAACTGAAGTTTATCGACCGTATGGTTGCCGACAGCCGTCAGGTGGCACTGAACCATACCGCCGGACTGTCATTGCCACAACAGATGCAGATGGGCCTTTTCGCCGCCTTTGCCCTGCTGGACAAGGAAAACAAATACAAGCAAAAGATGCAGGAGATTATCCACCGCCGATTGCATGCCCTTTGGGAGAATACCGGTTTCACGCTGACGGAAGACCCGTTGCGCGTAGGTTATTATACAGAAATCGACATGCTGGTTTGGGCAAAGAAGTTCTATGGGGACGACTTTGTAGAATATCTGAAACGCACCTACAGCCCGCTGAACGTAGTCTTCCGCCTTGCCAAAGAAACCTCTCTGGTGCTGCTGAACGGCGGTGGTTTTGACGGCCCCGAATGGAGCGTACGCGCCTCACTCGCCAATCTGGACGAGAAAGACTATGCAACCATCGGCCAAGGCATCAAAAAGATACTGGAGGAGTATGCAAAAGAATTCTTTAAAAATGGAAAGGCGAAAGGTAAAAATGGAAAGGCGAAAGGTAAAAATTGAAAGGTGAAAGGTAAAACTTTCAAATTTTAATTAAATAGTATACGGAAGCGGGTCAATCCATCGTTGTAGGTACGTAGGGAGAACGTGCAACCATGACGGCTCAAAACTTCCCGGATAAACACCAGGCCAATTCCCTGCCCGTTCGGCTTGGTGGAAAAGAAGGGACTGAAGAGTTTAGCTTCGGTCTCTTTACTTATCCCCGGACCATTGTCAACGACTTCCACAGAAGCGGGGGCAGTGGTCCTTACTATTATCTCACCTTGCTGTCCGTTTTCTCCGGCATCCCCCTCTATACTTTCGGCAGCATTCTTGATGATATTCACAAGCACCTGCTCAAAAAGAGAAGCATCCATACGCACCATTCCCACCTCCGGGTCGCATTCCAGACGTAGCTCTATATTGCGGTCATTGCACATTCCTTCCATGAAACGCTTGCACATGGACACCAACTCATTCAGCTGGACGGGTGCCAGGGTAGGTTCGGGTATCTTTACCACATCTGCAAAACGGGTAATGAAACGGCTCATCGAGAAACAACGCTCCGTACAGACGCGCATCACGTCGCAGATGTCCTCCATATCATCTTCTGTAGAAAGTGCCTGCTCCACTGTATCGAGTGTGGAAGTGATGCCCGCAGTGGTATTGTTCACTTCATGAGCTATCATGCGGATTACCTTTTCATAGGCACGCTTCTCGGCACGCATCACTTCTTCCGTCATACGCTCTATCAAGAAAAAAGGATGTTTGAACCCTCTGTCAATAAAAGAAGAATGGGTGCATTTATAAATATTCGCATCATTGAGACGGACCACCGCCGTCTCGTCTTTGGGAATAGACGAAAGTTCGGCAGCCAACGGGGAGTCCATCTGGTCCAGCCGTTTTGTCATCGCCTCCTCCATACGGACACCGAGCATCTTTACCGCCATCGGATTCAGTTGCGACACTTCATCGTCCATTGTCAGGATAATAACCCCCATTGGAGATGCCTGAATCAACAAATCCAAGAAGTGATTCTGCTCGCGCATGCGCAACCGTTCATTCTTGAGCTGCTCCATCATTCGGTTAAAGATATTCACAATGCGGTCTGCCTCGTACTGCCCTACCCGGCTGAGACGGCTACTGAAATCCTGCTCGCGCAGCAACTCCATACCGCTGCCGATGGTATTCATCGGCTTCACTATCTTATTATAGAATACTATCAGATAGATAAGGATAAACCCGATGAGCCCCTCCAATACGTACAGATACAAAGAAGGCTTCCCACTCAGCAGATATACCAGCATTCCACCCAGACCGAGCAGAAAAAGGACAAGTATGAAGAAAAAGAATTTTATGCGCACGGGACTTGAATATTATATTTTTCCAAACGTCTGTAAAGCGCAGCGCGGCTGATGCCTAATGACACTGCCACTTGACTGAGATTCCCTTTATGCTGTTCCAACGCCTGCAAGATAGTCTGCCGCTCTATTTCATCCAAGGTCATACCTGCAAAAGAAGTACCTTCGGCAGCTTTGGCCGGTTCGTCGTGACGCAGATATTGGGCATCGAAATCCGTGGCATCCAGCACCGGCTTGCCGCTGACCAGAATGGTACGCTCCACCAGATTCTTCAACTCACGAATGTTGCCCGGATAAGGCAGGCGGGAAAGGAAATTCAGAGCGTCGGCCGAGAAATCCGTACGCGGCAAGCCGTTCACCTCTGCCTGACGGTCGGCAAAATGACGTGCCAGCAAAGGTATATCCTCACGGCGCTCCCGCAAGGAGGGCAGTTTTACGGTAATCAGGTTGATACGGTAAAAAAGGTCTTCACGGAAAGTACGTTCGGACACCATCTTGCGGAGGTCTGCATTAGTGGCGGAAACGACGCGCACATCGACTTTGCGGGGACGGCTATCGCCCAGCACTTCGAATGTCTGGTCCTGAAGCACGCGCAGCAGTTTCACCTGGCAGGAAGGGTCGAGGTCACCAATCTCGTCGAGGAAGATGGTACCTTTGTTTGCCATTTCAAAACGCCCTATACGGTCGGCACTGGCATCGGTAAACGCCCCTTTCTTATGGCCGAACATCTCGCTCTCGAACAAGCTCTGCGAGATGCCACCAAGGTTCACCTTGACAAAGGGCTGCTTCACGCGTTGGCTGTTGATATGGATGGCTTCGGCAATCAGCTCCTTGCCCGTTCCGCTTTCGCCCGTAATCAGCACCGAAGCATTGGTACGGGCTATGCGAGCCACTGTGTTCAGCACTTCCATCAGCCCTTTGGACTTACCTATAATATGGCTGCGATTCAATGCGGTAGTCTGCTCTTCCGGCACCTCTTTCGGGGCGGCCGTAAGTTCAAGGGCCGTCTCGATGCGCTGCAAAAGAGCAGCATTGTTCCAAGGCTTGGTTATGAAATCGAATGCGCCGGCCTGCATACCCTGCACGGCAAGCTGGATACTTCCCCATGCCGTCATCAAAATAACGGGCACATCGGGACGGAACACCTTTACCTGCTTCAATAAGGTAAGTCCCTCTTCTCCGGTAGTGGAAAGAGTGAAGTTCATATCCATCAAAATCAAGGCGGGAGCTTCGGCCCTAACTATATCCATAGCTTCGCGAGGGCCCGGAGCCGTTTTCACCTCATATCCGGCACGCTTCAGCATAAAGCTGAGGGAAGAGCGCACAGCACTATCGTCGTCTATTATCAGTATCATAAAAATTGTAGTTTGTTTCCCGCAAAAATAAGTAAAAAAGCAGAGTTATGAATGATAAGTTATAAGTTATTTACCTATAATATCGCATATACGGTACTTTTACCGGCAAATAATTCATAACTTATCACTTGCAACCCGTCGACTTATCCTCTTACCACCTCTTCAAAATCAGCTTCCAATTCCGTATCGCGTTCAAAATCCCAAAGGGTCAAGCTGCGGAGCTGATAGAAGTAATACCAATAGTAGTACAGCTCTGAAATATGCTTTTGACGGGCTTCGTCTTTAGAGTTCTGTGCATCGTTCAGGTCCAGGGTGCTGATTTTACCTATCATAAAGGTCTCTACACTGGTCTTGTAACGCTTCTCAGCAATGACATCCGCCTCTTCGGCTATGTCCAGCTGTTGCGCCTGGTTGTTGAAGTTAGCCACCAGCAAAAAGATGTCCTGATTAAAGTCCATCTGTTCCTGACGGATTCTGGACAAGACCACTTCACGGTTGCTCTTTGCCACCCTTACCTTGCCGCGGCGCTTGCCCCAGTCAAGGATAGGAATCTTGACGCCTACCTGCACAATCTGATTATCAAGCAAGTCCCGGTAGGCTGAAGAGAATTCATGGTTCTGCCCCGTATAGCCCACACTGGCAAAGAGGTCGATGCTGCGCAAGTTTCCGCGTGCCGTTGCCACTTCATAATCAGCTTCGAGCTGGCGGCGGCGAATGTTCTGTGCAAAGGAGTTGCGTTCCAGTGCCTTGTTCAGCACACGGTCATACTCCATCTTTATATCGGGAACAGTGGCGGGCAACACCGGATTCAGGCTTTCCTGCTCGGACACCCCGAGGAAAGAACGGAGCTGGAACATTTTTGCATTCAAGTTGCTCTCTGCCTCAGTCACGTCGGCCTTGCCCTGCAATGAATTCAGTTTAAGCTGCAACAAATCATTCTCGGATATCTGTCCCATTTTACGTTTGGCTATGGCCACTTCATAAAGGCGGTCGGCATTCGTCTTGTTCTGCATGGCGGTAGCGAGCGATTCTTTGGCCAGCAGCAACTCAAAGAAATAAGTGATGGTTTTCATCGTCACCTCTTCCGTAGCTGAAATGAACTCGGCCTTTGCCTCGGCATAGCGTACGGGCTCTATACGGCGGTTCCACTTCAAGGTATTCACTCCGAAGACCGGTTGCGTCAACTCCAGACTCACGGGGACTGACATGAACTGCTTCGCTCCTCCGGAACCCAGTTGTTTGAGATAATCCAGCGAAGAAGTCAGTGACAGCTTACCCCCCGTAAACCAAATGTTCTGGTCTACCGAAAGCTGTCCGGACAGCCCCAGTGTATTGTTGCGGACAAAGCTATAGGAGCCGTCGGAATTCTGGTAGGTACTGTAGGACTTGTTATAGTTGGGTAGTGTACCGGTGAAATTCACTTCCGGCAACAAGTCCGCACGGAATGTACGGTATTCCCAATACGCGGTTTTCAATTCATTCAATGCCACAGCAGCATCCACAGACTGCGTACGGGCCAGTACAATGGCCTCCGACAGCGTAATATTGCGTTCATGTCCCAAAGTATCATTCTGCGCCATGGTTGCCAACGGCATCAAAAAACAAACTGCAAGTAAAATATTCTTTTTCATGTTCAATCTTTAAAATTGTCGCAAACAGAAAAGCAAAGAGTGTGCCAAGTGGCCGGAAAGGTTTCATAGAGGGGTAAGTGTTCATTTTCGGACAGTGGGGATGTCCGTTAGCGGACGATATCAAGAAAACAACCGGTCTCTATCTAAAGTCTGAAAAAATCCTTCTAAAGTTCAATTAACCATTAATTAATTGATGAAAAATTTCTTTATTAAGGAAGAATTCTCTTTCTTTGTGCTGCTTTATACCTTTATTAAAAAGGATACAATACTAACATTAATTTATATAGTTATGAAGATTTCACACATTGAGCATCTGGGCATTGCCGTTAAGAGCATTGAAGAAGCCCTTCCGTACTACGAAAACGTTTTAGGTTTGAAATGCTACAACATCGAAACCGTGGAAGATCAGAAAGTTAGAACCGCTTTCCTGAAAGTGGGCGATGTAAAGATCGAATTGTTGGAACCTACTTCTCCCGAAAGCACAATTGCCAAGTTCATCGAAAAGAACAACGGTAACGGTGGCATGCATCATCTCGCATTCGCCGTTGAAGACGGAGTGGCCGGTGCGCTTGCCGAAGTCGAAGAAAAAGGTATCCGCCTTATAGACAAAGCTCCCCGCAAAGGTGCAGAAGGTCTGAACATTGCATTCCTGCATCCGAAGTCAACTCTCGGTGTCCTGACCGAGCTTTGCGAAAAACCGGAATAAGCAAGACTGTAAAATCATCAAATCATAAATTGTATAAACACTTAAAGAATATAAATTCATGAGTAATCAACTTGAAAAGATTAAAGAGCTTATAGACCGCCGCGCTGCAGCACGTCTCGGTGGTGGTGAAAAAGCGATTGCAAAGCAACACGAGAAGGGTAAATATACAGCTCGTGAGCGTATAGCCATGCTTCTTGACGAAGGCAGTTTCGAAGAAATGGACATGTTCGTAGAACATAGATGCACCAACTTCGGCATGGAAAAGAAACACTACCCCGGTGACGGTGTAGTAACCGGTTGCGGTACAATCGAAGGCCGTCTGGTTTATATCTTCGCACAGGACTTCACAGTTTCTGCCGGTTCACTGTCCGAAACCATGTCTCTGAAAATCTGTAAGATTATGGACCAAGCCATGAAAATGGGTGCTCCGTGTATCGGTATCAACGACTCGGGCGGTGCACGTATTCAGGAAGGTATTAATGCCTTGGCTGGCTACGCTGAAATCTTCCAACGTAACATACTTGCTTCGGGTGTCATTCCGCAGATTTCCGGTATTTTCGGTCCTTGTGCTGGTGGCGCCGTTTACTCTCCTGCCTTGACAGACTTTACTTTGATGATGGAAGGTACATCCTACATGTTCCTTACCGGTCCGAAGGTAGTAAAGACTGTAACCGGAGAAGACGTAAGCCAGGAAAACCTGGGTGGCGCGAGCGTTCACTCCACCAAATCTGGTGTTACTCATTTTACTGCACAGACAGAAGAAGAAGGTTTGGCCCTTATCCGCAAACTGTTGAGCTACATTCCCCAGAACAATCTGGAAGAAGCTCCCTATGTAGACTGTACAGACCCTATTGACCGTCTGGAAGATTCCCTGAACGATATCATTCCTGATAACCCGAACAAACCGTACGATA
This sequence comes from Bacteroides sp. AM32-11AC, assembly GCF_003603515.1. Lineage (NCBI taxonomy): Bacteria > Pseudomonadati > Bacteroidota > Bacteroidia > Bacteroidales > Bacteroidaceae > Bacteroides > Bacteroides sp. AM32-11AC. The sequence continues at coordinate 130,058 of NZ_QTNH01000007.1, read as the reverse complement.
TGTACGAGGTAATTGGCGCTATCATAGATAATGGTGAGTTCCTCGAAATCCAAAAAGATTATTCAAAGAATATCATTATTGGTTTCGCACGTTTCAACGGACAGTCCGTAGGTATTGTTGCCAACCAGCCGAAGTATCTGGCAGGTGTGCTCGACAGCAACGCATCCCGCAAGGGCGCACGCTTCGTCCGTTTCTGCGACGCCTTCAATATTCCTATCGTATCATTGGTAGACGTACCGGGATTCCTTCCGGGAACCGGCCAGGAGTACAACGGCGTCATCCTGCACGGTGCCAAACTGCTGTATGCATACGGTGAAGCTACTGTACCCAAGGTTACCATCACACTGCGTAAATCCTACGGTGGTTCGCACATCGTGATGAGCTGTAAGCAGCTGCGTGGCGACATGAATTATGCTTGGCCTACTGCTGAAATCGCTGTAATGGGTGGTGCAGGTGCTGTAGAAGTATTATATGCCCGCGAAGCCAAAGAGCAGGAAAATCCGGCTCAATTCCTGGCTGAAAAAGAGGCTGAATACACCAAGTTGTTTGCCAATCCTTATAATGCAGCTAAATATGGCTACATTGATGATGTTATCGAACCGCGTAACACACGTTTCCGCATCATTCGTGCCCTGCAACAGTTGCAAACCAAGAAATTGACTAACCCGGCTAAGAAGCATGGTAATATTCCCTTGTAATCAAGCTTTTCACACTAAAACAAGAACGATTATGAATAAAACAAAAATCGGAATATTCCTTTCATTGATGCTGGTGTTAGGCTTTTGCTCTTCTTGCAAAGAACAGAAATCGAACAACAAACTGCTGCTGAATGAAGTGCTGGTCAACAACGAGAGCAACTATCAGGATGACTACGGTGTGCACAGCGCATGGATTGAAATATTCAACAGATCATACGGCAGCGCCGACCTTGCAGGTTGCTATCTGAAATTCAGCAGCCAGCCGGGTGATACTGCCAGTTATTTCATTCCCAAAGGTGACGTTCTGACACTCATAAAACCACGTCAGCATGCACTTTTCTGGGCTGATGGAGAACCAAGACGCGGTACATTTCATACGAACTTCAAACTGGATGCCACAAATGCCAACTGGATTGGGTTGTATGATTCCGGCAAGAAATTGCTTGATCAAGTCATAGTGCCTGCCGGTACTTTAAAAGCCAACCAATCCTATGCCCGTGTCAGTGATGCAGCCGACCAATGGGAAGTAAAGGGTGGAAGCGAAGATAAATATGTCACTCCGAGTACCAACAACAAGACTATCGACAGCAATGCCAAAATGGAAAAATTCGAAGAGCATGACAGCGTAGGTATCGGTATGGCTATTTCTGCCATGAGCGTTGTATTCTGCGGGCTGATATTACTCTACATCTCCTTCAAGATTATAGGTAAAATATCAGTTAACCTCAGCAAACGCAATGCCATGAAAGCTAAAGGTATTACTGATAAACAAGAAGCAAAAGAGAAACAACTGGGGCAGGCTCCGGGAGAAGTTTTTGCTGCCATTTCAATGGCCATGCACGAATTCCAAAGCGATGTACACGATGTGGAAGACACGATACTTACCATTACCCGTGTAAAACGCAGTTACTCACCGTGGAGTTCAAAGATTTATACGTTGCGTGAGACTCCTCACAAAAAGTAAGTCACCCATAATAAAATAAAACGATGAAAGAATATAAATATAAAATTAACGGTAACGTATATAAAGTTGCCATTGGAGATATTGAAGACAACATCGCTCATGTAGAAGTGAACGGTACTCCCTACAAAGTTGAAATGGAAAAAGCACCGAAGGTAGTTGTTAAACCGGTAGCACGTCCGGCAGCCACATCCGCTCCTGCTGCTCCTGCTACTCCGGTAGTAAAACCGGCCGCTGCTTCTACCGGCAAGTCAGGTGTAAAATCTCCGCTTCCCGGTGTAATCCTCGATATCAAAGTAAATGTCGGCGATACAGTAAAGAAGGGACAAGTTATCATCATTTTGGAAGCCATGAAGATGGAAAACAATATCAATGCTGATAAAGACGGTAAGATTACAGCCATCAATGTAAACAAAGGGGACTCTGTTCTCGAAGGTACTGACCTCGTAATTATTGAATAATATGGGAGAATTTATCACATTTTTAGGAAACAACCTTGCCGACTTCTGGACTTATACAGGTTTTGCCAATGCAACGGTAGGACATGTGGTAATGCTTCTGGTAGGTTTGTTTTTCATATACTTGGCTGTAGCCAAGGAATTTGAGCCGATGCTATTAATTCCTATCGGTTTCGGTATGCTGATTGGTAATATACCTTTCAATATGGAAGCCGGATTAAAAGTCGGTATCTATGAAGAAGGTTCCGTACTTAATATTCTGTACCAGGGAGTAACCTCCGGTTGGTACCCGCCACTCATATTCCTGGGTATCGGTGCCATGACGGATTTCTCTGCTTTGATATCGAACCCCAAATTAATGTTGGTTGGTGCAGCAGCCCAATTCGGTATATTCGGTGCTTATATGATTGCCCTTGCCATAGGATTTGACCCGATGCAGGCTGGTGCAATCGGTATCATTGGTGGTGCCGATGGTCCGACTGCCATCTTCCTCTCTTCCAAACTGGCTCCTAACTTAATGGGTGCCATTGCGGTATCAGCCTATTCATATATGGCATTAGTACCGGTGATACAGCCGCCTATTATGCGTTGGCTGACCAGTAAAAATGAACGTCTTATCCGTATGAAACCTCCCCGTGTGGTTTCACATACGGAAAAAGTAATGTTCCCGATTATCGGTTTGTTACTAACCACATTCCTTGTACCATCCGGTCTGCCTTTGCTGGGTATGCTGTTCTTCGGTAATTTACTGAAAGAAAGTGGAGTTACACGTCGTCTGGCAAACACAGCCAGTGGTCCGCTGATTGATACCATTACTATTCTGCTTGGTTTGACAGTAGGTGCTTCTACGCAAGCATCCGAGTTCTTAACCCTTGATTCAATCAAGATATTCGGTCTGGGCGCCTTATCATTTGTCATTGCCACAGCATCCGGTGTCATCTTCGTGAAGATTTTCAACCTCTTCCTGAAGAAAGGCAACAAGATTAATCCGTTGATCGGTAATGCCGGTGTATCTGCCGTACCCGACTCTGCACGTATCTCCCAAGTAGTAGGTCTGGAATACGATCCTACCAACTATCTGCTGATGCATGCCATGGGCCCGAACGTTGCCGGTGTAATCGGTTCCGCTGTAGCAGCAGGTATCCTGCTGGGATTCTTAATGTAATACATTTATTCATTCCGTTATCCGGCTTGAATTCTGAACTATTTTAGAGCCCCTTCATTTTTGGAGGGGCTTTTTCGTTAATCTATCTAAAACAGATTACGATTATTTCGTAAATACATTCTTTTTAGTAACTTGCAGTCAGTTTAACCTCATATAAATGATATACTGTATGCGAAAGCTTTTTATCTCCTTATGTTTCAGTGCATGCTGTTCGCTTCTGGCGGCACAGACCACAAATCCCATTCAAGAGGCGATGGCCAACTACGATTATGAAACAGCCTTGATGCTGATCGATCAAGAAACCCCGACCGTCCCCCTACTCTACCAAAAAGGGAAAGCGCTGAAAGGGCTGGGCAATAACCTTGAAGCTCTGAGCGTATTTCAGGAAGTCGTAGCTCAGGATTCTCTCAATCCCCGGGCATACATTGAAGCTGCCGAATGCTGCAAATCACTTGCCAAATATAGCGAGGCACTGGATTACTACCAGAATGCGCTCCACATAAATCCGGACAATAAATACGCACGCATCCAGTATATCAGTCTGCTGATGAACATGAAGAGATACCGTGAGTCTCTAAAGGAAAGCAACCTGCTGGCAGAAAGGGACAGTTCCGCCTATGTACTACACCTTAGAGCCGAAAGTATGGGGCAAGTCTATGACAACACAGAAATCATGCATGTGATAGATGCCTACCTGGACATACAGAAAAGATATCCCAATGATTACCTGTCTGCTGCCAAACTCGGCAACATCTATGTAGCAGGCCACCAGTATGAAGACGCCATAAGCATAACGGAGAAATACCGTTCCATAGACTCCACCAACGTCCTTGTGAACCGCATCAATGCCCAAGCCTATTGCCTGAACAAAGATTACCCCAAAGCAATAGAAAGATATGAACAACTGTTACAGGAAAAAGACAGTTCTTTCCAAACCTGCTTCTACGCCGGAATCAGCTATTATGCCCTCGAAGACTTCTACCCAGCACACGACCTGCTGGAAAGGGCTCTTAAAGATGACAATACCAACATCAACGTTCTCTATTATCTGGGACGCGCCTGCTCCAAGACATCATGGAAAGAGGATGGAGTGACTTATCTGGAAACTGCCGTAAGCCTCGCCATGCCCAGCGACAGTGTCATGTCCCGCCTATATGTGGGGCTTGCGGACTGCTACAAGATGGCATTTCAATACACCGACCAGGCGAATACCCTTCTGACACAATACGAAAAATACGACCGGCAGAAACACAAACTGCTCTACGACGCAGCCTTTATCTATTATTACTATCTGAAAGATGCGTCCAAAGCAGAGAGATACCTAACGGCCTACCTGAAAACCCGTCCGAAAAACAGCAAGGACAAAGTGCAGGAAGTAGATGCGGACGGAGTTCCCATCATCGGAGAAGACAACCGATACAATGCCGCCGAAAACTGGCTGAAGGACATCAGAGAAAAGCGCAAGAAAGAGGACTTCTTCAAGGGAAAGGTCGATACCGCCAGCGTAACCCCCATCAAATAGCCCAATGAAAACGTTTGCATAATATAATAAAGTACAGTAACGGAGAAAGATTAACTTTCTCCGTTATTTGTTTTAAATTAGCGCAAAAATTAACCGTAAAGTTACTATCATGAAAAAAGTATTCTTAATCTTGGGAACACTCTTACTCTCCCTCAGTACGTATGCAGCTATGAATGTGAACAAAATCGACCCTCCGTTTTGGTACACCGGCATGCAGAACCCGGAACTCCAGCTGATGGTCTATGGCGAAGGCATCGGCAACGCGGCAGTATCCGTCAATTATCCTGGCGTCTCATTGAGCAGCACCGTCAAGCTGGAAAGCAACAACTACCTCCTGGTCTATCTGAAACTGGACAAGGATGTAAAACCCGGCAAATTCAACCTCACCTTCACTGAAGGAAAAAAGAAACTCGTAAAGGAATATGAACTGAAGGCACGCAACAAGAAAGGTTGCGAACATAAAGGTTTCGACGCCTCCGACGCACTGTACCTGCTGATGCCCGACCGCTTTGCCAATGGCAATCCGGACAATGACCAGATTGCGGGCATGGCCGAGTACAAGATAGACCGCAATGACCCCAATGCACGCCACGGCGGTGACCTTGCCGGCATCGAACAACACCTGGACTACTTCTCCGACCTCGGCGTCACAGCCCTCTGGTTTACTCCGGTACTGGAAAACAACATGACCGGCGGTTCCTATCACGGCTATGCCACCACAGACTACTACAAGGTAGACCCGCGCTTCGGTACCAACGAAGAATACAAGCAACTGATTGAAAAAGCCCATGCACGCGGCATCAAAATCGTAATGGACATGATTTTCAACCACTGCGGCGTAGAGCATGTATGGATTAAGGACATGCCCTCCAAAGATTGGTTCAACAACCCCGACCACGAAAACAACTTCGTGCAGACCTCCTTCAAACTGACCCCGCACGTAGACCCTTATACTTCCCAGTACGATGCCGACCAGATGAACGACGGCTGGTTCGTACCTTCCATGCCCGACCTCAACCAGAAGAACCCTCACGTTTACCGCTACCTGGTACAGAACAGTTTCTGGTGGATTGAATTCGCCAACATCGACGGCATCCGCATGGACACTTACCCGTATGCCGACTATGATGCCATGAGCAACTGGATGAAAGAGCTCAACGAAGAATATCCCAACTACAACACCGTGGGCGAGACCTGGGTTACCGAACCCGCCTACACCGCCTGGTGGCAGAAGGATTCCAAGCTATCAGCCCCCAAGAACAGTAACCTCAAGACCGTTATGGACTTCAGCTTCTTTGACAAGATAAACACCGCCAAGAATGAACAGACCGAGACTTGGTTCAAGGGACTGGACCGCATATACAATAACTTCGTATACGACTTCCTCTACCCCAACCCCGCTTCCGTACTGGCATTCATCGAAAACCACGACACCGACCGCTTCCTGGGCGAAGGCAACAACCTTCCGATGCTGAAGCAAGCCTCTACCCTGCTGCTTACCACCCGCCGCATTCCGCAACTCTACTACGGAACGGAAGTCATGATGAATGGCGTGAAGAGCAAGAGCGACGGCTATGTCCGCAAGGACTTCCCCGGCGGATGGACCGGTGACGCAACAAACGCACTGACCCCAGCCGGACGTACCAAAATACAGAACGAGTGCTACGACTTCTACAAGACCATCCTGAACTGGCGCAAAGGAAACGATGTGATTGCCAAAGGCAGCATGGTGCAGTTCATGGTACAGAATGGTGTTTATGCCTACGCACGCCAGTACGAAGGCAAGACGGTATTCGTGATGCTGAACGGTACAGATGCAGAGACCACCGTTCCTTTGAAATTCTACAAGGAAATCCTGAAAAACAGCAAGCAGGGAAAAGATATTCTTAGCGGCAAGGCCATCACCTTCGGTGAAGAGCTGAAGATGGGCCCCAGAGAATCATTAGTGATAGAATTATAACGCGCACTCCACACAGAGAGCTCATTCTTGCAAATATCCCTTGCAGATAGCTAGCAGACACCTCGCCTGCCAGCCATCTGCAAGGGATTTTTAGTATGGAATAGGTGTCACGGGGATATGCTTTTCACCGGTCTCAAATATAGCTAATCTGTTAGTTCATAACGGTGAACACTTTGTTCCAGTATAGAGAAACAAAGTGTTCGGATATGTAGAAACAAAGTGTTCTTACGTATTGGAACGAAGTGTTTTTGCATATTGGAACAAAGTGTTCTCTTTATTGAAACAAACTGTTCAGTTAAGGGAAACAGACTGTTTTGTTAAAGGAAACAGACTGTTGTACACGTTGAAACATCCGCTTCTGAAATAAGCGGCGAACTTAACCATCCCACAACACCGGCCTATATACAACAAGTCAGCCCTTGCAACATCAATATTGCAAGGGCTGACGCTATATTCGGATTATCTTTCGATTAGTCCAGTTGAGCCAATTTGTTCTCTGAACCAAGCACGTTGATGATTTTATGCTTGTACAGTTTTTCCATATTGTCACGAGCCGGACCCAGATACTTACGCGGGTCGAATTCTGCCGGTTTTTCAGCAAATGTCTTGCGGATAGCAGCTGTCATAGCCAGACGTGAGTCAGAGTCGATGTTGATTTTGCAAACAGCAGACTTGGCAGCCTTACGCAACTGCTCTTCGGGGATACCGATAGCAGCTTCCAGCTTACCACCATACTTGTTGATAGTATCAACTTCTTCCTGAGGAACTGAAGAAGAACCGTGAAGAACGATGGGGAATCCCGGAAGTTTCTCCATTACAGCATCCAGAACGGCAAATTCCAGAGGAGGAGGAACCAGACGACCGGTAGCAGGGTCAACGTGGCATTGTTCGGGTTTGAACTTGTATGCACCGTGAGAAGTACCGATTGAGATAGCCAGTGAATCGCAACCTGTACGGGTAGCGAAGTCAATAACTTCTTCAGGATTAGTATATGTATGGTGTTCTGCAGAAACTTCATCTTCTACACCGGCCAATACACCGAGTTCGCCTTCTACAGTTACGTCGAACTGATGAGCATAATCAACTACCTTCTTAGTCAGTGCAACGTTTTCTTCGTACGGAAGGTGTGAACCGTCAATCATTACTGAAGAGAAACCAGAGTCGATACAGCTCTTGCAAGTTTCGAATGTATCTCCGTGGTCGAGGTGAAGAACAATTTCAGGATGTTTGCAACCCAATTCCTTAGCGTACTCAACAGCACCCTGAGCCATGTAACGCAACAGAGTAGCGTTGGCATACTGACGGGCACCCTTAGATACCTGAAGAATAACCGGAGACTTTGTTTCAACTGCAGCCTTGATGATAGCCTGCATCTGTTCCATATTGTTGAAGTTGAATGCCGGAATAGCATATCCACCTTTGATAGCCTTAGCAAACATCTCTCTTGTGTTTACCAGTCCTAAATCTTTGTAATTAACCATTTTGTTTAAATTTTATTGTTAGTGAATTAAAATTCTACGCAAAAGTAATCATTATCCTTTAAAGTAAAGAACTTGAGAGGAATAAAATATCCGGCTCATCCTACCAAATCCATTCTATTTTAAAGCTATTGGCTTCATTTAACAGATTATTGTAATCTCTATATTACAAACTCTTTGCATTTATCTCTGCCAGCCATACTTTTGCCATCTATACTTCTATCAACAAAAAAGCCGGAGAACATGTTTGCTCTCCGGCATCTGTTTACACATTATTATGTAATACTAATTTTTCAGATAGATGATGGTCGGCAAATGGTCACTGTAACCGTTCAGCCAAGTCCTGCCTCCATGCGTACGCAAGGGGGAACCTTTGTATTTGCCATCCTGCTGAATCAGATAATCGCGGATGAAAACTTCATTGTGATCATAGCGCAACCCTTTCTTAGCCTTCAGCAACGGTTTCGAAATGACAATCTGGTCAAACAAGTTCCACTTGCCCCGATAGAGCAATGTCCCCACTCCCTTGTCTTCCAGTGTCTCCCACCAGGGATTGTAGAATTCGCCTTTCTTCACCTGCTTCGGATATTTGCGTGCACCCAGCACCTCCATGCTTTCATCCATCGGGTCGTCATTCATATCCCCCATCACGATGAGCTTCAGCTTCTTGTCGCTACGCATCAGAGAGTCCTTCAAGGCCTTTACTTGCCTGGCTGCATGCACACGCACCGGTGACTTCGCCCCACGGGAGGGCCAGTGGTTCACTATCACGCAGACACGCTCTCCCGCCAGTTGTCCGTCCACAATCAGGAAGCCGCGCGTCAAGTGCACCGTATCCCCCTCAAAAGGAGTGGAAAGCACCAACTTCGAGTGGGTAACGCTGAACTGCTTCGGGTCGTACAGCAAGGCACAGTCTATACCCCGTCTGTCCGGTCCTTCATAATGCACGAACTCATAATTGGAAATGGCCGGCTGCTTCACGAGGTCTTCCAGCACCCGGCTGTTCTCCGCCTCTGCCACACCGATGAATGCCGGACCTTCCGGCACTAAATCACGCGAAAGGGAACCCAACACTTTGGAAAGGTTCTGCAGTTTAGACTCATACTTCTTTGCCGTCCATTGGTAACTGCCGTCGGGCAGGAACTCATGGTCGTTCTTACCGGCATCATGAACCGTATCGAACAGGTTTTCAAGATTATAGAACGCAACGCTATACAGTTTCCGTTCCGCATTTTGTGCCCCCAGCGTTGCCACGCACAGCCAGAAAGAGCATAAGACAAGTAGTTTCCTCATAAATTCACAAGATTATTAAGTACTGCAAAAGTCAGAAATAAAATGCGATAAACCTACTAAATAAAAATAAATCTGAATTTATTTTGTAGAGTCTCCAACTTGCACTATCTTTGCGCTCTGAAAAGAAGACCATTACACTATTTATTACCAAAATAGTAACAGAATATAAATTTTTAAAAGAAAATATCAAAATGAAAAAAGGTATTCATCCTGAAAATTACCGTCCGGTAGTATTTAAAGATATGTCAAATGGTGATGTATTCTTGTCTCGTTCCACTTGCAACACGAAAGAGACTATCGAATTCGAAGGTGAAACTTATCCGCTGGTAAAGCTGGAAATCTCCAGCACTTCTCACCCGTTCTACACAGGTAAGTCTAAGCTGGTTGACACTGCCGGTCGTGTTGATAAGTTCATGAGCCGTTACGGTAACCGTAAGAAATAATCAGTTTCAAGCAAACTGAAAAAAGGGAGTCTTTCACTGAAAGGTTCCCTTTTTTGTTTCCGCCTCCCACTGCAGGACCGATAAATAGGGAATCTCCTATCACAGAATAGGGAAAAAAACGAGAAAGGAGAAAAACACTTCCCTATTTTTGTATCATCAAAACCGAAAACATATACTAATCATGAAACGACTCGCCACCCTATTCATCCTGACAATCCTTGTCGCAACGGCAGGATTTGCCAAGCCCAAAAAGTACAAAGATTTAAGCGGAAACATCGCTGTCAAAGGAGAATTGACAAAAGAGTACCGGCAATCTCCCGCCGGTACACCGGTCATTATCCGCCGGGTTGTCAAAATGAAGAATCCCGGTGAAAGCAGCAACAACATTTGCTATGCTGTCGAAATGAACGGCATACAAGAGACCATTCCTTTGAATGAGATGGGGCACATTGCCATATCCGCTCCGCAAACCGACCGGGAATTCTGGCAGCAGATATACTTGAAAAACCATCTTTACGAATATTTCAGCGACCGCGGCTACAAGCACAAACTGCGCCAGGAAATCGACGAAGAGTGCCTGGAGTATCTCGACAAACTGAATGAGATAGCCTATCAGGAAGATTACATCGTTTCGTACGTGCAGGGAGTGTTCTCCAAGTTGAACGCCACCACCATTGACAGCAATCGCGGGGAGAGTCTGAACATACGTATCATCCAGTCGCCCGAACCAGATGCCTTCATGCTTCCCAACGGCTCCATGGTTATCAGTACGGGCCTCCTCTGCACTCTTGATTCCGAAGACGAACTGGCCGCCGTCATCGCATGTGAGCTGGGACATTTCGTCCTCGACCATCAGGTAAACAACATTTACCGTGCCGAGCGGCGTGCCAAGCGTGCAGCTTTTTGGGCAGATGTCTTTGCCACTACCGCCAGTGCAGCCCTCGATGTGGCCTACTGGGACGATAATGAAGATGCTTATGCCGTCAGTCTGGTGGCAGATATCGGAGCCATCGCTTCCCTTTTGAGCATTCCGGCAACGGACCGGTTGGGGATGAAATACAAAACTTCCCAGGAAATCTCTTCAGACCGCCTTGCGCGCCAACTTCTGGCATTCAAGGGATATAATCCCGACGGAATCGCATCGGCCCTCGATAAAATTATAGGGTATTACAACCTGCACCAACGCAACAAGGACATTCCTCGCTACGGCAGCATCGGCAACCTGCAAAAGCGTATAGAAAAGGCCGGTGAATCCCATAGCCTGAGTGCCCGCCCCTACCTACGGACCACCAGCGATGTCGTTTCTTTCAACGCAAGTATGAACTACGCCAACAAGCGCTATAAGGAAACTGCCCGGCTGATACGCAAGAACATTGACAACAGACTAGCCACGGACAATGACTACATCATCCTGGTAAAAGCGGAAATGGCACTGTCTAATACGGAAGAAGTGAACAACCGCTGCCTCGCCATGCTTGATAAAGCCCAGGAGATGGCAGGAACAAGCCCCAATCTGGACATATATAAACAAAAAATACTATTATTGATGCGCATGAACAAACAAGCCCAAGCCGCCGATATACTGAAAGAATATATCACCTTGCTTTCGGCCTACGAAGGCCAGGGCATAGAAGGAACCGAAAAGGAATGGACCAATAAAGAGATAGGTTGGGCAAACCAAATGCTGGACAGGATAAGCAGAATATAGAGAAAGGAATAACTAAGAATGAAGAATTTGACTGCGCGATGATGCCGCATGACAAATTCTTCATTCTTCTTATTTTAGTTATTCATTCAAATTACTGTTTGCGGAACGGCGGCTTCACAACCACAGCTTTCAGCTTACGTCCCCGCATGTCAATGCAGATTTCCGTACCGACTTTGCTGTACTCGGGTCTGATATACCCCATTCCGATACCAATCTTGCGGGTAGGCGACATAGTTCCGGAGGTAACCACACCGATGGCAGTACCGTCTGTACTATACAGCTCGTAACCATGACGGGGGATACCGCGGTCTATCATTTCAAATCCCACCAACTTACGGGTAGTGCCTTCCGCTTTCTGTTTTTCCAGCATCGGGCGATTGGTGAAGTTCTTTCCCTCCACAAACTTGGTAATCCATCCTAAACCCGCTTCAATGGGCGAAGTGGTGTCATCCAAATCATTGCCATACAAACAGAATCCCATTTCCAGACGAAGCGTATCGCGCGCACCCAGACCAACTGGCTTAATGCCGAACTCCGCGCCTGCCTCAAACACGGCATCCCAAATCTTCATGGCAGCCTCCGGATAGAAGTAAAGTTCAAAACCACCCGCACCGGTATATCCGGTATTGGAGATAATGACATCCTTTTCTCCGGCAAACTCACCGTGGGTAAAAGTATAGTAAGGAAGGTCGGAAAGATTAATGGAAGTCAGCTTCTGCAAAGCCAGAATAGCCTTCGGTCCTTGCACGGCAAGCTGTGCCATGCGGTCGGAAGCATTTTCCAATTCAGCGCCTTCCGTGTTATGAGACACGCACCAGTTCCAGTCTTTCTCAATGTTCGACGCATTCACTACAAGCAGGTATTTCTCCGGCTCATAATGATAGACAAGAAGGTCGTCCACAATGCCCTCGTCTTCGTTGGGGAAGCAGGTGTACTGTACTTTCCCCGGTGTGAGGGCAGCCACATTGTTGGAAGTCACTTTCTGCAGAAAGTCCAAAGCATGGGGACCTTTCACCCAGAATTCTCCCATGTGTGAGACGTCGAATACACCGACACCCCCGCAAACAGTGAGATGTTCGTCAATGATGCCGGAATACTCGATAGGCATATTATATCCCGCAAACTCGTGCATCTTGGCACCCAGCGAGACGTGTTTTTCGGTAAACGGAGTGGTTTTCATGGAACTATTAGAGTTATGAGTTATGAATTATCTATTTGCTGGCTACGAGCTCGGCAATCTTGACGATGACGTTCATGGCTTTCTCCATGTTCTGGATAGGCACGAACTCATAGCGGCCGTGGAAGTTCAAGCCACCGGCAAAGATATTGGGACAAGGCAGGCCCTTGAAAGAGAGCTGGGCGCCGTCCGTACCTCCGCGAATGGCTTTTACACGAGGCTCTACACCTACTGCCTTCATGGCGGCAAAAGCGGTGTCGATGATATGCATCACCGGTTCAATCTGCTCGCGCATATTATAGTATTGGTCGCGAAGTTCCAGAGTAGCGGTACCCGGACCGTATTCTTCATTGATTTTTGCCACAAGACGTTCCATCTCCTTCTTGCGCTCTTCAAAGCGGGTGCGGTCGTGGTCACGGATAATGTAAGAGACTGTTGTCTGCTCCACCTCGCCGGTAATGCCTATCAGATGATAGAAACCTTCGTAACCTTCGGTATGCTCCGGAGCCTCGTCAGCCGGAAGCATGGACATGAAACGGTTGGCAACGCGGATAGAGTTAATCATCTTATTCTTGGCATAGCCCGGATGCACATTCCGTCCCTTGAAGCTTATCTTGGCAAAAGCTGCATTGAAGTTCTCGAATTCAAGCTCACCCACTTCTCCGCCGTCCATGGTGTAAGCCCATTCGCAACCGAACTGTTCTACATTGAACTTATGGGCGCCCAAACCGATTTCCTCATCCGGATTGAAGCCGATACGTATTTTACCGTGCTTGATTTCGGGATGTTCCTTCAGATATACCACTGCCGATACAATTTCGGCAATACCGGCTTTATCGTCGGCACCAAGCAAGGTCTTGCCGTCGGTCACAATCAAATCTTCCCCTTGATGGTCGAGCAGTTCGGGGAACTGGGCAGGAGAAAGAACCACATTCTCTTCGGCGCAAAGAACAATGTCCTTACCGTCATAATTCTGCACAATATGCGGAGAAACATTCTTGCCACTCATATCGGGGCTTGTATCCATGTGGGCAATAAAGCCGATGACGGGCAACGGCTTGTCTGTATTGGCAGGAAGAGTGGCGAACAGATAACCATTTTCGTCCAACGTGATTTCTTCCAGACCCAAAGTTTCCAATTCTTCTTTCAGATACCGGGCAAACACCATTTGCCCCGGAGTACTCGGAGTAATCTCAGTCTCTTCACTGGACTGAGTATCGAAGCTTACGTACTTTAAAAAACGTTCTACTAAAGTCATGATGAATAATGATTAGTGATTAATGGTTAGTGATTAATGGTCAGTGATTAGTAATTGGCGAAAAGCATTATCCAAATGGCATTAATCATTAATCACTAATCATTAACCACTATTTTGTGCTGTAAAGATAAAAAAAGGGGCGTGAACTGCCAAGCAATTCACGCCCCTTTTTTATTCCTTAAGGACAAAATGTCAATCAAAAATGGCTGCTACCATCAAAACAATGCGTACATATCTTACACTTAGGCAATCCGATAGCTTCAACCAGAGTTTCCAACGTATTGAACTTCAAGGATGAAAGTCCGAAACGCTCGCGGATAACGTCCACCATCTTTTCGTATTCGGGTGAGCCGGTAGTGGCATACTTATCGAGATTCTTATTCTCGTCACCCTCCAGCTCCTTGATGACACGACGGGTAATCAGCTCCATGTCGCTTTTGGAAGCCGTGAATCCTACAAACGGGCAGCTATATATCAATGGAGGACAAGCAATCCGGATATGCACCTCCTTGGCACCATACTCATACAGCACCTTCACATTGTCGTGCAACTGAGTCCCCCGGACAATAGAGTCATCACAGAACAGCAGACGCTTACCCTCGAGCATGGCACGATTGGGAATCAGCTTCATCTTTGCCACCAGCGAACGCAATTCCTGCTTGCTGGGAGTAAAACTACGAGGCCAAGTCGGAGTATATTTGGAAATGGCACGATGATAAGGAACTCCTTTACCTTCGGCATACCCAAGCGCCATACCTACACCCGAATCAGGAATGCCGCAGGCACAATCCACCTCTGACTTATCTGTCTGTGCCATCTTGAAACCGGAGGCAAAACGCACTTCCTCCACATTCTTACCTTCGTAGCAGGAAGTGGGGAAACCGTAATATACCCATAGGAAGGAACAAATCTGCATTCCCTCATCAGGCTTGCGCATCTGTTCCACCCCATCGGCACGCAGGCGAACAATTTCTCCGGGTCCCAAATAACGGTCTATCTCATAACCGAGATTCGGGAAGCTGCTCGACTCGCTTGTCGCTGCATACGCCCCATCCTTTTTTCCGATAACAATCGGAGTACGTCCCCAGCGGTCGCGAGCGGCAATGATGCCGTCTTCCGTCAATAACAGCATGGAGCAGGAACCTTTGATATGCTTATACACATTTTCAATTCCTTCGACAAATGTCTTTCCTTGTATAATAAGGAGGGCGATAAGTTCCGTCTGATTGGTTTTGCCCGAACTGAGTTCGGCGAAGTGCATGTTTTGGGCCAACAGTTTTGTTTCCAGTTCTTGCAGATTTACTATTTTGGCTACCGTTACAATGGCAAAGCGACCAAGGTGGGAGTTGAGGATAAGGGGTTGAGGGTCTGTATCGCTGATGATTCCTATTCCGGAATTTCCTTTGAACTTGTCCAGTTCATCCTCAAACTTCGTGCGGAAATAAGTGCTTTCCAGATTGTGAATGGAACGGGTAAACTGCTCCGTTTCTGCATCGTATGTAGCCAACCCACCACGTTTTGTCCCTAAATGTGAATTATAATCTGTGCCGTAAAACAAATCTGCCACACAGCTTGTTGCCTTGGCGACTGTTCCGAAAAAACCTCCCATAAGTTCTGTTTTGTTATTGGTTTCTAAAATTAACGGATGCAAAGGTATGAAGAATTTGCGAAATTCGGGCAGATTTGAAATGAATAAAAAAGGCAATATATTTCTTGCCCACAATAGAAGTTATATTATTGGAAACATATACTTTTGTGATCGAAACCAAACAACTGTATAATGGGAGAAACCGCAAATATTATAATAGCCGATACTCTTCAAGGTCTGGGGACGGACGCATACAGTGGCTATCTTGCACACGCCCTCTGTCTGTCAGGAATCTGCCGATTGAAGTACAATGGAGAGGAACGCGAGCTACGTGCCGGCGACCTGATGATTGTCCGCAAAGGAAAACTGGTAGAGAAAATTCAACCTTCAGAAGATTTTCGCGTAAAGGTCATCTATATCGCATCGGGCTTTGTGGTGCTGAGTACACCACAGAACAACTACGGTATGAAAGGGCAACTTTCCCTATTTCTCAATCCTATCATGTCCCTGACTACCGAACAGCAAGAGCTATGTCTCCGGGATTTTGAACAAGTGGAATACAGACTCCGGAATACAGACCATCATTTCCATCGCGATATGCTTATCGCCTCCACACAGATGTTGATACTCGACTTCTTCGATTTCCACTCCCATCTATATGGCGAGGACAATATCTCTGTACAAAATGCTTCCATCATGAGCCGTTTCCTCAACATGCTGGAGAACGGAACTTTCCGCGAGCATCGTGAAGTGACCTATTATGCCGACTGCCTATGTGTCACCTCCAAATATCTTTCGGAAGTTTCCAAGAAAGTAAGCGGTTATACAGCAAACTACTGGATAAACCGTTATACCACACTCGACATCTCGCGTTTGCTGCGCGACAAATCACTAACGTTCGTCCGTATTTCCGATATGTTCGGTTTTTCCTCTCCTGCTTATTTTAGCCGTTACGTACAACAACATCTGGGTGTAAATCCGACAAAATACAGAGGTTAATGATTATAGTTTTTGATTGTTTGCCCGTTTCAGATCTATTAGCGAAATATGCTCATTACGATAGCGGGCATTGGGGTTCTTCTCCGTTCCGTCAGGAAAAGAGCCATCTTCCTGCTTTATGAACTGAATAGCCTTCTGCGGACAATTCTGTATGCAGGCAAAACAGAACTCGCAGTCACCGGACGTCTTCACTCCTCTCGACGTCAACTCATAGTTGCCGCGCGGACAAACGTAGGTACAGATGCCACAGTCAATACAAACATCGGTCACGGTAAAGAACTTCTCGCTTTTCATCAGGAAGCCCACCTCGGGGTCGAGTCCACTCCGCTGCATAAAACTTTGGTGCTGTTGCCGTTCCTCCTCCGTCACCGGTTCGTGCCAATGCTGCCGACTGTTGATATCTGCCGTTATCTTCTGCAAGTTCTCGGGGATGTGCTTGTCTATCTTGAGTTGCTCGTTCATGTCGAAGTTGGGTAGCCAGTTATCCACCATGATGATAGTGTTGATATAGTCAAACGCATTGTCGGCTTTACGGGATATACGGTCCCAAATCTCTACCGCATCGCACTTCCTTGCACCATAGGTGAGGACAGCAAACTTGTATTCTGCCTTCAGTTTTGCTTTCTGAATGAACTGCCGTACCATATAGGGAGGCATATGACCGTAGATGGGATAAACGATGCCGATTTCATCTGCCTCAAATTCATACTTCCCCCGTTTCACCATCTGAGGGATACTCAACAATTCTGCGTTCTCTCCAGCCAACTGACGGGCGATGTAAAGACTGTTACCCGTTCCGGTAAAATAAAAGATGATACGCTTACTCCTTTTTGTTTCGCAGGATGCCAACGAGAGTAGGCCGGAAGATGCGATAGCACTGCTCATCACGGCAAATCCCATACGCTTTAAAGCCTCCCGACGACTGATTTTCTTATCCGTATTCATATCTCTGATTTTTAATGATTATGCAATCTGTTATCTGAGTGCAAAAATAAAGGTTTCCCCAAAGAACGGACTTACCAAAAACTCGGGTCTTGATGCTATTTTTACGGTATAAGAATGAGCTTACCCTAACACAAAAAAAGCCCCGCAAAGATTGGACTTCTGCGGGGCCTCACTAATGCCTAATAAAAACTCTTTCTACCCTAAATTATCTCCACTTCTTCACAGCTTTCTTGTCAGCCGGAGTCGCTTCAATCAAGCTCAATGCAAAACCACCGCTACGCGCTTCCTTCACGGACATTTTGGTCTTGCTGGTTACGATACCCTTCTTTATCTGATAAGAAGTAGGGTTCTCCTTGTAATCAGCATCTTTACCGTCGGCATAGAGAGTGGCTACGTATTGCTTGCCCGGTTCAAGGAAGTCGAGCGTAAAGTTGGCTGTACGTGCATTCTCGTCTGTAATACCTCCAACAAACCAGTTGCCGGTTCCTTTTGCCTTACGGGCCACGGTAATGTAATCACCCGGTTCTGCTTCAATGTACTTGCTGTCGTCCCAGTCTACTGCCACATCCTTGATGAATTGGAAAGCATCCATGTGCTTTTCGTAGTTCTCAACCAAGTCGGCAGCCATCTGCAACGGGCTGTATAAAGTTACATACAGAGCGAGTTGCTTAGCAAGTGTAGTCTGCACTTGTCCGTGGGGCAAATCGCCCATAAAGTCAAGTTTGGTATCGAAGATACCCGGTGTATAATCCATCGGACCGCCAATCAAGCGGTTGAATGGAAGCAATGTGGTATGGAACGGTTTGCTACCGCCGAATGCCTCATATTCAGTTCCTCGTGCAGATTCGTTGCCAATCAAGTTAGGATAAGTACGGCACAAACCGGTAGGGCGTACAGCTTCGTGCGCATTTACACAAATTTTGTAGTCGGCTGCCTTCTTCACGGCATAGAGGTAGTGGTTGTTCAGCCATTGCCCATAATGATGTTCACCACGGGGAATCATATTACCTACATATCCGCTCTTCACGGCATTGTAGCCATTATCCACCATAAACTGATAGGCCTTGTCCATGTGACGTTCGTAGTTGCGCACCGAACCGGATGTCTCATGATGCATCATCAGCTTCACGCCTTTGCTCTTGGCATATTCATTCAGCATCTTCACGTCGAAATCGGGATAAGGGGTCACAAAATCGAATACATAATCCTTGGATTTGCCAAACCAGTCTTCCCAGCCTTCATTCCAGCCTTCTACCAATACTTGGTCCAGACCGTGCTCGGCTGCGAAGTCGATGTACTTTTTTACATTTTCGTTAGTGGCACCGTGACGGCCATTGGGCTTCATTTTGGAGTAGTCCACTTCACCCAGTTTGATGGAGGGAAGGTCGTCTGTATATGCCCAGGTGCTCTTACCTGCAATCATTTCCCACCATACACCTACGTATTTCACGGGCTTAATCCAGGAAACGTCCTCGTAAGCACAAGGTTCGTTCAAGTTCAGCGTGATTTTAGAGGCAAGGATGTCACGAGCATCGTCGCTTACGATAACCGTACGCCACGGTGACGTGCAGGGAGCTTGCAGATAACCTTTATCGCCTACTGCATCGGGAGTAAGCCAAGATTCAAAAACAAAATTCTTATCATCCAGATTCAAGTGCATGCAAGAGTAATCCACCAAAGCAGCCTCGTGCAAGTTGATGTACAAACCATCAGCAGTCTTCATCTGCAAAGAAGTCTGAACACCGGTGGGCGAAAACGGGGTTTGTGAAGAGTTAGGCGTAATGGCCCCTTTCATCAACCCGCGAATTTCAGAAAGTTTGGATTCTGTGTAATCATATTCCTGCGTATCGTAGTCGCCCGGAATCCAGAAGGCTGTATGGTCGCCAGTCATGGCAAACTGAGTACGCTCCTCCTTAATCACGAAATAGTTCAAGTTCTTCTGCAAAGGGAACTCATAACGGAAGCCCATACCATCGTCGAACAAACGGAAGCGGATAATGATGTTCCTATCCTGCGCCTTTTGGTTGAGCGTCACAGCCAGCTCATTATAGT
Source organism: Bacteroides sp. AM32-11AC (assembly GCF_003603515.1). Taxonomy (NCBI): domain Bacteria; kingdom Pseudomonadati; phylum Bacteroidota; class Bacteroidia; order Bacteroidales; family Bacteroidaceae; genus Bacteroides; species Bacteroides sp. AM32-11AC. Next base: position 110,353 of record NZ_QTNH01000007.1, on the reverse strand, counting down.
GGTTACGGATTTGCTTTACTTCACCCCATACCGGTTCCCAAGTCTCGTCGAAAGTGGAAGTCTTTGCATCCTCCATCGTGAAGCCATTCATCAGACCGGGGTCGTTCTTCAGTTCGAGTCCTAATTTGGAAGGGTTAATCACCGGCTTTCCTTTATAAGAAAGTTCGTAAACGGGTTCGCCTTGCGCATTTACCGAAAAATTCAATTGAAGTTGTCCGTTGGGAGAGGTAATACTCTCTGCCATTGCTACACCGCTCACCAACAAAACGAGCAGGAAGCAGGCTAATTTTGTACAGATTGCTTTCATGTTTCTCATGCTATATTTATAAAATTATGTTCCAGATGCAAATATAGGCAGGAAAGAAATACACTCTGACGCAATTAAACTAAAATGATAGATGATTTGTCGGCAAACGTTTGCATGAAAACCAACTTCCCTTGAACAATATCCTGCCTACAAACAAAATAGAAGGAGAAGTATCGCTACGAAAACTTCGCCCTCCATATTTTTACAACTTTAATCGTGCACTGGAATTATCCCAAAGGATTTTCACCTTGGTCCCCGTCATTGCCTCCCGAAGGATTGGAGTTATCCCCTCCACCATTGCTACTTCCATCCGTATAGTCCGTATCGGGAACCACCATCTTGGTGACGCTCATATTGCCCAACATTTGACTAAAAGCTTTCCCCGGAAAAAACAGAATACGTTTACGGACAATGTTACTGGCCGAAACGCCAGCCTCCGTATCAGCACTCTTCCCTACAAAAGAAGGGCGGAACAATCCGAAATCACCTAAACGAACAGTCTTTCCATCGTCTATTTCTTCCGACATGATGTCCACCAGTCCTGCAGCCACTAAGTCCACCGTCTTTCTGTGAATACCAAGAATACGGCTCACTTTGGCACACAACTTATCAAAATCCAATTCACCCGCTCCTACGGATTTAGCTACATACTTTACATTTTTGTCCTTGTCAAAACCAAAGATTCTCTTTGCCACTACATACTGAAGTCCCATAATTTTTAATGTTTTAGAAAGTTAATATAATAATGTAATAAATAGGCCGAAGCCTTTTCCTCTCTTTCAAGAAGTGGAGATCCATCGTGAGGCCTCAACGATAAACTTTCATTCTCTTGAATTCGATGTTGCAAAGTTAGGGTGTGAATGACGGGAATACAAGGAAATGACATCTACAACCAATTTCGTTAAAACTCTAAAAAACAACAAATTAAGAACAACCCTTCTCTACAAGTGAAGAAAGAAAGGCAGGAAGAGAATGAGAAGGAATGGATACAATCTCTACAGCCAATGAAAATAAATCGCTGATTATCAAGACAAGGTTCTAGAGAGGTCTCTACAATATGGCATTTGAACGGTTAAGACCTCAATTTCAAGAGTGGCTCAAGTTTCACAAGTTATTACCGTATCCAAAAATACAGACAAACCAGTCATCCTTCCAAAGCCCCTTCTACTCGTTTACTAAAATCTCCCGGACATTTTACTAAATCTCCGGCAACGATTTACTAAATCTTCCTCCAAGATTTAGTAAATCGCTTCTGCCCCATCACGAACTATCCGGAACCAAGATTGGCAATCACTCATATCAAATATCAAAATTATATACATCCCACCAATAACTACTTCCCCCAGTACAGAATCGCTTTATGAAATTTCGGGCTATGATTTACTGAAATTCCTTTGTCTTCACTACCTTTGCAGCCCAAACCAACCCCAGACAACCTATGACTAGATTACTGATAGCTATATTCCTTGGCGGCGGTACCGGCAGCGTACTGCGCTACTGCGTGCAGATGATGCTCCACGAGCGCATAGTCCCCTACTCTTTCCCATGGGCTACATTCACAGTCAATATCCTCGGAAGTTTCCTCATCGGGCTATTCTATACCTTATCCGCCCGTTTCAACCTTTCTACTGAGGTACGGCTGTTGCTGACTACCGGTCTGTGCGGAGGATTCACCACCTTCTCCACTTTCAGCAATGACGGACTGATTCTGATAAAGCAAGAATTCTACGGAATGTTTGCCTTATATACCTTATTAAGTATCACATTAGGAGTCCTGGCAGCCTTCGCCGGCGGCGCCTTCGGACGCTGTATATAACCCAAACACCCCTATGAAACCCAGCAAGCCTTTTGTCATGCCTCCCGTACGCATCATCCCTCCTACCTTAGAGGGACAAAGTGAAAGTTCCAAATCATTGGAAGAATGGCTGAATACGGAAGAAACTGTCAGAGACCTTCACTTCGGTAAACGGACAGAGGAACACATGGAGTATTCCTACAAAAGCATCACCAACTGTACTTTCAGTCATATCCAATTCAGCGCCTGCAAACTGAAATCCTGCCATTTCACTGATGTACGTTTTGAACATTGCGACCTTTCCAACATCTCATTTGCCGAAAGTTCTCTGTTCAGAGTGGAATTCATATCCTGCAAACTGGTGGGAACCAATCTGCCGGAAACAATATTGAACCATCTGACAATGAAGGACTGCAATGCCAGATACCTCAATCTTTCCATGAGTAAAATCAATCAAGCCCGCTTCACCTCTTGTGACTTGCGCAACAGCGACGTCAACGACTGCAAACTTGCCTCCATCGCCTTTGAAAACTGTGAGCTGGTAGAATCCGAGTTTTCACACACCCCTCTAAGAGGAATCGACTTGAGCGACTCGCACATAGGAGGTATACGCCTCAACCTGCCCGACATACGGGGAGCCATCGTCAATACTTCCCAAGCCATGGAGTTGACTGCTCTTTTAGGCATTACAATAAAGGATTAAAAACGAAAAACAATTCCTTGTTTTCATTTGTTAGTAAGATAGTTTATAATTAAAATTGACTGAATATGAAAATAGAGAAGATTATCGGACGTGAAATCCTCGATTCAAGAGGTAACCCAACTGTAGAAGTAGACGTAACCTTGGAATCCGGCTTCATAGGCCGTGCATCTGTCCCGTCAGGAGCATCCACGGGAGAACACGAAGCATTGGAACTGCGTGACGGTGACAAAAAACGTTACGGAGGCAAAGGTGTCCTGAAAGCCGTGGACAATATCAATAATATCATTGCTCCCAAGCTCATCGGTATGTCCGCCCTCGACCAGATGGGTATCGACCATGCCATGCTTGCACTGGACGGAACCAAAACGAAAGCCAATCTGGGTGCCAATGCCATCCTCGGCGTATCTCTTGCTGTAGCCAAGGCTGCCGCCGCTTACCTTGACATCCCACTCTACCGATATATCGGTGGTACAAATACCTATGTGATGCCTGTACCGATGATGAACATCATCAACGGCGGTTCGCATAGTGACGCTCCCATTGCTTTCCAGGAATTCATGATACGCCCCGTAGGTGCCACTTCCTTCCGCGAAGGTTTGCGTATGGGTGCCGAAGTGTTCCACGCACTGAAGAAAGTCCTAAAAGACCGTGGCCTCAGCACAGCAGTAGGCGATGAAGGAGGTTTTGCTCCTAATCTAGAGGGTACAGAAGATGCCTTGAACTCCATCATTGCCGCCATCAAGGCTGCCGGATACGAACCGGGCAAAGACGTAATGATTGCCATGGACTGCGCTTCTTCCGAGTTCTACCATGACGGCATCTACGATTACACCAAATTCGAAGGTGAAAAAGGCAAGAAACGTACTGCCGACGAACAGATTGACTATCTGGAAGAGTTAATCAACAAGTATCCCATCGACTCTATCGAAGACGGCATGAGCGAGAACGACTGGGACGGCTGGAAAAAACTGACCGACCGTATCGGCAACCGTTGCCAGTTGGTAGGAGACGATTTGTTCGTCACCAATGTAGACTTCCTTGCAATGGGCATCGAAAAAGGCTGTGCCAACTCCATATTGATTAAAGTAAACCAGATAGGTTCGCTGACCGAAACACTGAATGCCATCGAAATGGCACACCGCCACGGATATACTACCGTAACTTCCCATCGTTCCGGTGAAACGGAAGATGCGACTATCGCAGACATAGCCGTAGCTACCAACAGCGGACAAATCAAGACCGGTTCGCTGAGCCGCTCAGACCGTATGGCAAAGTACAACCAACTGCTTCGCATCGAAGAAGAACTGGGAAGCAATGCGGTGTATGGATATAAGAAAGTTATAAGTAATAAGTGATGAGTTATTTGCCGGAAGGCGGGGCTTATAAAGAAGAAAGCAGAAGGGGCGAACCGTCACGGTCCGCCCCTTCTCTTTTTAACCTTAAATCAACAATCAATCTACTACCTTAAAGAAAACTTCTTCTCCACTTTGGCTATCCGGTGCCACCCAAAGAGCAAAGTCTCCGGCTTCCACCGTCTTCACCATATCTATATTCCAGAAAGCAAGTTCACTTATCGGAAGTTCAAACGATACATTTTTCTTCTCACCCGGCTTCAATGTGACGCGAGCAAAACGTTTCAGCTCTTTCACCGGACGGGTCACCGAAGCAAACTTGTCCTGCACGTAAAGCTGGGCTACCTCGGTACCTTCATACTTTCCGGTATTCTCAAGGTCGAAAGTCACAGTCAGCACATCTTCCTTCTTCAGATTGGCAGACGAGAGTTTCACATTATCATATTTGAACGTCGTATACGACAGACCGTAGCCAAACGGATACAGCGGATCGAAACCTGCATCCATATAGAAAGAAGTACATCCCAACGAAGTCTGCCCCGCTTCCAACGGAATGTCATTCAGCAAAACCTCATTCCGCGTAGCCGGACGTCCGGAACTGTTATGAGCATAATAAACCGGTATCTGTCCTACCATCTTCGGGAAAGTCACCGGAGTCTTGCCACTTGGCACAGCCTTACCCCACAGCAAGTCGGCCAATGCCGGTCCTCCCATGGTTCCGGGATGGAACGAATAAAGTACAGCTGACGAGAGTTCGACTTCCTTTCCTATGGTCAACGGACGCCCTGCCATTACGACAGTAACCACCGGTTTTCCTGTTTTCGCCAAAGCGGCAATCAGTTCGCTTTGCGCACCTTGCAGGTTCAGGTCGGCCAGGCAATGCGCCTCTCCTGAAAGAATAGCCTCTTCGCCTACAAACGCCAAAATAACATCAGCACGTGCAGCGGCAGCAGCGGCTTTGGCAACACCTGCCATATTCTTGTCACGGCTATAAGTCAGACCCGGCTCGTATATCACCTGCACTTTGTCCCCCACCAGTTCCTTGATAGCCTTCAACGGTGTCACGGTTTTTGTCTTGTCACCATCAAATATCCAGGTACCCAATTGGTCATAAGGTGCATTTGCCATCGGACCTACCACAGCAACCGTCTTTACCGAAGATTGCAAAGGCAATGTCTCCTTTTCGTTCTTCAACAAGATGGCCGATTCCACAGCAGCTTGCTTGGCAGCCTCCAGATGAGAAGGAGCATAAAGTTCCTCTATCCGTTTCTCATCCACATAAGGATTATCAAACAGTCCCAACCGGAATTTGATACGCAGAATATTCCGCACGGCATCGTCTATAGCAGACTTCTTGACCTTACCTTCTTTTATCAATTCCGGCAATTCCTTGACAAACGTATAGCTGACCATCTCCATATCCACACCAGCATTCACCGCCTTCATTGCTGCCTCTTTAGAATCGGCAGCAAAGCCATGTGCCATCATTTCGGCTACCGAAGCCCAGTCTGACACTACTATTCCATCAAATCCCCATTCACCACGAAGCACATCTTTCAAAATAAAAGTGTTTCCGGTAGACGGTGCTCCGTCATTGTCATTGAACGAAGTCATGAAAGTGGCTGCCCCTGCCTTGGCCACAGCTTCAAAAGGAGGAAGGTATACATCCCTCAAACGACGCTCCGGAATGAAAGTGGAATTATAATCACGCCCGCCCTCGGCAGCACCATAACCTACAAAATGTTTAGGACATGCGGCTATGGAAGTCGGACTGTTCAGCGAATCTCCCTGGAAACCTTCGACCATAGCAACACCCATCACCGAAGTCAAATAAGTATCTTCGCCACATCCTTCGGCCATACGCCCCCAACGGGGATCGCGAGCCACATCTATCATCGGTGCAAATGTCCAGCGGATACCCACAGCAGAAGCCTCCACAGCCGCTACCCGTGCACCATCCTTAGCCACCTGCGGGTTGAAAGATGCCGCTTGTCCCAAGGGAATAGGGAATATGGTCTTGAAACCGTGGATCACATCACGCGCCATCAGCAAGGGGATGCCCAAGCGGGACTCCTCCATTGCCACACGCTGCAAGGCATTGACACGCACCGGATCTACTTCATTCAAGATAGACCCGACTTCACCTTTCTTTATCAATCCGCTCATATCCTCTATGTTGCCATAAGAAGAAATCTGGTTCATCTGCCCAATTTTTTCCTCCAATGTCATACTGGACAACAGCGTTTCTATTTTCTGCTCGATGACTGCATCATTTTTTATATCCTGCACTTGAGTACAAGATATAAAAGGAAGCAGCAACAAACAAGCAGAGAGCATTTTCATTGTTTTCATCTTTAATCTATTACTTGAAATGGAATATTTGCTGTGGAGACAAAGCCCGTATTATCAAGTACATATACGTACAAACGATATTCTCCGGGAACTTTAATTGCAGTCTCATACACATTTTTATCTGACATAGCCACCTCACCGACTCTTTCCGGACGCGGTTCATAAGAACCTCCAAAGCCCAGCACTGTAGCTTCTTTAAGCACTTCCCAAACATAAGTCAGAGAATCATTTTCCTTGTCTATGGCCGCAACCTCTGCTTTCAATGAAGCACCTGCCTTGATGCGGACATTATCAATAGCACTCTTCCCATTGACAGTCATCATACCCAGAATTACCGGAGCCGTTTCATCCAGTTCCTTACCAGTCCACACTCTTTGCATAGCCTCTACCATAGGAGTCTTTTCTCCTTTCAGAGGCAGCATATCCACCGTGTCTTCTACAAACATACTGAACCAGGTAGGCGTACGTTCTTCTTTTTGTCCCCACAAGAATACAAAAGAGCCCAAGCAACGGGGATTGGCAGAAATATATTGCGTATAACGCTCTTCGTATACCTGCCGTTTTTCTTCACTGGTCTGCTCTATGGGTGCCTTCCACTCGGTTGACGCTGTTTCCCACCAACCGGTCGGTCCCCACTCGGTAATCATAAATGCACCCTTGTAGTCCGACCGGTCAACAACAGCCTGCACCTCTCCCATCGGACCATATACATTGATGCCCACATAATCGAGAGACGGAGCATACTTTGCCACAGAGTCCAATGCCGACGGATTGTAGGAAATCACTGTCGAAACCAGATGACGCTTGTCTATCGACTTAATCAGCTGTGCCAGTTCTTCCACAAAATTCCATGCGGCAGCTATATTAGCATTTCCCAACTCAATTTCATTGCCAATACCCCAAGCCAGCAAACTCGTATCATTCTTGAACGTTTCTGCCAACAAGCGGACTTCTTCGCGCATCTTGTTCTTATATTCATCATCGTAATAGCGTATAGAGTCTTTGGTCATGCCTATTCCCTGCATTACGTACATGTTGTGCTCCGAAGCCAATGCCAGGTTTTTCTTTATCTCCTCCACATTACCTCCCCAGGTTCTGAAGGCATTGGCACCACTCTGGGCGGCAATGTCCAACCGATATGTGCCGCCTACGCCTTTAATATAGGTTTCTCTTCCGTCAATGGAAAGTTTATAACCGTCTGCCGCTTTCTCTATTACAATGCCGTCTAAAGAAGAAGGAGAACAGGCAGACAACAAAACTAAACAGATAAAAATAAATATTTTTTCTTTTTTCATTATCAATTGTCCTAAAGCATAAGGTATTTATGTTATAAATAAAAAACATTCAGCCTTCATATTTAAATTTTATTTAAATATGAAGGCTCTATTTTTTCTGAAACACGCGTACATAGTCCACCTTCATCGTTACAGGAAGAGCAGACTCATCCACACCGTTCATTCCACCCCAATCACCGCCCCAAGCCAGATTCAGAATGGGATAGAAAGCATAATGGAAAGGCCATTGATTATGACCAGCTCCCAATTGTTGCTTGGTAACAGCCAACTGTACCTTGCCATCCACGTATGTAGTGATGGCATCTTCTGTCCACTCTAAAGCATAGAGATGAAATTCTCCTTCTGCCTGTTCTATAGTCATGGCATGTGTTTTCTGCGTACCTATAGTATGATTATAATCTTGCGTATGGATAGACGAAGAGACTTCGTTGGGTACGACTCCCACTTCCTCCATAATGTCTATTTCACCACACATGGGCCATGGGTTAGTATTCCAGTCATTACCAACTGGCATCATCCAAAAAGCCGGCCACGTCCCCTTGCCTTCAGGCAACATGATACGTGCTTCAAAATAGCCATATTCCCAACCAGTATTCACTTTAGCATACACACGACCAGAGTAAATTTTACCATCGGAGCCTTTGAAACAATTAATATTCAACTTACCGTCCACAAGTTCTGTCACACGCTTTCCGTCAGCAGAACCATTGACGTAATTTTGAAGTTCATTATTTACCCACCCTGCTCCTTGAACCTCGTGTGTCCAATCATTGCCAAGAGATGTGCCCTCATTAAATTCATCATGCCAAACCAACCGATACCCCTCAGGAGTATTGATATCCAGATCTTCAGCCGATTCTTGAATAACTGTTACCGTTACTTTCTCTGCACCAGCCACAACCTCAACTGTACCCGTACGGGAAATCTTTGCATCATTAGCTAAAGTGGTCACAACAATTTCCCCACTATTTTTTTCTGCGCTAATCCAACTATCATTGGATTTCACATTCCATTCGCCAGAAGCAATAACAGATAAGACAAAAGATTCTCCTATAGAATTAGAATACAACTCAGTCTGTGACACTGATAAAGGAGCCGCTTGCGTAAGAGGAATAGATACACGAGTAGCACCAGATTTAACCACCACCGTACCAGTACGAGAAGTAGTACCCGTATGAGCACTGACTATAACTGTCGCTGTGCCTTGGCTAGAAGAAGAACCCATTACATTTACTTTGACCCATGAACTGCAATCATCAGAGGCAAAAGCTGTCCACTCTTTACCAGAACAAACCACATTCACCACATATTGGCTAGCTTGTGCAACAGCCTCTATCTTTTCAGGAGAACATTTAATGGTAACATCCTCGGATTGCGGTTCCTTGTCATCGCTACTGCCACAAGCAATCAACGAAAACAAAAGAATAGATAATAGACAATAGTATTTCATATATATATATATTTTACAACATAAGTAGAGAAAAAGGGAAAGGATGAAACTCCAGCAATTGCCAAGATAACCCACATCCTTCCCCCTTTTTATTATTCACTGCTTTTAGCAGACCAATATTCTATCTAATACTAGCCATCAATCTCTATGAGTCTGGAAAATAATATCTTTAATAGTCACTTTTGTGTCAGCAGGATTTCCACCAAAATCCAAGACTAAAGATATAGCATGCATATCTTTAGGCGCCTTTTTATTTGCAACCCAAAATTTATTATCTTCATTACCCAACAAATCCGTCTGTTCTGCAAAGAAGAAGTTATCATCATGTTTGACATCAGGTTCATCAGTCTGAACCAGTTTTACTGTTACCCCCTTCAAATCAGTACTAGGATTTAGAGTGACACAGAAATCATAGGCAGTTTCTGTATCGGCTGACAAATCTGTAACAAACGAGAACTGGTTCTGCCATTGTGCTTCAGTAGCATCAGGGAAAGTGAGTGTATAAGCATTTCCATCCACCACTAAATCTGGATTAGGTCTAGCACTCCAATCCGGGTTTGCATAGAAGAAAGTATTGGTAAAGGTTGCCCCGTTCCAAAGATTGTCTTCACTATCCACCTTCACCCAAGAAGGTTCAGGCTCTTGTACTTCAGGAATTTCCGTACCGTCATCATTAGCATGGTCTTTCAAGACAAAGCTTTCCAAAGTAATATCCGTATTAGCTTCATTACCACCAAAATCAAGTGCAAACTTCAAATCGGTAATATTCACACCGGGTACGTTACTGAACCATATACACTTAGGCTCATTAGCATCTAAAGCCACACGCTGCATATTGATAAACGTATTGTCATCACCTTTCTGCTGTACTTTAACCGTCACGCCCGGATGTTTGGTAGTAGAAGTGATTATCACCGAAAAATCATAGGTTTTATCCACTGACAAAGCAATTACCTTATCCAATTCCACATGCATCTGAGCTTGCCACTGATCGGTAGTAGCTTCCGGTAAGGAAACAACAAATGCACCATTCTGATAAGTATATTTTGGATCTGCAATCTGCCCCCATCCTGGAGCATAGTAGAAAGATGCCACATTGAAAGTTACTCCCTTAAACATGTTAAATTCACTATCTTCCACAAAACCACCAAAACCGTTCATAATAGTCTTCTCTATTTCAAAGGTTTTGGTTATCGAACCATCACTAATGCCATTTGCGTTCTTTACTTTACATTCTACTGTATATGAACCTTTTTTACGATAATATTTGGAAAAACCATATGAGGCTTGATAAGCGCCGTCAATTATCCAAATAGGAGACACTCCAGGAGCAGAAGTAAATTCAAAGTTTGCATAATTGGTTGTCTGATCTACAGTAACTTTAAAGTTATCAGTATAATCCGATGCTTGTGGGATATTGCCATTGGCTCCCGTAAAATCTTCAGGCGAACATGAAGTCATTGCAAAACCAGCAACCAACACGCCTGCCATATATTTAAATATATTTTTCATATCAATTATTTATTAATGGAGTTATGGTAAACTATTTATAAGCATTCTGAACCAAAGCCGGATCGGAATCCAACTCTCCTTGTGCAATAGGAATGTATTTCTTCTTGGCAGTCCAAGAATTAGTACGGTAACCATATTCATCGGGGACCAGTGCAGTAGTAGCCTTATTGCTGGCTGATGCTCCACTGATTCCTTCAGCACGTACCAAATCAAAATAACGCTTGCCTTCACCTACAAATTCCAAACGACGTTCTGTAAGTACATCGTCAACCGTAACGTTTGCAAGTCCAGCCAAACCGGCACGGGTGCGAACTTCGTTCAACCATGTCTTAGCCTCACCTGTACCACTTCCACCTGTACGAAGAGAAAGTTCTGCAGCATTTAGTAATGTCTCAGCATAACGATAATAACGATAATTGTTATTATAGTTCAAATTCTGGTCACCGGAAGACTGCTTGAAGTTCTTATCATACGGACGATATTTTTGTAACCAAATATGAGTATCTTGATAACGTTTCGTATATTCTACATCTTCGGCAATCACCCAGCAAGTTGCATCACGACGTTTGTCTTGTTCACTAAACATTTGATAAGTTTCAAGACGCATGGGCATAAATCCCCAGCCATCATTACCCTTTGACCAACCATCATCACCTGGGAAAGAGTTAGGAGAAATCAGAGTAGGAAGCACTGTACCACCAACAGCTAACGGACTTCCCCAGCCACGTTCGTTATTAGTTTGCTCATAATTAATTTCCCAGATAGATTCGTCACACCATTCACCTTCCGTTTCCCAGATGTTGGCAAAACTAGGATTCAATCTAAAGCTAGGACTATCAATAAGCTCCTTCATATAACCTAAAGCTTTTGAGAAACGACTTTCATCATTCTGATACATTACCATTTCAGCATATACCATATAAGCCATAGCTTGAGTGACACGTCCCAACTGACCTTCGTCGTCAACTTCTTTACCTTCTTTGATTGTTTTATAATATTTCAAAGGTAACACCTTAGAGTCAATTACAGCTTCAAGTTCTGCGATCAACTCAGCATAAACCTGATCGGCAGTATATTGCGGAGCCGTATAAGGAGGTTCGGAAAGATTCTCCAAATAGAAAGGTACATTACCAAAATAATGCCACAACATATTATAATAGAAAACACGTAGTAAACGGGCTTGCATCTCATAGAGTTTACGATTGGCCTCAGTAACATCAGTACCCCAATCAAGATATTTCAGTAAGTCATTACAACGTTTGATACCAGAATAGTCCACTGTCCAAAGAGAGCCAAGTGTATTATTTTCATTAGCCTCATAATTAAACAACATATGCCAATTCTGCATATCGGTCTTGGTTGCACCACCTACCCAAAAATTATCGCCCATAATTTCACCGTCAATATTCAAGGCATTGTACTGTCCCAATCCCCAATCTGGCCAATGGAGAGGGTCATAGGCGGCAATCAGAGCTTCCTGAATATGCTCATCCGTAGTATAATAATCTTCCAATGGTTCACCTGTCGGATTTTCCACCTCAAGAAAACTGTCACTGCAACCGGTAGTCAACACTGTAGCGGCAGCAAGTAAGCCTATTGCTAATATTTTATTTGTTTTCATATAGTTCTTATTTTTAGATTAGAAAGAAACATTTACACCTACTGTATATGTGCGAGCCTGCGGATAAATACCACGGTCAACACCAAGAGAAGTTGCACCTGAAGAAATTTCAGGATCAAATCCCCAATATTTGGTCCAAGTCACAAGATTTTCAGCTTGCACATACACACGCAGACGTTCAATAGTAAGTTTGCGAGTAAGAGTCTTAGGCAATGTATATCCCAAAGTAATATTCTTAAGACGAAGATATGAACCATCACAAACATAAAGATCAGATACCATCCAGTTCGTTGCATTACCGACAGCCAGACGAGGATACTTATTAGAAGTACCTTCACCAGTCCAACGTCCCAACATCCAAGAAGGATAGTTACCAGAAGCAACATCTGTACGATAAGTGCCATCAAACACATCAGCACCAGCTACACCTTGGAAGAAAATATTAAAATCAAAGCCTTTCCAATCAGCATTAAGATTCAAACCATAAGTCCAATCCGGAGTACCATTACCAATGTTAGTACGGTCATCTGCCGAGATGCTACCATCACCATTTACATCCACAAAACGTGTATCACCAGGAACCGCATCCGGCATAATCATTTTACCATCTTTATTGACATAAGCACGAACTTCATCCATATTCTGGAAAACACCGTCAGTCTTGTAACCATAGAAATAGGGGAAAGGTTGTCCGTTAGAACCGCGTGTACCACCACCAGAGAATCCTTGAATACCATCTAAATCCATATAGCCAGTATCATTTCCCAAATTCTTCAATTCATTTTTAAGATAAGTAGCATTTCCCTTTACTGCAAATTTAGCATCAGCAATATTCCATTTATAGCCAAGTTCAAACTCAAAACCACTATTTTCCATATCACCTACGTTACCAAGAGGTTTAGTTTCACCTACATAACTCGGGATAGGCATCGTAATAATCATGCCATTGGTTTTCTTTATGTAATAGTCAGCACTGAATGTTAAAGCATTATTAAAGAATCCCAAATCAATACCTAAGTCAGTTTGCTCACTCTCTTCCCATTTCAAATCAGGATTTGCCAAACGTTGTGCTTTAGAACCGTTCCATTTGATGGCATCTTTACCCAAAAGGACATTGTTACCCATGGCCGTCAATGAAGTATAACCAAATTCGGCTATGTTATCATTACCATTCTTACCCCAACTGGCACGAACCTTTAAGTTAGACAACCATTCTCGCGTATCAGCCATAAACTCTTCATTTGTCACATTCCATCCCACAGATACTGAAGGGAACGTACCATATTTATTATTAATACCAAAACGACTTGAACCATCACGACGGATTGTAGCCTGAATCATATAGCGTTCATTATAGTTATAACTCAAACGAGCAAACATAGACGACATTCTATGTTCTGTATAAGGACCTCCATAAACGCCATACTGAACTGTAGCACCAGTAATATTACCATCTGCATCCTTTGTATATTCAACATTCCCTGTAGCATAATCAATAGAAGGTTTATTAGGATTCACCAGATTCCAACGGTTACCACCAAGTTGATCTCCCTTATATTTAAGAGCAGACTGTCCTAATACAACACCAAATGTATGTTTGCCGATAGTTTTGTCATAAGTTAATGTGTTTTCAATCTGCCATGTCACATTCTGTGCCTTGAATGAAGATGCATTAGTATGTGTTGCCTTATTATTAGCTGAGAGATAATACTTGCTCTTAGTAGCCCCTTCATTACCCCAAAATCCCATATCAGCACTATAATTGAAGTGATACTTCAAATTATCCCACAATTGAAGATCAATAGAAAACTTTGGAACAAACTTATGCGACCAATTCTTTGTAGGAGTCAATGTCATCATAGCCAGCGGATTATTCATTTCCTGATAAGCTCCTCCATAGCCAGGTACTGTATAAGGATCACCATTTGCATCACGAGGCAAATCAAAATCTTTATAAGTTTCAATCATCTTTTCAGCTGCATCACCAGTCAATGTAGGGGTCAAAATAGGAGACAGATAAAGAGCCGATCCCAAAATTGAACCGAATTCAGAGTTAGTACCAACACCTGTTGAATGCGTACGCATATAAGCCAAATTTACACCTAAATCCAATTTATTAAGGAAACCGCGTTCTTTAGATGCATCAATTAGATTATATTGAGTATTGGAACGAATAGTCAAACGGTCATAATTAGAATGTCCGTGATTACCACCAACAATACCATCTTGTGAATAATACCCCAAAGACAAATAATAATTTACTTTTTCCGATGCACCACTAACTGTCACATCATGATTCACTACCGGAGCATTGTCATAGAAAACAAGATCTTGCCAATCAGTGCCAAATCCTTTGATAGAATTTCCATTAGCATCAATCAAATTATAAGGATCTGCATAAATTGGAGCCTGACCACCATTCACATTGGCTTCATTCTGAAGGATAGCATAGTCTGTCGCACTAGTCACATCACGTCTCTTCCATGCACTCTGCCAGCCATAAGAAAAATTGTAATTAATTTGTGCCTTACCCATCTTACCTTTTTTGGTAGTTACTAGAATAACGCCATTAGCAGCACGCGCACCATAGATAGCACCAGAAGCAGCATCTTTCAACACTTCGATAGACTCGATATCATTAGGATTTACAAAATCAAGACCACCCCCAATAGGCATACCGTCTACAATGTAGAGCGGATCACTATTGTTGATAGTACCAATACCACGTACACGTACACGAGGAGAATCACCCGGCTGACCAGAAGCTGAAGTTACATCCACACCTGCAGCCAAACCTTTCAATGCATTATCCATACGCACCGGAGATTTGTTTTCCAAATCCTCACTACTAACTTTGGCAATAGATGCTGTTACCACACTTTTTTTCTGAACACCATACCCCACCACTACTACTTCGTCCAGCGTTTCTGAATCTTCCTGAAGAACTATTTTCAAGGAATTTTTTCCATTTACCGCTACTTCTTGCGACTTAAAACCAATATAGGTAATAGAAAGTGTTGCGTCGGCAGGAACCGACAATGTAAAATTACCGTCCAAATCAGTAATTCCACCATTGGTAGTTCCTTTAACTACCACATTTACTCCAGGCAACGGTTCATTATCCGAACCGCTTACCACTGTACCTTTTACCTGTATATTTTGGGCATATACAGAAGCCAAGGTAAAGCTTAACAGAAATAAAACTGATAATAACTTTTTCATAAGTTTTACTAAATTAAGATTAACGTTTCTCGGTTTTGTTCTCAATCGAACAGTGCAAACATAGAGTAAAATGCAATAAAACAAATAAAAAACAATCATTCTTAAATACGTCAAATCTGAAATTCAAATACGTTATCAATACGTCATCAGCAAATAACTTACTAATAATCAATAATTAATATATACTTTTAAGTATTACGTCACAACATGTTATATAACACAAAAGGGAGAAATTTAACATTCCTCCCTTTCATACTCTTCCTTCTTTTAAAGGAAGTTAATATCTAAAGGCTACAGTTTATTGCTTAAATAATCCGTCAAACTATCCTCTCTCTCTAAAGCGAACTTCTTACGAAGACGATAACGGATTGTTTCAACTCCACGAACCGAAATGTTCAGCAGAGGTGCTATTTCTTTCGTGGAAAGATTCATCTTTAGATAAGCGCACATCATGCGTTCGTTGTGGGAAAGTTCAGGATGCTTGGCATGAAGACGTTTCATAAAATTGTTATGTATCAAATCGAACTGGTCTTCAATACGCTTCAAAACCTCATCACTCTGTATATTACCGTCTATTTTATTATTAATAAGTATGAGTTGCTGTTTTCCTTCCCGAGCCCCCTCACCCTTCAGCAAGGCGGATACTTTAAGTATCTCTGACTTGATTTCAGTCAGCATTTCATTCTTACGGACAAAGTTTATCATCAGATTGGCCATTTCCTGACTCTTATGTTGCAAATCGTATTCCAATTTTTCTTTCTCCAGCTGCATAATCTGCTTTTCCTGACGGGCTTTCTCCTCTTCGTACTCCCTTTCCATATCGTGCAACTCTTTATCTTTCTCGATTACCGCCTGCTGTTTCTTCCGTTTCACACGGACATCATCCCAACGATAGACATACCATAAGGCAAGCAAAGCCAAGATGATATAACAAACGTATGCAGCAGCACTACGATACCACGGCGGAAGTATACGGAAAGCAATTGTATCCGATGATGTCGTACCGTCAGGAAAGACCGCCTTAACTTCAAACGTATATTCACCTTCCGACAGATTACTATACTCCTTGGTGCGTACCGTTGTAAAATCGGACCAGCTCCCCTTATTCAGACGATATTGAAAACGGACATCATCTCCTACCGCAAAGAGAGAAAGGGCATAGTCAAAACGAACGGAATTCATGGAATAAGCTATCACCGGAACCGGCTTCTCTCCTAAAAAGTTTGCGGTATATACCAATGAATCCTTGGGATAGGACAGATACATGTTCCTTATATATAAGGAATGGCTACGATCCTGACGCTCCCTTACGGCCGGGATACTGAACAAAGCGAAACCTCCTTCATTAGGAACCACCATCAGCGAATCTGAAAGAGGAATAATCGTTTCAAAACCGGGTACCAGTTCAATCAGCGATTGCTGGATGGGATTAATGCTTGTATTCGCCCCCCGCTTATAGGTACCCAGATTGGCAATACAGATTTCGTGAGGGCTCAAACTTATCAACTTATCGTGATACTCCAAAATATGCGAATAGGCCGTGGTGCCATTCAAAAGGTTGTTCATATCCGGACAAGGCTCCATGACATCTTTATGAGGATTATGCTTATAGATTCCCCGGGGAGTGGCAAAATACACCCGGTCTTCTATCTTCGCTATATACATATCACGTCCTACCGGGAAACCATCCTTCGCGCTATATTCCTTTATACGGACAGCTTTTGTCAAATCATTATCCAAATCCACACGGGTAACGTGGTCTGTATTATACACCCAAATCACCTTATCACTTTCCTGCTCAAAAAGACGGCAAGAATCGTTCACACCCTCAATCTTGCCAACCACCTGCCATTCTCCATTCTTTTTCCCAACCAAATAAATACCGTTATATACCCCGACATACATAAGGTCCGTACGTCCTGCCACAAGTTGGCAACACCAGGCGCCGGCAATATCCGTCACACGTTTTACGGAAGTACCATTGATAAGGAAAATACCACGGTCGTGCAGACAGAAGAGTTCATCACCTATACGGCAAAGGTTCCAGACCTGTCCGCTGGATTGGGGCATCGGACGGATATCCGGCAAATCGCCGTTCATCTGTACCGGATACGAGGTGTAATACAAACCCCGATTGGTACCTAAATAAAGATAACCGCCTTCTACCGCCGCCGTATATCCCGTGCCGTAGGAATAAGGATAGGAATAGAGATTCGTAAAAGGAGAACTCAGACAGACGTAGTCAATGCCGCTATCCAGACCGGCCCAGAGGTTTCCGGTCGTATCGAAGGAGACAGAAAGCACCGTATTGTTACGCAAGCCGTTGTTCTCATTGAAATATTTCAGTTGCATGGTGCTGCAATCCACCAGTACCAATCCTTTATGAATGGTTCCCAAGGCAATCTTATCATCCTTTTTGGCTACGCAAAAGACTTCATTCTCACGCATAAACTCTTCGGCACCGGTGACAAACGGTTCCATCGTACGCCCGTCACAATAGTAAAGTCCGTTGTATGCAGTCACCACCAGAACACCTTTCTTATAAGGTATAATGCCACGAATACGCTTGGAAGCCAACGCATCGGCACCCTGAAGAGGGAAAAAAGTGTTTCCAACCAAAAGCCATACGCCTCTGTCCGTACCGATGTAAAGAATACCATTGACCATATTGGAACAGTCTATCTTGGCATTCATTTCAATGGCGGTATATTTGCCGTTCAGGTACTTCACCACGCACCCGTCCCCTTGGAAATACAAGATATTGTCTGTCTCATGGATGCCCCACACATTTCCAAGAAAACGAACGGAACTCTCCAAAGTATCGGACATGCAATGATAGGCCAAAGAACCGTCCGTATCCGGTTCATAATAGCCGAATTCATTGATGCCCCCCACATAAATTCTTTTTTGGGTGGCAGAAGCCAGAACGGAACGCACATCGGAAGCATTGTTCAATGGAAACACATTCCAGACATTGCCATCAAATTGCACCATACCGTTCTTGTTGGCGAAATATACCCACTTGTCATCATAGGGTGCTATCTGCCAAGTCTGGGTCCCCTTACCATAAACACTTTTATCAAAATTGACGATAAAGCTATTCCAGCCGGCAATTGCTTCGACCAAAGGGGGAAAAAGAAAAAGGCAGAAAAAAAGGTAGAATGACAATATGTGTTTGTTCATGCGTATAATGACTATATAGTTAGTTGCACAAAAATAATGCTTATTTTCAAGGTAGCACACAATAGCCTATCTGTTTTTTTGTCCCCGATTATTATTTTCTTCTCAAATGGCAATCTTTTGCATAACTATACTTTAGATTCCGGTATACTAAGAAGTATTCGTCCGACGGCTGTTGAATTATCGTCCGACAGCTGTCGGACGATAATTCAACAGCCGTCGGACGATAAGGTTACATATGTCGGACGAATACTTTCTAGTAAAAGGAATATTTGTCCATCGTAATGCCGGAAAGAATCCGTACCTCCCCTCCAAAGTGTCTATATAAGAAGGCCATGAAGAGGAATAGAACAGAGAATCTAAAAAAACAAATAAAAAAATCGTCACAAGCTATTGCAGATTTCAAAAAAATGTCTACCTTTGCAACCGCAAAACAAAAACGGGTAAGTCCTATACGGCCAGCTCCCTTCGAATCCTCCAGGGCTTGATCGCAGCAAAGGTAGTTGGTTGTAGCGGCGCGATATAGCAAGCTTACCCACCCGCCTCTTTAGCTCAGTTGGCCAGAGCACGTGATTTGTAATCTCGGGGTCGTTGGTTCGAATCCGACAAGAGGCTCGAAAGAAAAGCAGATGATACGAAAGTGTTACCTGCTTTTTTCTTTTTGCCCCGCAAAGAATCCTCTAATTTATTTAAAATCTACACATCGGCTTGCCCTTGAATCCAACTATATTTGTACCTTTGCATATTATTTCTAAGAAAGATGGCAGAAAATAGAGGTTACATGCAACGATACGCAATGCTGTTCGGTACCTATATGGGAGGTTTCTGGATATTGAAGTTCATACTCTTTCCTGTGGGGCTGTCGGTTCCTTTTTTACTTTTCCTTTTCATGGGACTCACGCTATGCGTACCTTTTATGGGATATTATTATGCACGGATGTATCGTAATCAGGTATGCGGAGGCGGCATCAGCTTCCTGCATGCATGGGTATTCACCGTTTTCATGTATATGTTTGCCGCGCTGCTTGCCGCCGTGGCACACTACATCTACTTCAGGTTCATAGACCACGGATATGTGATAAACACGTGCGAAACGATGGTAGACACGCTTGCCCAAAGCAACATGCCGGGAATGGATTCGTACATCGCCACCTATCAGGAAGCTCTGGAGACAGCCCGACTACTCAGCCCTATCGACATTACGCTACAGATGATATCGTCCAATGTATTTTGGGGTTCGATACTGGCTTTCCCCACCGCCTTGTTCGTGATGAGACGCAAGAAAGACGACGCTCCGGCAGAGTGACGGAACAGCAAAAAGAAATGTTATTTCAATTGTAAAATAGAAAAATCATACATCAATGGATATTTCAGTTGTCGTACCACTATATAATGAAGAAGAATCACTCCCCGAACTGTTCGCATGGATTGAGCGGGTGATGAATGCCAACGGTTTTTCATACGAAGTGATTTTCGTGAACGACGGAAGTACCGACCGTTCCTGGCAGGTAATCGAACAATTGCAGGCACAAGCTCCGGACAAGGTACGGGGCATTAAGTTCCGCCGCAACTACGGGAAGTCGCCGGCATTGTTCTGTGGTTTCGAACAAGCACAAGGCGACGTCGTGATAACCATGGACGCCGACCTGCAGGACAGCCCCGACGAAATACCCGAACTCTACCGCATGATTACCCAAGACGGCTATGACCTCGTATCGGGCTGGAAGCAGAAACGTTACGACCCGTTGTCTAAGACCCTCCCCACCAAATTGTTCAATGCCACCGCCCGCAAAGTATCGGGCATCAAAAACCTGCACGACTTTAATTGCGGACTGAAGGCGTATCGCAAAGAGGTGGTCAAGAATATAGAAGTATACGGCGAAATGCACCGCTACATCCCTTACCTGGCCAAGAACGCCGGCTTCAAGAAAATCGGCGAGAAAGTGGTGCACCATCAGGCACGCAAATACGGAAAGACCAAGTTCGGGCTGAACCGTTTTGTAAACGGGTATCTGGACTTGCTTTCCCTTTGGTTCCTTTCCCGGTTCGGCATCAAGCCCATGCACTTTTTCGGATTGCTGGGTTCGCTGATGTTCATCTTCGGCTTCATAGCCGTGGTCATAGTGGGTGTCAGCAAGTTGTACTACATGCACCATGGCATGCCCTACCGCCTTGTGACGGACTCTCCCTACTTCTACCTCTCGTTGACCTCCATGATTATCGGCACACAACTGTTCGTGGCAGGATTCCTCGGAGAGCTGATTTCACGTAATGCCCCGGAACGAAACAAATATCAAATAGAGAAAACCATTTAACGATGAAAAAATTAGTCAGACTTGTCATACTCGGAGCTATCCTTTGCCCGATAATAAGCATAGCTATCTCCTGCTCGGAGGAGGCAGATTGCTCCATGACGGCACGCCCCATGGTGAATTGCATTCTTTATAGAGTAGACCCCGAAACCCAATACGTGGAGAACGACACGCTCGACTCGCTCACCGTCACAGCATACGGCACCGACTCCATCATCATCAACAACCAGAAGAAGGTACACGACATCTCCCTGCCACTGCGCTATACGGAGGATTCCACCAAGCTGATATTCAAGTATAGCCGGACCAAGAGTGACACGATGGTGATACGCCACACCAACACCCCCTATTTCCTATCGATGGATTGCGGCTATCAGATGAAGCAGGCCATCACAAGCGTAACGTGCACCCGCATCTCTCTGGACTCGATATACATCAAAGACAATGAAGCAGGCATCTATGGAAAGGAAAATCTTAAGTTATTCTATTAGTCTGGCACTCTGCCTGCTGATGTTCCTCCCCCTACGGGCGCAGAACGGGAATCCTACCGTCCCCCCCCAGGGAGCACCTCCCAAGAAGGAGAAGAAGGACGCGAAAGAAGAAGTGCACTATCCGTTATACAACGGCATGTCCGTCGGCTTGGACTTGTGGGGAATCGGAAGTTCCGTATTTGGAGGAGATTTCCTGAGTTCCGAAGTGGCCGTGGATGTAAACCTCAAGAACCGCTTCTTCCCTATTGCCGAACTGGGATATGGCTCCACGGACACCTGGAGTGACAAAGGCATACACTACAAAAGCAACGCCCCCTACTTCCGCATAGGAATGGACTATAACACGCTATACAAGAAGCAGCACGGACACATGCTACTCGTAGGCTTGCGTTACGGTGTAAGCAGCTTCAAGTACGATGTAGACGCCTTGGGACTGGACGACCCGATATACGGTGGCATCGTAGGCAATCCGAATCTGGACGACGAGATATGGGGAGGCAGCCTGCCCTATAACCATAAAGGAATGAAAGGCTCCATGCAATGGGCGGAATTTTGTGTCGGTATCCGGGCGCACGTCTGGAAGGCATTGTACATGGGCTGGTCACTACGCTTCAAGTTCAAATTGTCTGCCTCGGCCGATGAATACGGTGACCCGTGGTATGTGCCCGGTTTCGGGAAATATGGCTCCAACACGATGGGAGTAACCTATACGATAACTTATAAACTACCTCTTTAAGCGACTTATGACAGGGTTAGAGATTTGGCTACTGGCCGTAGGACTTGCGATGGATTGTTTCGCCGTTTCTATAGCCAGCGGAATTATATTGAAACGCGCCCGGCTGCGCCCTATGCTGGTGATGGCCATCAGCTTCGGCTTTTTCCAGGCTTTGATGCCTCTGCTGGGATGGATAGGCGCCAGTTTTTTCAGCCACCTGATAGAAAGTATTGACCATTGGATTGCATTCGGTATCCTTGCCTTCCTGGGCGGACGCATGATAATGGAATCCTTCAAGGACGAAGATTGCAAGCACGAGTATGACCCTACCAGCCTGAAGGTGGTGCTCGCTCTGGCCGTGGCAACCAGCATCGATGCATTGGCGGTAGGTGTTTCGTTTGCATTCCTCGGTATCAAGCAATTCTCGGCTATTCTTTCCCCCATCGGCATTATCGGTTTTGTATCATTCGCCTTGTCGATGGTCGGCCTGATGTTCGGCATCCGTTTCGGATGTGGCATAGCCCGCAGACTGCGCGCCGAACTTTGGGGAGGGATTATCCTCGTCATCATCGGTACCAAGATATTGGTAGAGCATCTCTTCTTTTAATTAAAAAGTAAAAACTCAGATAGGATATGGAAAAGAAAGTACAACGGAATTTTTTATGGATTGCCCTACTGGTACTGGGAACCATCTGGATACTTGCCCGCCACAACCAAGTCACTCCTTATCAGACGGATAACGGACTGATATTCGGTACGGTATATAAAGTGACTTATCAATGTGACCAAAATCTGAAGGCGGAGATAGAAGCGGAACTCAAACGTTTCGACGGTTCCTTGTCCCCTTTCAATGACACGGCGACCATTACGCGCATCAACCGCAACGAGGACATTGTGCCCGACACATTCTTTACCAACGTCTTCCGACGTAGCATGGAAATCTCCCGGGAGACCGATGGTGCCTTCGATATCACCGTTGCCCCTCTTGCCAATGCCTGGGGATTTGGGTTCAAGAAGGGTAACTTCCCCGACTCTGCCATGATAGACAGCCTGCTGGAGATGACAGGATACGAAAAAGTAAAATTGTCCGATGAAGGGAAAGTGGTGAAAACAGACTCGCGTATAATGCTCTCGTGCAGCGCTGTGGCAAAAGGATATGCAGTAGATGTCATAGCCCAACTTCTGAAGAAGAAGGGTATCCGCAACTTTATGGTCGATATAGGCGGAGAAGTGGTTGTTCACGGGCAAAACCCTCAAAATGGACCTTGGCGCATCGGTTTGAACAAGCCGATAGACGACTCACTGGCAGTGAACCAGGAACTGCAAGCAGTGCTGCTAGTCACGGATTTAGGCATGGCTACATCGGGCAATTATCGCAACTACTACTATAAAGACGGAAAGAAATATGCGCATACCATCGACCCGCGTACCGGCTATCCGGTACAGCACAGCATCTTGTCAGCCACCGTCATTGCCAAAGATTGCATGAGTGCAGACGCCTATGCCACGGCATTCATGGTGATGGGGCTGGAAGAAGCAGAACGCGTGGCGGATGCACATCCGGATATCGACGCCTGTTTCATTTATACGGATGAAGAAGGAAAGCTTCAAACGTTCTTAACAAAAGGAATGGAGAAGTATATGAAATAATGTGCAAATGCGATTAACCCATCATTTATAAAATACAAAATATACCGCCAGTACCAGACATACAAAAGCGGCAAAATGATTCCAATGCAGCGTTTCCCCCTTGAAAAGAACCGTTGTGAACACCGTAAAGATAATCAAAGTGATTACTTCCTGAATCACTTTGAGTTGCATCAATGAGAACGGGCCTCCATTGCCTAAAAAGCCTATCCGATTGGCCGGAACCTGGCAAGAATACTCTGCCAAAGCTATTACCCAGGAAAACAGCACCACGGCATACAACGGCCAGTTGGAGATGACTTTTGTCTCTTGTAGCTTCAGATGCCCATACCAGGCAAACGTCATGAAAATATTAGATACAATCAATAGCAAAATGGTATAAAATGCTTTCATATAGTGATTAATGATTAGTGATTAATGATTAATGATTAATGATTGCAGGCAGCAATTCCTCTTGCACATTCGTCATACTCCCCCATAGACTATAGCGTGCCTCAGGATTCATTTCCTCCAATTGTTTCAGAATGCCTTTCATTGCACTACGGCTGGATTGTGACTCATACGGACAATTCTTCACCTGCTTACGATACCCCCTCACTTGCGCCAACTCCATCAAATCCGCCTCATGTACCAGACACATCGGACGGATAATCGTCATATCAAACTTCTTCATTACCAGCCGGGGGGGCATAGAGCTGAACGCTCCCTGATAGGTGATATTCATCAGCAAGGTCTCCAGAATATCATCCATGTGATGGCCTAACGCGATTTTATTGCATCCCTGCTCCTTGGCTACGGTAAATAATGCCTTCCGCCTATTCCAAGAGCAAAGAAAACAAGGAGACTTGCGGGTATCTGTCGTGGCATCAAACTCCGTTTCAAAGAGAACAAAAGGCACTCCCCACGACTCTACGTACTCCCTCAGATAGTCCACATCGCTTTGATAAGGTATATTCTTCATCACTACATGTACGGCGACAACGGAAAAACGGGGTTTATAGACACGGGCACGCCGTGCCAACAATTCCACCAGCGCCAAAGAGTCCTTGCCTCCCGAAAGCCCGATAAGAATCTTATCGCCGTCCTCTATCAGCCCATATTCCACCACACCTTTGCTAAACCGCTTGTCTATGCGGCGCAACATCTTTTCTTCTTCAGTAAATCGTGCCATTGATACGAGTTATGAGTTATAAGTTATGAATTATAGCTCTTCCGGTTGCAAAAGTAAGGCAAAAGAACGATTTAAAGAAGAATTAACAAAATAGAATTACGGAAACCAGCTTTATTCACGATAAATTTGTATTTTTGACCTTCTGAACAATCAGCATGTATCAATATGAATAAAAAATATATCCTTTTCTTTCTATTCGGCCTTTTGAGCATAACAATTTCCGCACAAAGCCTGGCAGAAGCCAAAGCCTTGTACGAGAAGGGAGAATACGAAGAAGCCAAGCCCACTTTCAAGAAACTCGTCAAGACACAACCTGGCAATGGAAATTACAACCTATGGTACGGTGTATGTTGCCTGGAAACCGGCGAACCCGCAGAAGCCTTGAAACACCTGGAAAGCGCCGTCAAGAGACGCGTCCCCAGCGGGCAACTCTATTTGGCCCGGGCATACAATGATTTATATCGGTTCGAAGAAGCCATCGAGACTTATGAGACCTACATTTCCGACCTGAGAAAGAGAAAACGCTCCACCGAAGAGGCCGAACAATTATTGGAAAAAAGCAAATCCAACTTGCGCATGCTGAAAGGCGTGGAAGAGGTCTGCTTCATCGACAGCTTTGTGGTAGACAAGGAAAAATTCCTGGATGCATACAAAATCAGCCCCGAATCGGGCAAGCTGTTCATGTACGACACCTACTTCAATGATTCCGGTAAGGAAGGCGGAACGGTATACGAAACGGAGCTGGGCAATAAGCTATATTATAGCGAAATGCAACCGGACAGCACCCTCAGTATCCTTTCGCGCAACAAGTTGCTGGACAAATGGAGTGATGGCAGCTTGTTGCCCGGAAGCATCAACGAGGCCATGAATGCAGACTATCCCTATGTACTTACGGACGGTATCACTATCTACTATGCTTCGGATGGCCCTGGCTCGATGGGAGGATATGATATTTTCGTCACCCGTTACAATACGAATACCGACTCCTATCTGATGCCGGAAAATGTGGGCATGCCGTTCAATTCGCCCTACAACGACTATATGTACGTCATCGACGAATTCAACGACTTGGGATGGTTTGCCTCCGACCGCTACCAGCCGGAAGGCAAAGTGTGCATCTATGTATTCATTCCCAACTCATCCAAGCAAGTGTACAACTACGAAGGGATGGACCCGGACAAGATGATATCATTGGCGCAACTTCACTCTATCAAGGACACATGGACGGACACCGATGCGGTAGAGGCCGCCCAAGAAAGACTTCGGACTGCTGCCAACGCAAAGCCGCAGACCACCAAGAAGCATGATTTCCAATTCATCATTGACGACCACTCCACCTACTACCAGCTGGACGATTTCCGCTCCCCGCAGGCCAAAGCCTCGTATGGCAAATACAATCAGCTGGAGCAGAGCTACAAACAACTGCAGGAGAAACTGGAAGATATGCGTTCGGAATACTCCCGAGCCAACAAGCAGGAAAAGGACAAGATGTCCGCCGCCATCCTCGACCTGGAGCAACGTGTACGGCAATTGTCCACTGAGATGGAGCAAACTGCCATTCAAGTGCGCAACCTGGAAAAACAAGCCACCAAATAAAGACAACTATGGATATACTCATTATCGCCTCATTGATTATAGGAGCAGTAATCTTGTTCTTAGTGGAATTATTCGTAATTCCGGGCATCAGCGTTGCCGGTTTTCTGGCAGGAGGTTGCATCATCTTTGCCAACTACTATGCCTTTGCCTATATGGGCACCACGGCAGGTGTCATTACGCTTATCATATCTGCCCTGGCTTGTATCGGCTCGTTGGTATGGTTCATGCGCTCCAAGACACTCGACAAAATTGCATTGAAAAAAAACATCACCTCCAAAGTAGACCGTAGTGCCGAGGAAAAAGTCAAGGTAGGCGATATAGGCGTAACCACTACCCGCCTGGCTCTTATCGGCTATGCCGAAATCAACGGAGACATCGTGGAAGTAAAGTCATCAGACGGCTTCCTGAACGAAAAGACTCCGATTATCGTAGACCGTATTGCCGACGGAGTCCTCTTAGTGGAACGGCTCAAGCAGTGAAATTTCTGAAATCAACCTATTATTTATAACTAACAATTAATATTTAATCTCATGGATCCAAGCACAATGTATTTAACCGCCTTCCTCATTATAGGAGGCATTATTTTCCTGGTACTTTTCTTCCATTATGTACCGTTCTTCTTGTGGCTGTCTGCCAAAGTATCGGGAGTAAACATCTCGCTGGTACAACTTTTCCTGATGCGCATCCGTAATGTCCCTCCTTATATCATTGTGCCCGGCATGATTGAAGCTCATAAAGCAGGATTGCAAAACATCACGCGCGACGAACTGGAAGCGCACTACCTTGCCGGAGGTCACGTAGAGCGGGTGGTACACGCACTGGTATCCGCCTCTAAAGCCAATATCGAGCTGCCGTTCCAGATGGCAACCGCCATCGACCTTGCCGGCCGTGACGTATTCGAAGCCGTACAGATGTCCGTTAACCCCAAAGTAATTGACACCCCTCCCGTGACAGCTGTTGCCAAAGACGGTATCCAGCTGATTGCCAAGGCCCGTGTAACGGTGCGCGCCAATATCCGCCAATTGGTGGGCGGTGCCGGAGAAGACACGATTCTGGCCCGTGTAGGCGAGGGTATTGTGTCTTCCATCGGTTCGTCAGAGAATCATAAGTCTGTATTGGAGAATCCGGATTCTATCTCCAAACTGGTATTGCGCAAGGGGTTGGATGCCGGAACAGCATTCGAAATTCTGTCCATTGACATTGCTGATATTGACATAGGTAAGAATATCGGTGCCGCCCTGCAGATAGACCAAGCCAATGCCGACAAGAACATTGCTCAAGCCAAGGCAGAGGAACGCCGCGCCATGGCCGTAGCCACAGAGCAGGAAATGAAGGCAAAGGCCCAGGAAGCCCGTGCCAAAGTTATCGAGGCAGAAGCGGAAGTACCCAAGGCCATGGCCGAAGCATTCCGCAACGGCAATCTGGGTATCATGGACTATTACCGGATGAAGAATATAGAAGCCGACACTTCCATGCGCGAAAACATTGCCAAACCGACGACGGGCAATACCAGCCAGCCGTTGAGTAAATAACCCGGAAAGTAACTGACGAAACGCCGGAACCGGTGAACAAGAATCGGTTCCCGGCGTTTCTATTTATAAACAAAAGATTAAAGCCTCAAGCATATGAAGAAATATTTCGCCTCTTCCGAACTGATCATCAATGAAGACGGTTCTGTATTTCATCTTCACGTAAAGCCCGAATGGCTGGCAGACAAAGTCATCTTGGTAGGCGACCCCGGACGGGTGGCACTGGTTGCCTCCCATTTCGAGAACAAGGAATGTGAAGTGGAAAGCCGCGAGTTCAAGACTATCACCGGTACTTACCAGGGGAAACGTATTACGGTGGTTTCCACCGGTATCGGATGTGACAACATCGATATCGTGATGAACGAACTGGATGCCCTGGCAAACATCGATTTCGAGACGCGCGAAGAAAAGCCCCATCTGCGTAGCCTTGAGCTGGTACGTATCGGCACCTGCGGCGGCTTGCAACCCTACACTCCGGTAGGCACATTCGTATGTTCTGAAAAGTCCATTGGTTTCGATGGGCTGCTCAACTTCTATGCCGGACGCAACTCCGTGTGCGACCTGCCCATGGAGCGTGCCTTCCTCAACCATATGGGATGGTCCGGCAACATGTGTGCCCCTGCCCTCTACGTCATTGATGCAAGCACTGAACTGATAGACCGCATCGCACAAAACGACATGGTACGTGGCGTAACGATTGCCGCCGGGGGCTTCTTCGGACCTCAAGGACGCGAGTTACGCGTGCCGCTTGCCGACCCACATCAGAATGAGAAGATTGAAAAATTTGAATACAACGGCTACCGTATTACCAACTTCGAGATGGAAAGTTCTGCCCTGGCAGGCTTGAGCCGTCTGATGGGGCACAAGGCCATGACGGTATGCATGGTCATTGCCAACCGCCTGATAAAAGAAGCTAACACGGGATACAAGAATACGATAGATACTCTTATCAAAACAGTACTCGACCGTATCTAAGTATCCTTCAAGAAATGCTCCTCCCTTTCCTTCAGCCAATCCTAGGAGTAGGGTTTAGTAATGACTTCATCACATCCTGCCTGACGTGCCCGTTGCTGGTCTGTATAGTGTAGCAATGTCCTGCTATACCCACAATGGGCACAGAGGCGGATTAGGCTTTATAAGCATCTATCCATTATCGATTTGCACAAAGTTACGATAAAAGCCCATAAGTTGAATCACCATCTCTCTTTTTTGTAAAGAAACCATTATCTTTGCTGAATAAAAATAAGCCGGATAAAATGAACCAAGATACCATTTGTGCCATAGCCACCGCCCAAGGGGGAGCCATAGGATGCATCCGTGTCTCCGGACCGGATGCCATAGAGATAACATCCCGCATATTTACCCCTGCCCGGAAGGGGAAGAAGCTGAAGGATGCCAAGCCATACACACTTATCTTCGGTCATATCCATGAAGAAGAAAACATCATAGACGAAGTACTTGTAAGCTTATTCCGTGCCCCCCACTCGTACACGGGCGAGGATAGCACGGAAATCATGTGCCACGGTTCGAGCTATATTCTTCAGAAGGTGTTGCAATTGCTCATCGGCAATGGTTGCCGCCTGGCCGCTCCCGGTGAGTACACGCAACGGGCCTTCTTGGGCGGCAAAATGGACCTAAGCCAGGCCGAAGCCGTGGCCGACCTCATCGCCTCCACCTCTGCCGCCACTCACCGCCTCGCCATGAGCCAAATGCGCGGTGGGTTCAGTAAAGAGCTGGCCTCACTACGCGACCAATTGCTGCACTTCACATCACTCATAGAACTGGAGCTGGACTTCAGCGACCACGAAGAACTGGAATTTGCCGACCGCTCCGAGCTATGTCTCCTAGCAGACGGCATAGAGCAGGTAATTTCCCGTTTAGTACAATCCTTCAGTGTAGGCAATGCCATCAAGAACGGCGTGCCCGTAGCCATCATCGGCGAAACGAACGCTGGTAAATCCACCCTGTTGAATGCACTACTAAACGAGGAACGAGCCATTGTAAGCGACATACACGGGACAACCCGCGATGTGATAGAAGACACAGTCAATCTTGGCGGGATAACTTTCCGGTTTATTGATACGGCAGGCATACGCGAAACGAGCGACACCATCGAGAGCCTAGGAATTGAGCGAACCTTCCAGAAATTGGAGCAGGCGGAAATCGTGCTCTGGGTAGTTGATGCCACGAATGCCGTCTCACGGATACCACAACTAACTGCCCAGATACTTCCCCGTTGCGAAGGGAAACGGCTCATTCTCGTATTCAACAAGGCCGATCTGGTGCAGGATGCCTCAACCATCCTCACCCCCAGTTTCACCCTGGCCGCTACTAATGTGCAATGCATCTCCATCTCTGCCAAAGGGCGTACCAACCTCGACAAGCTTCAGCAAATGCTAATCTCTGCCGCTAACCTGCCCACGGTTACCCAAAACGATGTCATTGTCACGAATATACGCCACTACGAGGCTTTGACCCATGCCTTGGAAGCCATCCACCGGGTCCAACAAGGGCTAGCAGAAAATCTATCCGGAGATTTTGTTTCACAAGATATCCGCGAATGTATTTTCCATCTAAGCGATATTGCGGGGGAAGTTACGAACGACATGGTACTTGGGAATATTTTTGAACATTTTTGCATCGGCAAATAAGTGGTGATTACCAACGATTAGCATATATCATCAACGATTATCAAGGCGTTCATTTTGAGCGCCTTTCTTTTTAGCCTTATAAGCGATGGTTATCGTTTATAGGGCTTTTTCAGCTCATTTTTGTACCGCATTTGTTACTCGCTTGTTACTCTCCGATTTTAGGTCGGAAAGGTCGTGGACACACTGGTACGTCATGGTACGTGGTGGTACGCAATGAAACATATTTGGCGAAATAAACGGATAAATAATGAGTAGTAAAATCGACATTCAGAAAAGATGTAAGTGGTGTAATGCTGTTTTCACAGCCCATAAGACCACCACAGAGTATTGTTCACACCGATGCGCCAATCTTGCCTATAAAGACAGGGTTAGGAAACAGCGCATTGAAAGTCTGCAACATGAATTAGAGAAAAGCATAAAGACACCTCCTAATTTGAACAAGGAGTATCTTACTCCATCAGAAGTAGCCGAGTTATTAAATATTGGGCGTACTTCTATATATCGCTATATCCGCAATGGAACAATCAAAGTAATCCGATTTGAAAGGAAAACGCTTGTTCGCAGAGCCGATATAGAAGACATGACAGACTTTATTGTTCAAGAAGCAGAGAACAAACAACCAAAAGAGAAAGCCCCTATCACCGACTTCTACACCACAGCAGAAGTGAAAGAGAAATACCATGTAAACGAATCATGGATATTCTTAGTAGCCAAGAAGAACAACATTCCTCGGACTTTCAATCGTGGCAAAACTTACTGGAGTAAGAAACATATTGACGCTTACTTTTCCAAGAAAGCCCCGAATCCTGACATTACCGAATGGTATAGCTCCCAAGAAATGCAGGAGAAGTTCGGCATGACCTTATCCGCCATCTACTGTTTTGTTTCCAAAAATGCTATCCCGAAGAAGAAAGAGGGCATCATGGTGTACTATTCCAAGAAGCATGTGGATATAGCGAAGGGCATTGCAGCCCCCGAAGAACCGCAATATTATACGGTAGCCGAAGCGATGGAGAAGTTCAACCTTACCCGTGACCAGCTCTATCACTATGCGAAGTACCATAATATCCCCAAGGTCAAGAAAGGCAAATACACACTTATCTCCAAGTCTGAACTGGATAAGTTGCTTGCAGCCCCAAAGATTGAATAAGTTATTTTTCGGTGAATGTACCCACCATTGAATCACCATATTCCTTTGCACCAAACAAATGTAAAATTCTAAATATTAAACAGTATGTCACACACGTGTACAAAAGTAACAGTTCGTCAGAGAGCGATTCGGAATAATCGCATCTCCTTGTATCTGGATTATTATCCGGCAGTCCGTAATCCTGAGACTATGCAGATGAGCCGCAGGGAATACCTCGGCATCTACATCTATGCCCATCCGAAAAACGAAATGGAACGGGAGTTCAACAACGATATGTTGAACAAGGCAGAGGCTATCCGGTGCATCAGAGTGCAATCGCTCATCAATGAAGAGTTTGGCTTCTTGGATAAGACCAAACAGAAAGCCGACTTCCTCGCCTACTTCAAGAAGATGTGCCGGAACAAAGACCAAAAATGGCAATTCGTCTATCAGCATTTCTACAACTTCGTCAAGGGACAATGTACCTTTGGTGATGTGAATGTGGACTTGTGTAAGAAGTTCCGTGAATACTTGCTGAATGCCAAACAACTAAAACACAGCAACCGTCCCATATCTCTCAATTCAGCATCCGGCTACTACTCTACTTTCAGAGGATTGTTGAAGATTGCCTATCGGGACAAATGGTTTCGTGAGAACATCAATGATTACCTTGATAAGATTGAGCCACAAGATGTGAAGAAAGAGTATCTGACATTGGACGAGGTAAAACAACTCGCTGCCACTCCTTGCGACATCCCCGTATTGAAAGCAGCCTCTTTGTTCGCTTGTCTAACGGGCTTACGCATCAGTGACATTCTCAACCTGCAATGGGAAGATTTCACTATTGCTCCCGATCAAGGCTATTGCTTGCGTATCAGAACACAGAAAACACAAACAGAAGCGACACTTCCCATCAGTTACGAAGCCTACGAACTATGCGGAACACCCGGAACAGGCAAAGTATTCAAGGAGTTGAAACGGAGTATGATTAATTATCCGCTGAAAAGCTGGCTCAAAAAGGCAGGAATAACGAAACCGATAACCTTTCACGGATTCAGACATTCGTATGCGGTCATACAAATATCCTTGGGTACAGATATTTACACCGTTTCAAAGATGCTGACGCACAAGAACGTGTCCACAACTCAGATTTATGCTGATTTGGTCAATTCCAAGAAGCGAGAGACAGCCAATAAAATATCACTCAAATAGATATAACTATGAAACAAGGAATCATAACCAACAACGGACAAGGCATCTATATTTCCGATGGTGAGATATGGATGACCTCTTGGGAGATAGCAGACTTGTTTTATACAACGGCTGGGACTATTCACGCAGCAATCAAAAGAATCCTGAAATCTAATGTTTTGAAGAGCCACGAAGTTTGTAAATACCTCAAATTGGAGAATGGGAACAATGCCGATGTGTATAATCTCGATATAGTTATAGCCCTATCCTATCAAATAGACACCGGGCATTCCGCTGCATTTAGGAAATGGCTAATAAACAAAGTCACTCGTAAACAAGATTACAACCTCCTGTTATATCTCAACAAGGGTACAAACCAGACATTGTATTGCTAATAAGCTATATCTCTATACTCTATTGATTATCTGCATTGTTTCACCCCAAATGATGCAGATAATTTCTGTTTTTAAGATACACCAGCCTATTTACCTAACTATTTTCATCCAAAAACAAGAAATTTGCAATGCGCTTATTATTAGGAGTGTAACATGGTGAAAAGTAATGAAATATATCGTCAAAAGCTCATTGACAAGCAAAACTATGGGTTTTCTCAAAAATTAATCCTATATATTTGCACACAAACGATTAATACATCTCACTATGGAACAGAGAAAGATAGAACATATAACATTGCATCTGATTATTTTTGGTACAATCGCAATCATTGGTGTTTTAGCTCGCCAAACAGTACTTCACTATGGTTGGGACGAGTTCAGCAGCTACCTCATTTTGGTGGTATGTTCCATTATCATGGGAGCTATCTATCTCAATCTACAAATAATATTCGGGCAAATCCTTTCACCTACAATAGAAAAGTGCTTCATGAGATTTGAGTGCTATCGCAATAAAGCGGTAGTAATTGAAGTTCCAATAGAACAGCAGGAACTTATTGAAAGCACCATAGATACAGAACCTATCGTTTCTGAATCTGAACCAGAAATCGAAACTACATCTGACACCACAGAAGAAGTTTCAACTCTCTCGCTTTCGGAATCCAATGAAGACATGGCAGTATTTCCAAAGGAGGAAATCCCTTCAGCCTCTATTAGCAACATCCCTATTGAGGTGCTTAATCAACCATCAGAATATGAGATTTCCCGAGCAAATGCTATGGCTGAGAAAGAACGAGCATCACAAGAAAAACTTGATAAGGTTCTCACATATACGAAACAAAACTTGGTTCTCTACCTTAGCGAAACTGACCTCAATCGTCTATGTGGATATATTACAGAATATTACTTGTCAGATACTATGCCCAAAGTCGAGCAGATAAAGGTTGATGCCCAATTAAAAACCATTGACATCATGCACTTCGGATGGAATATCGGTAAGGCATTCGGCAAACCACGTTTACAGACTGCCACATTTATAAAGAGGGTATTTGCTCACACCCTCCGTGATTCGGAAATATCCACCATTGAGCGCAAAATGTCGCACACGGAATCAGAGTGCAAGATTAAATTGAACGGAAACATAGCATAAACACTATAACTTAACATTGAATAAAGAAAATATTGAAAGCAATTTATCTGACATTTTAACAATATCTTGTAGATTGTTTTTATACGCTATTTCTTTTATGCTTCGTATGGGTTCCAATATTTCATCATTTTTCTTTTTCTCCGTTGTATTCATCACAGACAAAAGTGAAGCCAGATATTGATGTATATTTTTGCATAACGTGACAAGTTGCAGAATTTGCATTAATTCTTTTGGATGATCCATTTTGTTAGCACAATGCCATCTATCACTAATATTTAATTTACTACCTTCCCTATAATGAGTATATAAATTCCTCCTAGTACTATCAAAATGCGATGTCAAAATCTTAAGATTTCTCTCTATATCATTTGATAATGGAGTTGACTTATATTCAGGGATTGTTTTAATTCTATTCCATATACTATTCTGTCTTCGCTCTTCATTATAACCATATAAATGAGTTAAAGCAGCAGTCTCAATTCTATATACGTACATAAAACAAATTGATCGCTCTGTATTACTTTGAGCATTTAGATAACTATCCATTGAACAGATTAAATCATATCTCATAAAACTAACAGCTAATTGCATCTCTACGAGTGATCTCATTTCTATAAGCCTATTGTAATCAATCTGCCTTGATTTTAGATATTCAATTATTTTTTCACAAGTATCAAATAGTCGCTTCATAGACTCTATATCATTCCACGCATTTGCTATTTGATGTGAAATCATAATGTCAAGTTCTTCTTTGTTATTAAAAGCCTCTGCAACTTTAGCATTTAAAATATCTTGAATATTAAATTCAAAACTACTCTTACGAATATCCTCTTTATCAATGTGATTTAATCCTTCTTTAATCATTTGCAAAATCGGAGATACGTATTTTAATATCATGTCGTGTATCAATAATTGCTCACTGATTCTACGTACATATACGTCTTCATCATTTAAAGCAAGCAACTTTTTGTACATGATATTAGGTTCATCATAATGAGCTGTCATAGATCTCAATCCGACATTACACTTCATGCCAAGCTGACGAACCTTTTCTAAAACATTTTTCAATTCTAATGAATTGTAATGTTGTTCATTAAGATAATGTATTAGGTTAGCTAATACTCCGTTCTGATCTTTACCACCTAAATATATACACCATTCATATTGTGATAAATTGATCATCTGCATATGGTAGCGTTTAACGTATGTGTTACTGCTTGACAACATTTCTTTCAAATTGCTACACACTTCACATATCCCTAAAAGACTACCGCTTAACAATTCAAGTACTAATTGCAAATAATTTCCCTGCAATTTGTTATTACATATCTCAACTTTTATCAGTTCAGTATCATGCAATAAACATTCTGAATCTGCAATCGTTTTTTTAGCATTGCTTATCAAGATATTAATAGTCTCCTCATTTGCAATTATTCGCACCTTTTTCATACTCAAACTTTTTATCCTACAAAGTTAGCGAAAAAACATATCACACAGTGATTTACACACGGCTATTTCATTATAACCCATCTAACATTTTGTGAAAATCATCTCTTACCTCATAATATAATTACCAACAATTACCATAAGTGGCATCACAAAACGCCCCATACTTACTTATAATCAAATATTTACCACGACCAATCACTATCAAAAAGTTATTCATCAGTTATATTTTGGTGAATGATTCCACCATTGAAACACCTGTTTCCTTTGCCGTCGAACAATTAAAAACGATTGGCGTATGCAAAAAGAAACAGTAACATTTGATAAGCTGCCCGAAGCGGTAGGTTATCTGACCGAACAGGTCATCGAGTTGAAAAAGATGGTAGCGGAACTCCAGCCACAGCCATCCGACAAACATGTATTGGTGGAAATTGAGGATGCTTGCCGTATCATCCGAAAAGCCAAGCCTACCATATATACATTGGTACGCAAAGGGCTACTTCCGGCTTACAAGAAAGGCAAGAAACTCTATTTCTATGAGGACGAGCTTCTTGCTTGGATTGAAAACGGACGGAGAAAAACTGCCGAGCAGACATACGAGGAGATGCTTGCCAATATGCAGAGCGGTGTCCGCCACAAGCCTAAATCATCGGTACAATTTTAATGGGTTGGGCTATGGATACATATTCTATTAATCCGGCATCCATCATTGATGAAGCGATTGATTTAAGCACAAGATTGTCTGGTACGGCATTCCCTATCAGCATATTTCCATCGAGAATCCAACGCATCATCCGTGAGGTACACGAGTGCCATAACTACCCTACCGACTACATTGCCGCAGCCATCCTTACGGCAATAGCAGTCGGCATAGGCAACACACACCTTGCCCAAATCAAGCAAGGCTGGACGGAAAGCCCTATCCTGTATATGGCATTGATTGGAAGACCGGGAGCGAACAAAAGCCATCCGCTCAGCTTTGCGATGAAGCCGTTTCTTGATTATGACTACCGACAGAATCAGGAATTTGAAAAGGCTCTTGCCAAATACGATGAGCTGATGAGCATGAGCCGCAAGGAACGTGCGGAAAGCGGTGGAGGGCAATTTCTACAAGAACCTATCCGCAAACGCTTCTTGGTTTCGGATGTAACGCCCGAAGGGTTGAGCCTCATTCATGCACAAAACAAACGTGGATTGTGTTTGTGGGCTGATGAATTGTCCGCTTGGTTCAAGAATTTCAACCGCTATAACAACGGTTCGGAAGAACAGTTTTGGCTCTCAGTGTTCAGTGCCAAGACTACCATGTCCGACCGCAAGAATGCCAAGAGTTCCATCTTCATCAAGCGTCCGTACATATCGGTCATTGGTACTATCCAAAAGAAAATCTTGAACGAGTTGGCTAAAGGTGAACGCTCCAGCAACGGATTTATCGACCGCATTCTGTTTGTAATGCCTAATCTGCAACAGAAGGCACGATGGAATGATAAAGAATTGCCAGAAGATATAGAGCAAGAATGGAATGCCATTATTGACAGACTGATACAATCAGAGTGCTACCTCAATGAGCATGGAGAAATTGAACCGCAAATTCTCTTCTTCTCAGAGGATGCCAAGAGACGACTTTACGAGTGGCAGCACCATTTCTCTGAGTTGTGCGACCGGGAAACAAACGACACCATTGTGAGTATCTATTGCAAGTTAGAGATATACATCATCCGCTTTTGCCTGATTATCCAACTGGCACGATGGACTTGCGGAGAGTGCGACAAGGCGTGTATAGACCTGCTGACGGTGGAGAGAGCCATTAAACTGACGGAGTATTTCAAAGAGTCCGCATTGAGCGTACAAAATATTCTGAATGAGAATGCCCTCAACAGTCAGCAACAGGCGATAGTCAATCTGCTGCCTCCTTCTTTCACTACTGCCCAAGCTATACAGGTAGCCGAGCAAAACGGAATGAAGGAACGGACATTTCAACGCTTTCTCAATGACAATATCGGAACATTGTTCCGCAAAGAGAAGCATGGAGAATATTCAAAGATTAACCCGTGACATTTTTGTCGGTTTTGACACTTTCCAAACGAAAACGACAATAACGACAAAAGTGACACACCTAAAAAGAAACATACAATGAGTACACATAGATTCATATTAGAACCCTACAAAGGTGTCAGCACACGGCATACTTGCCCGAACTGCCACCGCAAAAGATGTTTTTCCAAGTACATTGATACGGATAGACGAATCCAGTTTCCTGATTACGTGGGGCGTTGCGACCACGAGCAGAAATGCGGTTATCATTTCACGCCCCGTGATTACTTTGAACGGAATCCGTCAGAAAAGGGAAAGTTGTCCGAGGATAACTTTCAGAGCTATGCGCCTATAAAAGAAGTCGAGCCGAAAGCCACTTCTCACATTGATTTGGATATAGTTAACCAGTCGTTACAACGCTATTCTGACAACAAACTGTTTCAATTCTTATCAGCTCAATTCGGAAAATCGGAAACATTGAAGCTGATGGCGAAATACAAAGTCGGCACTTCCAAACATTGGGACGGTGCAACCGTATTTTGGCAAATGGATTATCAGAACAGAGTACGCACGGGTAAGATAATGCTTTACAATCCGACAACTGGTAAACGGATAAAAGAACCGTACAATCATGTCACATGGGTACACTCCGTACTGCACAAGGATGGCTATAATTTGAAGCAATGCTTCTTCGGTGAACATCTGCTTCCAGAAGACAAAAGCCGTCCTGTCGCATTGGTCGAAAGCGAGAAAACAGCAATCATCGCTTCCTACTATCTACCCCAATTCCTATGGATTGCATCGGGTGGAAAGAACGGTTGTTTCAATGCCAACAGTCTGTCCGTTCTCGCAGGAAGAAGCGTTGTATTATTTCCCGATTTGGGAGCGACCGACTATTGGCAGAGCAAAATCGGGTTGATGAAAAGCTACGGAATTGACGTGCAACTGTTCAATTATCTGGAAGCCAAAGCAACCGAAAGTGAACGGAAAGAAGGGTACGACATAGCCGATTATCTGTTGAAGGTACGCCCTGATGAAGCCATACTCCAGCAGATGATTAAGAGGAATCCGAACTTGAAAACACTGATAGAGACATTCGATTTGAAACTCGTCAGCGTACAACGAGGCATCCCTCAACCGAAAGTTTCACCGCCTAAGAAACGAGGATTCAGACTTTGAACAAAGGGAGAGGAATCGAGACTTTTTTACTGTAGCAAGTTAATGTCGGTGTATTACATTTCCCGACCACTTGCTCCTCAAAAAGTCTGAGGAGGCGGCTCCCGATGGTCACAAATTATTCACTAAAAGCAATTCAAAATGGAAAAGAAACATACGATAACACTCCGTCTGTCTTACGACCAACTCGCATGGCTCGGTGCGCTTTGCAGACGGAGCAAGCAGACCCAAAGCGCAGTCATCCGTTCACTCATTGAGAACGGAACAGTACGTGAACGAATCACGAAAGAGCATATCCACATCATCCGTCAGTTGATAGGTGAAAGCACCAATCTTAACCAATTGGCGAAGCAGGCAAACACCTACGGCTTCTTTGCCGTTGCCAAAAGATGCGAGGAGATGGCGCAGCGTATTAACCAACTTATAAAGCAACTGAAA
This sequence comes from Bacteroides sp. AM32-11AC, assembly GCF_003603515.1. Classification (NCBI taxonomy): domain Bacteria; kingdom Pseudomonadati; phylum Bacteroidota; class Bacteroidia; order Bacteroidales; family Bacteroidaceae; genus Bacteroides; species Bacteroides sp. AM32-11AC. The sequence goes on along the minus strand of NZ_QTNH01000007.1, from coordinate 70,499 downwards.
GATGATAGGTAAGCAAACCAAAGGAACATCGTTCGGTGGTTGTGTCCGTTATGTCCTCAAAGAGGAGAAATCCAAGTTGCTGGAAGCTGTCGGAGTGGATGGCTCACCCGAACAGATGGCAGAGCAATTTGAATTACAGGCGTTGCTCAACGACAAGGTAAAGAATATTGTCGGACACACCTCGCTCAACTTCTCTCCTGAAGATGGCGAACGCCTGAAGTCTGATGATACGTTGATGTTGCAAATCGCCCATGACTATATGAAACTGATGGGCATCGAAAACACGCAGTACATCATCGCCCGGCATATCGACCGTGAGCATCCGCATTGCCACATCGTTTTCAATCGTGTGGACAATGACGGTAAGACGATTAGCGACAAAAACGACTTCCGCAGAAATGAAAAAGTGTGTAAGATGTTGACGGCAAAATACCGCTTGCACTTTGCCAATGGTAAAGACCATATCAAGGAGGAACGCTTGCGCCCATACGACCGGGCAAAGCATGAGATATACAAGGCGTTGAAAGAGGAATTGCCCAAAGCTCAAAGTTGGGATGAACTGAAAGGAGCCCTTGCCGACCGTGACATTGATATGAAATTCAAGGTCTGTCGGACTACAAGGGAAATACAGGGAGTCAAGTTTGAGTATGACGGCTTTTCTTTCTCCGGTTCAAAGGTCAGCCGTGAGTTCAGCTATTTGAATATAGACAACCGATTGGAGCAGAATGCTTGTGCATCTTCATTTGAATACCATAAACAAAGATTCACGCATAAAGATGAAGAGGCGCAGCAAAGCGTTTCCCATTCCGACAATGGCTCAAGCATCGGTCTTGGCCTGTTGAATGGCTGTTCATCATACGATGCTACTGCCGCAGAAGAAGCAGAGTTCAATCGCCTGATGAAAAAGAAAAAGGCTAAGCGCAAGCGAGGCTTTCGTTTATAATCCACTATTTATTAACTTTTTAAATTCAAACAATTATGGAACAAAAAGATTTGATTCTTGATTTCAATCTCTATCTGTGTGAGAAGTTTGGCTACAGAAACAGTTGTAGCGTGATGCAAAATGCCAATGGCTTTTGTGTAGACATCCGTGAGCGTGATTTGGACTGCTACATCCGCTTCTGGGAGTACAGCAACGGAAGAGGTAACTTCCCCGACTGGGCTATCATCATCGTGCGTAGCAACTTCAAGAAGAACCAAGCCGAAAACCTGAAAGACTTGGCTCATTTCTTCAAGGAGTACATGCCACGCTACGGGTACAAATATCTCTGTACCGAAGGGGATGATTACAAGTATTATCAGACGCTCGGATTGAAGCTCATCCATCAAGACCTGTTCGGACAAGAAAACTATGGATTGGCAATGAAGGATTTGAATGTCTGAGACTTGGTTTGAAGGTTAAGGAGGGGATTCTTCCTCTCCTTTTCTTTTTATATACCGATAAATCAGAATTTAGAGGCGATGACGAAGCAGCTCTATGATTACTGGTTTGTACAGTTTGATTTCCCGAATGAGGAAGGGAAACCGTATAAATCAAGTGGTGGAGAAATGGTATGGAATGAAAAGTTCAAGAGAGAGATTCCGAAAGGATGGAAAGCCTCAATGTTAGCAGAAGAGATTGAATTACAATATGGTTTTCCATTTTCGACTGAATTGTTTACAGAGCAAGTAACGTCTGTTCCAGTTGTTCGTATTAGAGATATTCTTGATAATTCTGTTTCAGCATATACAACAGAAGAAGTTAGTGAAAGGTATTTGCTTCAAAAACAAGATTTACTTATAGGGATGGACGGAAATTTCCATATAAATTATTGGACTGATAACGTTTCTTACCTTAATCAGCGAAGCGTAAGATTAAGAGCAAAGAATAGCTCAAATGTATCTATTGTTCAAGCCAAATACGATATACAGCCATACATCAAGGCAAAAGAGGAAAGAGCAAAAGGTTCTACGGTGGGGCATCTTTCAGATAAAGACATGAAAGACCTATATGTCTTAGTTTGCCCTAATAAAAAATTAAGGGAGAAATTTGATTCAATTCTTTCAATGATTGTGAAGAGTCGGAACGAAATCACTTTCCTCACTAAGCAGCGTGATGAGCTTTTACCACTTTTAATGAATGGACAAATAACAATAGAATAAAAAAATGTCTCGCATACTCTACAAATATTTAGATATAGTTGGCGCAAAGTGCATGATTGGAAACCGGGATCTCCAATTCACTAATGCGTCTCAACTGAACGATCCTTTCGATTGTCATCCAAAACTAATTGACTACTCAAATGTACCTAATACTAAACTTCAAGGATGGATACCTAAGGAATGGTGGATAGAGAAAGAAGAAAACGATGCACTCAATTTGCGTAATGATACATGGCTATGTAGTTTATCAAAAATCAATGATTCATTACTCATGTGGAGCCATTATTGTTATAACCATAAAGGTATTTGTATAGGACTTGACATAGACAAAATGTTGGAATCTGTTCCACCAATGTTTGGTACAATATATCTTGAACCGCTTGTTCTTGATGTTCAATATCAGGATATAATAGAGCGTCCTAACGCATATCATACCACAAAAGATTTATTCAGTTATCAATGGCGGACAAAAGCAAAGGAATGGGAATATGAGCAGGAGGTTAGATTAGTCATACCAAAACCAAGTCCAATATATGCAGCATTTACTCCTCAACAGGCAAAGCTGACAAAGGAAATATGGGATTGGCGTGAGATACGCTACTATATGCCACTGAAAGGCGAATGCTTTGAGTCTATCTATTTTGGTGTCAATATAGAACAAACTGAGAAAGAAAAAATAATCCAATATGTTCGCAAGGAACTAAATCCGCAAATTAGGTTGTACCAAATGGAAGTAGATGAAAATGCTTTTAGATTACGACCTATAATTATATGAACGGTCAAGTATCGGTAAATTCTGATTTAGCTGTCTCTTATATTATATATAATGACAAAAATATCAGAATTATGAAAGAGAACATCATTCAGGCGATAGTTGCGGAAATGCAGCGTGACTTGGATTGCCGACAAATGGCACGGCTTAAAGCTGTGCTTGCATCAGAACTGCATAATGTAGAAATCATTGAAAAGAGCGATTGTGCCAAACAACAAGCGCAAGAGAATGAACATCTTCTTAACTCCTTTATATCAGCCAAAAAGATAGAGGGATGTTCGGATAAGACATTAGCATACTATCGCAATACCATTGAGCGATTGTTGGTTACACTCTCTTTGGCTATTTGCCACATCAGTACAACGGACATTCGTACCTATCTATCCGATTATCAAGAAGAACATCAATCAAGCAAAGTAACCATTGACAATATGAGGCGCATCTTCTCCAGCTTCTTTGCATGGCTTGAAGATGAAGATTATATCGCCAAAAGCCCGGTCAGACGTATTCACAAAGTAAAGACTGATTCTCTTGTAAAGGAGGTACTTTCTGACGAACAATTAGAGCAACTTCGTGATTGTTGCACCAACAAGAGAGACCTTGCCATTATAGACATTCTTGCATCCACAGGCATCCGTGTGGGTGAGTTGGTTAAACTGAACCGTGAGGACATAGATTTCCATGAGCGTCAATGTGTGGTATTCGGGAAAGGTAACAAAGAGCGTGTTGTTTACTTCAACGCTCGTACAAAACTACATTTGCAACAATATCTTAATGAGCGAACAGATGATAATCCAGCTTTATTTGTTTCCCTCAATTCGCCACATTCACGACTGACTATCAGCGGTGTAGAAGTTAGAATCCGAAAGTTAGGCCAATCCCTTTCTATGCCTAAAGTTCATCCTCACAAGTTCCGTCGAACCCTTGCAACTATGGCTATCGACAAAGGTATGCCTATCGAACAGGTACAGCGATTACTCGGTCATGTACGCATTGACACCACACTGCATTATGCTATTGTGAATCAAAACAATGTAAAGTTGGCTCACAAGAAATATTTGGGGTAATTGAATCACAAAAGTATGCCTAAAAATGCGTAACTTTGCATCCTAAATTGGATGTATATGACTAAGTTATCATCAATTGCATATTATGTAACTGAAAAAATAAGTAGTAATGACATTTCTTTATCCGAATACGTTACTACTGACTGTATATTACAAAACAAACAAGGACGGGAGGTTGCGACTAATCTTCCGCCACAGACTTGTAGTCTTATACGCTACCAGTGTGGCGATATACTAATTGCCAATATCAGACCATACCTTAAAAAAATTTGGTTTGCAGACATTGATGGTGGAGCATCATCTGATGTATTGGTTTTCAGAGCTAAAGAGGGGCATTCTCCAAGCTTTCTTTATGCTGTATTACTTCAAGATTCATTCTTTGATTATGTAATGCAAGGGGCAAAAGGTAGTAAAATGCCTCGTGGAGACAAGGAGCAAATTTTAAGATATGAAATGCCAACACTTTCTTATTCAGAAGAAAGCATTGGCACCTTTTTCCAAAATATAGACTATAAAATTCGCCTTAACGAAAAGATAAATCAGAATTTAGAGGCGATGACGAAGCAGCTCTATGATTACTGGTTTGTACAGTTTGATTTCCCGAATGAGGAAGGGAAACCGTATAAATCAAGTGGTGGAGAGATGGTGTGGAACGAAAAACTTAAACGAAAAATTCCTAAAGGATGGGATAATTGTACATTAGAGTATTTCCTAACCATTAAAAACGGACGTGACCACAAGCATTTAGCCGAAGGTGTATATCCTGTTTATGGTAGCGGTGGAGAAATGCGCAGAGTTAATGAAAACTTATATAGAGGAGAGTCGGTTTTAATGCCAAGAAAAGGGACATTAAACAACATCATGTATGTTGATGAAGCCTTTTGGACTGTTGATACAATGTTCTATTCTGAAATGAAAGTCCCGTATTGTGCTAAATATATTTTCTTTGCCATCAAAGACATTGATTTTACAAGATGGGATTCAGGAACAGGTGTGCCAAGCATGACTGCTTCAACTCTTTATAACTTACCAATGATAAAGCCCCATAAAGATTTACTCAAAAGATTCGACAAAACAATAACTCCGATATTTTACAAAATGAAGCAAATAAGAGTAGAATGCGAGGAATTGACCAAGCAACGCGACGAACTTCTCCCGCTATTGATGAACGGTCAAGTGTCGGTAAATTCTGATTTATCGCACGATTAATAGCTATCTTTTTATCTAACGTAGATATTACACTTGATATTCTTTTCTGTTCGCTGATTGGCGGTATTGGGAAAGCGTATTCCGAAAGCAAATCAAATGTAATTTGTGGAAATGAACCTATTCGATTTTCGGCTCTTCGTTGGAGTATATCAAGAAAAGGTTGATTGGTCAAACAATAATAAAAATACTCCAAATCAACATCTTCATTATATTTTCGCAATACCATCAATTTGGTAGACACAACATAGTCTTTTGTGTCTTCTGTTGTAACTTTAGCAAATCTTCTGTTAGCAGGACGTATTTCACTGAACAATATATCGTCCTTTACTATGGTCTTCTTAAATTGACCTTTTAGCTCATCTACAGAAGTTAGCGTGCCGCTACCCATTACGCCATTTTCTACATCAGATGTATTTATGGCAATGAGTTTGTCTTTATCAAATTTGTGAGTCTCTGAAACTGTGCGCACAATTTGATTTATTTTCAGAACTTGAGTACGATTTGCATTATATTTTCTCAATTCCATCACTTTTTTCGTTTTACTCCTTACCCAACTTAGCTTCATTCTCTTTTATAATAACCGTGTTTACTCCACAAATTGGGGAGTAAATGTAGACATTGGATAAATAAATTTTCCACAACTTGTGGAAGAATTACTTATCCAACATTCCTTTAATCTGTTTATCAAAGTCAGAATCAATACGTTGGGTTTTATTAAAAATGTCATATTCGCTTTCTGCCTTTGCCTTGGCTTGTGCCGCAGAAATGCGTCCTTTATCCGGCAATATCTGATATTTGCGGAAAGTCAGAAACTCATTGACACTGGCTGCAAACTGCTCCATATTAAACGTGTTCTCTCGTTCAATGAGGTCTTCGATATAATCAAAAAATCCCGTTACGGCACGTTCCAACCGACGGATTTCATTCTCCTGCAAATAGTTTTTGGCTATTGACACATCCGATTTCAAGATACGTCCGTCAGGAGCATTCTTCCATGTGGTCAGCCCCATGTGTTCTTGGGTATGGTCTGCCTTAGTGTAGATGATTTCTGCTGCCGTTTGCCCAGTAATGGCATAGTGAAAACGGTTTTGTATCATGGCATAGAAATCGTGTGTGGTAGGCGAGTTATTGTCATAGTCAATACTGCACTCTGCGTATATATCGGTAATCTGCTGCCAAATACGCCGTTCACTGGCACGGATAGAGCGTACTCTTTCAAGCAATTCACGAAAATAGTCCTTTCCGAATACCGCCGTTCCCTGTTTTAAGCGTTCATCATCAAGCACAAACCCTTTCTTGATATACTCATTGAGAATCTTGGTAGCCCACTGGCGAAACTTGGTTGCTTTGGGAGAAGAGATACGGTAGCCAACTGCGATAATCATATCAAGATTATAGAAATCAACCAACTCTTCAACCTCACCTCTTATGCCTCGATTTACGACAGTTGCAATTTTTGCAACTGTCGTGTCTTGCTGTAGTTCTTCGTCCTTGAATATATTGGCTATGTGGCGACTAATCCCGGATTTGTCAATACCGAAAAGCTCTGCCATAGCTTTCTGCGTACACCAAATGGTCTCGTCTTTTATAACCACCTGCACCTTAACCTCTTTATCGGGAAGGCTGTATAGCAAAAACTGGATTTCGTTACTCATTGTTACCTACATTTGCGTTGAACTGCAATGCATCCAACTGTTTCATAATTTCCTCTTCCAATCTATGACTCTCAGCAAATTGCTTGGCGAGAGTTTGCTTATAATTCGCCATACGAGCATTGAACTCGTCTTCCGTTATATCTACATAATCAATCTTGATGTCGAAATATTGCCCGGCAGAAAGAGAATATCCCTTTTCCTTTATCTCATCGTAAGAGACAGCCACAGAGAAATCTTCCACTGCCTCCTTTCGCTGGAATGTGCCGACAATCTTTTCTATCTCTTCATCGTTCAGACGCACCTTTTTCAATCCGTTAGCATCTTTGTATTCCTCGCCCAATTTGCTGGCATCAATCAAGATTACTTTGTCGGCAGTTGCAGACTTGTCAAAGAACAGCACACTGACATTTGTACCTGTATTGGCAAACACGTTGCTTGGCATAGAAACACAGCCAAATACCACTTTGTCATCTACAATTTTATGAAGAATTTTGTTCTCAATGCCGCTTTTTGCTGTAATAAAACCAGTAGGGATAACAATCGCACCTTTACCCGTCTTTTTCAGCGAATTGATAACGTGCTGAATGAAACAGGTGTATATTGCCATTGATTCTTTCTTTTTGGCAGGTACATTGGGAACTCCTGCCCAAAAACGGGCTGGCATGGCGGCTATCTTCTCGCGAGTGTCCGAGAAGTCCATCTTGAAAGGCGGATTGCTTACCACAAAATCAAACTGGCGCAATTGTTGTCCATCATCGCTCTTGTGATAAGGACTTACAAGCGTGTCACCTTGAATAGCATTGTCAAGCGAAGATACAAGCCCGTTGAGTAATAAATTTAATTTCAGCATCTTGTTGCTCCGTTGGGATATATCTTGTGAGAAGATAGTACAACGGTCTTCGCTTATTTGATGGCTAAGTGCCATAAGCAATGTACCTGTTCCTGCTGAGGGGTCATAACACTCCATGCTATGCAAGTCGGCATTATCACCCACCAACAGACGAGCCATAATCGTGGCAATGGCGTGAGGCGTATAATATTCCGCATACTTGCCGCCTCCGGCTGTATTATAGTCTTTAATCAGATATTCAAAGATGCTGGAAAAGAAATCGTAATTCTGTGCAAACGCTTCCTCGAAAGAGAAATTCACGAGTTTATCCACCAGAGCACGAGCGAATGGCGCACGTTGTGCCGAATCGGTCACAAACGGTGTCAGTGCCTCGAACAATGGAATCTTCGTGTTGGCTGTGGTCTGCGTGGAGAATATATCAGCATTCAACTCCGCTATATCCGTCATCGTAGAGTCGAATATAGTGTCAAAATCACCTTTTCCCTGCTGGTTCCAAAGATTGGCAATCAGATGGTACGGTTCGAGCATCGGGACATCTGGCGAAATGGCACTCTGAATAAGCATACGCTCATCGGCAGAAAGATTTTCGTATGCCGTTTCCCATTTTACATCTCCTGTCAGTTTCTTGGCAATCTCGCTTTTCGCATTTTTCAGTTCATAACCGAATTTGTCATTCAGGAATTTATAGAGAAACACCTGAGTGATAATCTTATATTCGTTACCATCGTTTCCCATGCCGTATGATTGGCAGGTGGCTTTAAGCCCATCGATGAGTTTTAATGTTTTTTCTTTAATATCTGACATAATCTTTATGCAATGCCGTAAGTGGCGTTATATTGGTTGATATACTGTTGTGAAATGCGTGTCTGGATGAACTTGTAATCGTCCATTTCAGGCTTGATTTGCGGAAAATGAAACAGGCATCCGTTGATAAGAGCCATCACCGTGCGCCCGAAATAAGCATCCTTTTTCAGAATGTCATTACGGTCATACACTTTGGCATCCACATCCTCTTTTATAATATTGAGGATAGCAGCAATCTCTTCGTCAAGGAAAGAGAACATAGGCTTCTGTCCTTTATCTTTCCTTTGCTTATTCACTTCACGTATGCGCTTGTGTACACGGGCAAATTTTTCATCGCCCTTGTACTTTTTCAACAAGACATTGTTGCGTTTTTGCAACTCTTGCAGGCGACCAATAATTTCATCCAAAGCCTGTGTCTCCTCGTTGAATTTAGCTATTGTGTCAATCACAAAACCGTGTTCCTTGAAGCGTTCCATAAAGGCTTCACGCAACGAAATGAACTCCGGGTCGTCTTGGTCAAAGTTCTGGGTAAACGAAGAAATGGTACGCTGCCATTTCTCTTTCAATTCCACACCACCGGATATAAGGCGCATTTCCTCTTGTCCTATTTTGGAGAAAGTGAACTCTATATCCATCATTGCCTCATTGATTAGGGCTTTCGTTTCCTCGTTTGCATTGAAAGCCTCTTTCTGATTGATGATACTAATCCGTCTCTGTACCTCAGAGAGCAGTTGCGGCAACTTGGTGATTTCGAGTTTGGCAAACTGTTCTTTCATTTCATCATCACCGAATGTACGCACGATATTTGCCATATTCTTGGCTGACTCCAACGCCTGTTTCAAGTCGAGCAATACAGCCTTATCCTCTTCAGTGGAGATTTCTGAAGAAAACTCTTCCGCATTGTCGTATGTGTAATTGAAGAGCGTTTGCCGAACTTTCTTCATTTGGTTCAATATCTCTTCCTTGTCCTCAATGACTTGGGTAAAAGTGTCGGTAGCAGCGGATTCACCTGTTTCGTCCACATCATTGAAGCGGTTCAACTCTTGCAGATAGGCTTCGTTGGTTTCCTTGAAGTTTCGCTTGATGTCTGCGAAGTCAATGACAAAACCGTAACGCATACCGGGATAAGGGCGGTTTACACGTGTTATGGCTTGAAGCAGATTGTGGTCTTTCAATTTGCGCCCGAAATACAGCCGTTTCAAGCGTGGCGCATCAAAACCAGTCAAAAGCATATTGAAGACAATGAGAATATCCACTGTCATATTTTTCTTGAAGTCCTTGACTATCTGCTTGCGAGTTTCCTTGTCATCAGTATCGTGAAGAATAATTCCGGCTTTCAATGGCCTATATTTTGATTTGTAATCCACTTCCGGCTCACCCACCACATACGAACCATCGGCAAGTTTTATCTTGATGGGCTTCGGCTGATACTTCAACCACTCTTCTTGGAATACATCATAAAGCCGTCTTGCCTGTTCGCTGGTTTCACAGATAACCATACCACCCAAAGTATCGTCACCCTGTATCTTGCGAAACTCTTTTAAGTCCGTCATAATGTAACGAGCCAACTCGTTTACATAACTTGGATGCTCTATGATTTCCGACTTACGGATGTCTTTTTTTTGCACAAGGGTTTCCAGTTTGTCATACACATCAGACAAACGTTCTTTGTAGGAAGTTTCTATATCCTCACGTATGATTTTCAGCGTGTAGCCATCGGCAATGGACTTGTCGTAATAATAGGTATGCAGATAGTTACCGAACACCTTGCAACTGGCACGTTCCTCCTTTAACAACGGTGTACCAGTAAGTGCGATTTTAACCGCATCGGTGTCGGCATCAAAGAGATTGGCAAGAAAGCATCCACCGGGTTTATATCCTCGATGAGCCTCGTCAAGAATGAAGATGCGCTGGAGATTGGTTGCATAATCGCTGATACGCACCTTCTCCTTATCCTCGGCAAAGCGTTGAATGTTCACAACCGTGATTTCTGCCTGTCCGCTTACACCTTGTTGAGCCTGATTACTGCGGAACTGCTCCATCAGTTCGGCTCTTGTATTGGCAGTAGATACTACCAGCCCACGAGCTTCAAACTCTTGTGTGGCTTGTTCCAAAAGGTCAAGGCGGTCTACTATAAAATAGAATTTGGCAACCTTATTTTGTTTGGAATAGAAATCGTTAAGAATATAAGTCAGATAGTATGACAAGGCGGTTTTACCACTCCCTTGTGTATGCCATACTACGCCCGATTTTATCCCCTCTGCCATTTTTTGGCGAATAGCCAAGGATGCAAACAATTGTTGGTAACGCATAATATGCTTTTGGTCGGTAAATTCTATCTTTCCATCTACCTCACGCTCCATACGGACATAGGCAATACCATATCTGATGATATACAACAACCGCTCAGGCGAACACATAGAGGTTAAAATTCGGTTTGTAGGAGTATTGAAACCGAGATTTGTCTGATATTCAGGGCTTGTATGAATGACTTGGCAGTTGTAATCAGACAATATCTGTTTTTCCACCGTCTTGTCAATCTCCTTATACAAGTAGTCACGATGGAATGGTGCAATTTTCTGACCGCTTAAATTTTCTTCACGGAAGCAATTGAATGGTGCGTATGAACGTGCCCCAGTACAATAGAAAGCCCCTTGTATGGGTACGATACCGCCCAACGCATCATATTCCATATTATTGCTGAATATCATCAACTGCGTAATGTTGATGAAACGGCGGAATTTCTTATTGGGAAAACGTTCTTTGTTCATTCGTGCGCTCTCTGCCAACATACCACCATGATTGTTGGGCTTCTTCACTTCTACAAAACAAAGTGGCAACCCGTTTACGAACAAAGTAATGTCAGGACGAAATTCATCCTGTCCGTTCTTACAGGTAAATTCGGCTGTGAAATGGAACGTATTATTCCCAATGTTATCAAAGTCTATCAGCTTTACAGGCGAAACGGCTTTGAGACGATTGTAAAAGCCTCGACCGAGATCATCATCGTTCAGTTCCTTGCGAATATCTTTCAAAACTTGAAGAAACTCTCCCTCGTGTCCGGGATTCAGATTTTTAAACTGCCGTTCAAATACCTGCAAAAGAATATTCGTGTCACCGTCATAGACCGTGCCATTCTTATCTTCACTCAACTTACCAAAGTAAGTATATCCTATTCGGGTCAGGTGAACCATTGCAGGCATCTGCACCCGTGTAGCTTCCGAAAACTGCTTCATATCACCTATCCTTTTTGTCGGTTATCAAATCCTTCAAATCGACCTGCAATATCTCTGCTATCTGTTGCAAGGTTTCCAAATTCGGTTGAATCCTATTACAGGCATAAGCATTTACCATACTGAAACTCTTGTCGAGTTTCTTAGCCAACCATGTCTGAGAGATACCTTTTTCAGATAATACAGCCTTTATTCTATTCAATTTCATTCTTTGATGCGATTTTATAGTGCAAATATAGTGAATTATATTCGATAACCAAGATTAGTTTGTTTATATCGAAGCATCCTTTACCTATAGCATTTCTCTAATAAATTCATATAAGAAAGTAGCACTTGCAAAACAACAAGTTTTATGATGTCCGTCAGCTTTCTTTATATCGGCAAAGTCAGATACCGCTTTAATCCAAAGAGCTTTTTTACCAAGAGTATGAGCTGTTGCATAAAGAGCAAACCCCTCCATATCAAGCGCTTGCAATTTGCGTTCATCTTCTTGCAAATCTTTTACAACAGACGAAGAAGCGACAACAAAAGGACCACATACTGTTTTGGCTATACAAGCAGATACGTTTGATTTTTCATCTTTTAAATTAGCATCATGAATGGACTCGTTTATATTTCTTAGATGATCTGGATCAGATATAAACTCAGCCACCAATGCTATCAAACTATGATTTGCATGTATCTGATTCATTTCTTTTAAAAATTTAATATCGCCAGATACCTGTTCTTTAAGCTTACCCGAAGCATAATCATGTATTGCATCAGCTATAATGATATCATCTAGTGCAATATCACCATTATCTACCCCCGCAGTAATACCTGTCATAAAAATTGTATCTACTCCAAAATGATTATACAATGTAGAGGCTAGAATTGATGTTGCACAAATGCCAGGTTTATTTGCACATGCCGCTATAATACTATAATCTTTCAAATGACTACCTGTAATCTTGGTCGTCTTAAATACATATGGAAGTCCTTCTACTTGTATCGACTTCCAATCACACCCAACAAAAGCCTTTTGCATCATTATGAATTCCTCATTCAATGCACAAATAATCCCCAAATCATGAGTATTGCTATTTTTAATGGATGCTTCTAAATCTTTCTTCATTTGTCCTAATTGACAGACTTTATCTTTGAGTTGAACTTTCCATTCGTTATTTTTCCGCGAATAAAACAACAAATACCACAATTTATCCTTAAATTCCTTCTGCTGTTCAGAAAATTCTTCCTCATATTCAGTCAAGCCAATTATTTGGATTGGCTTCTTTATACTTTGATTAATGTATATTTCCTCCAATAACTCTACACCACCACGTCTATTCATCTCAGTTTCTAAATCTTCCCGATGCTCAGGAAGTACCATATCAAGAATGAGCATATCATATGTCTTTTCCTGAAGCAACTCTCTACCATCAACCAAACAATCAGCCTCGTCAATTACTATTTCACCCTGAGGGAATAAAGGTTGAATAACAGATTTAAGCGAATTTCTTTTGTCTTGACTGTCGTCTAATATTAAAATTTGGATCATGCTATAATTTCTTTTATTTGTTTTTTTAATTGATTCTTCCAATCATTTTTTTGCGAAGAATAATATATATATGATTTATAATTTTGAGGATAATCATTCTTAAGATCAATATCAAAAGCATCCAATTGTTTACGACCAAACACGTTATACATTGTAACTACAATGACTGGGGTCATAATTTGTCGAAGAAACATACCTTCAAGAATATATTGACCTGCAGAAGGTTCTGGCAAACCACCACTTGCATCTGTAGACAAGTCATAGGTTGACATAGACATATCCAATAATATCAGAGAGTAATCACTCCCACGTTCAAAAATTTCTTCTTGTGCAGAATTATACGATGCGCAATGAGTAACTTCATAATTAGAAAACTCCTGCCTAAGGAAAGCTAGTATATTACTAGCTTTTTCTTCATAATCTTCAACTAACAATATTTTTTTCATCAACCAACATATCTTTTATATTAAACAATACATCAACAATACATTTACCTTCAATAGCTTGGATAGTAAAAGTATTATTCGTGTTACCAAAATCATATTTCACAATAGTCATAGCTTTCACCAAACCACTACCACCTTCCTGCTGCAACTTTGCAATATCATTCATCTTCCTCTCTAAAATATGATTCAGTTCATTTTCTTGAATACCAGTTTGAATATCATTTATTAATGATATTTTTATGACACTATCATCCATCATTTGAGAATTTATTTGGAAAATTCTTGGGTTTGTACTCTTGCTATATTTCAACATATTTGTCAGAAAAATAAAAAACAAGTCAAACATAGAAGAACTATATTCAGAACGTATCTGAGTAGGTAAAGATACCATTTTTACATTCATTTCAAATTGAATATCTGAATAATATCTTGCTGCTTGCTCCATAGTCATACGAATATGATTCTCAATATCAAAATCTTCAAATTTGGTTTCTTGTCTATGAAACCATTTTTCTACTTTCGTCAACTTATTTATCAAAGCTGCTCTCGCATTGTTAACTGCAGTTTTTAAATCTGCATTCAAAGTCTTATGACCAGAAAGGGAATCAAAACTAAGTTCTAATGTTTGCAAATGTCCCAATATATCCGGTTTCAATTGATTAGAGATTCTCTCTCTAATATTTTCTAATCGTCTCTCGGTTATTTCCCAAAGATAAGCCATTACACCCTTACAAAACGACTCCCGATCTTGAGTTTTAAATTCGACATCCATCAGACGATTACACAACTCTTTCGTATCTACAACATAATCAAATTCTCCTATTTTCTCGTCATCTTCGTCTACACGAATTTGAATAACTGTATCTTTAAACGAAGTTATAAGAAAATCTATATCCTTAGAAAATTTAACTTGCGCACGATACAAGTTCTCACGCATTTCTAAATCCAAAGAGTATTCAACAGACCAATAATCAGATGGCATATATTGTTGTCCAGACTGGTTCAGTATTAGATTCAATCGCTCAAAATCAGATCGTAATTCCCCCTCAAATACTCCATGTCTAATTCGTGTACTTAAATATGTTCCTAAACCAAATCTACTCTTCAAGAATGCATATCTTATTACGTTAAAAATTTGAAGTGCAACTTCTTCAATTGCATTATTAGAGTAAGTAGCAATATCATCAATTAAGTCTACTGCATTATTATGCGAAAAATCAGAACCATTAACCAGCACAAAAACCCTATTACTGCGTACCAGGGCAGCCTGTTTCTTAAACCTGTCATACAAATCATCAATTTTACATAATTCATACTTCATTATTGCATCTTCATTTACAAAAATCTTACTATCGTCTAATTTCTTCATTCCTCTATATGCGACAATTTCATGCATTAATTCTGTACACATATTAGAATATAAATTATTTTGAGGAAATTTACTTTTCAGAAAACTAGCAATCTTAATTTTTTCATCAAGCACCTCCAATGTACTTTTTAACTTATAGTGATGATACAATAAATCATCTGTGACAAGTAGAAATAGAAACAATTCCACTTTCCTAGGGTCTCTCTTTTTAAATTTATCCAATAAATCTGATGGATAAATTACATTTTCATATTTACAATAACTTTCTAACACAAACTGTTTTTGAGGATAGTTCTCTGCGTTTAGGAATATAAATATCAAAAAATCAATATCATTCTTTAAGCCATCATATCTTGAATTCTTAATATCCATCATGAATTGTCTTGTATCCACTTTTGATACAAAAGCTTTATTTTCAATATACTTCTCTACATAAAAACGAATAGCTTTTTGTCGAAACGCTACTCCCATATTTATGTACGACATAAAAGTATATTCCACGGATGTTTGTACAGTAGGTATATATTCAGTATTTTTTTCAATTATAGAATTCCATAGTCCTATTGCCTTTTCATATTCTTTGTTCTCGAAAGTAATTTTCGCATTATCCACTTCACGTATGTAGTCAACAACTTTAGATTCCTCAGTTGTTAATTTCTCTACTCTTCTTTTCTGATATGGTATAACTACAGATCCTTCACCATATTTTAGTCCCAAATCCAAATATGTTAGTTTTTCTGCATTATTTTCAAAAGCAGTAGTAAAAAGCGGATCAAAACAACTCATAGTAGATAAATGAAGCCACGGATCTTTCTCCCATTTTTTTTCTTCTTTTATATAATAATCTAATCCACATGCAAAACTTAAACCATACAAATTTTTACAACGTTGATATAATAAATCTAGGCTTATTGCATTATCCTGTTCCGTCATCACGGAATAAATCAATTTTGCAACTTCATTCAGAACAGAATCAGCACTATTTACTATTTGCCTAAAGCCATTATTCTTAAAAAGCAAAGCCCTGCAGTACAACTTTAAAACATCAAAATGATACGGTTTATTAGATATAAATATTCCACATTCAGAAATCACTTTATCGTATTCTCCTGTATAGTATTTATCAAGTATAGATATAAAATCCTTATCATAATATCCTTCAGGCAGTTTATTGTGAGGTTTAAGCAAAATATATGGTATCCAACAACGATCTGAGGTTATATTATAAAGCACTAATGCAAACTCATTTACAGCATCTTTTTTCTTTGTATCTTTTATTATATAAGATCGCAGAATATAATTCATTAATATATACCTATCTATCACAGAATTCAAACTTTCCATCATTAATGCAACAGAAAGGTCATCTATATTATAATTTTGATAGTAGTTCAGACGAAACAGATAGTAATTATAACGATCATTTTGAAATTCAGTTCTATTTTTTTTGTACCGTGAATACAACTCTGCATCATACTCATAAGAGGGAACAGAACGCTGACTTCTTGATAATATATTTGACAATATTATCGGAACGATTCCTCGTTTTAAATCTTTATGAATCGTATTAAAATTGCTAACAATCTCAATTGCTTTTGACAGATTATTTTGCAGTCCAGCTATTGTTAGTCGCATCTCATAATACCAGACAGTATATCCTATACTCTTTAAGGATTCTTCCAGTAATGATTCTGCTTGTGAGTACTCCCCCAAAAGAATATGTTTTTCAATCTTATCGCGTAATGGAATGAATTTCCTTAAAATATTTTTATGTTTTTTGAAACTTTGTAATATCCAGTTAATTTCGACTTCGACCGATTGAGGTTTATAGAAATAACGATTCCAACCTGTACCAAGTTCCTCAATCCGCTTGGGCACCATATTGCCCCATATAACACTACTTAGAATAGGGCGAGATTCAAACAAACTCCCCAAAGTCAAATTGATTAAAGCATTATTTTCTGCATATTTCAATGTAAATGCAATCTCCGACCATTTTTTCTTATCTCCTTTCATTGAAAGAAAAGCTTCTATGACTTGATAATCTTTCCAAGATGACTTAATCTTTGGAATTAATATTTGAGGAATAAATCGTTTATTTATCATTGTTATTTATCTATGTAAAATTTTCTATTTTATTAGCTTTACGAAAGCTTGCCTATTTGCTTTCTTAATAGTCTAGAATACTTTACTTTTAATTCAGCACTTAGAAACGAGTATTGAATTACAGTCTCAAACTTGGGCAACAGCTTGACATACTTATTTATCAGTCGTTCTACAATCACATTCTCTATGCCCAAAGTGGCTGCTGCCTTGATAAAGTCTTCCTTTTGAAGCTTTTTCTTCCGACCATTCAAGGTCAATGCCAGTTCTTCATCATCTTTGGGATTGATGATAGCCGCATTTAGCAAATCGTAAGCAGGGGTTAGACGTATCTTATCCATCGCTTCATATAAAGAGAAATTTTTCAAATGCATATCGTTATTCCCTGTCAGCCAAGAGAAAAGCACCAATTCGAAGAAATTGGTAACATCCATTTTGGGTAAAGAAGAATATTTCAAAACTGCCTTGCCAATACGCTCATAACTGCTCTTGTATTTATGCTCTGTTTGCCTTTCCGTCAATTGGCACATATCTTCCATTGCTATCTTTTCTCCGGCAGGCGTCCTGTCTATTCGACGGGTAAGATAGCATAGAGTATCATCCGCCATCCGCATCAGCGTGTGAGGAACTACACCAATACGTGCCACCTCTGCAAGGTGCATAGTCAAATCCTCAACCTCAGGCATCATTTCATATTGAGAGGTCTGCGGCTTACATATATAACCACCCCAAAGCCCGACAATCGTCAATCGCTTACTGCCTTCATGCTCGTTCAAATGTAAGGACAATTTCGGCTGAACACCAGTCAAAGAGGTTTGGTCTTGAATGATTTGCAGAGCAAGCTGGTCTAGTTGCTCTGTCGTATAATCAAGAACAGGCAATGTTGTTGTTCCGAAGAACTTCTTTATGCAAGCTGTGTGCATATCCCTTTCCCCCTTTAAGAGTGGACGATAACAATACAGACAATTACACATGGTTCACCTCCTTTTCTTCCATTGGAATAACGCTTACCGCTCCAATACAATCCTTGCAGCAAGTCATGAGCAACGACATCCGATCAAGAATACTGATGTCTGTATTCCGCAGTGCAACATCCAACAGCCATCCTTCAGGTATCAAACCATCGAAAAACGGAAACAACACAGAGCTTGTATATGCATCTGCCTGTAAAGGCAATGTCAGGCTAACAGCATTAGCCGTTTCCAAAGAGAGATATTCCGGCAAATAGCGGAACTCATATCCAGCATCGTTTTCTGTTAGAATCCCTGCCAATTGGTCTTTGTAAAATATACGGGCTTGTCTCATTGATTATCAGTTTTAGAAGTGGCAACCATTTCATAATTGAAGAAATCAAGAAGCTGATTCACCTTATCAAGACGCAGCGTTTCCTTTCCTTGTTCAAGGTCTCGCACAAAGCGCAATCCTACTCCCGACTTCAACGAAAGCTCCTCTTGCGTCAGATTATACTGTTTTCGCAGCATCTTGACCGTAGTAGAGAGATTATTCATAAGCATCCAACGTTTAAAATCCATGATTTTACAATAAAGACTACACCTCGTAATAAATCAAACAAGTTTGATTCTTCACTCGGCTTACACTTCATTTATACCTTTTCGGGTGCAAAGTTAATACAAATATCTCACATTATACCATAGGGGGTATAATTAATTTTACCACCAATATTATTATATCAGATAAGGTATAATACAGTCAGATTCAAAACCACAGATTAAAGTACACAAGCACTGTTTTACACTTTTCCAAGCGAATAATTCAGATTCATTACACTTTTTACAACGAATCAAACATCTAAAATAACTGGAGGAAAAAATCCCACCGCAAACCGCAGAAATTCCAAGAAAAGCACTACCTTTGTATTCAGCAAGCGTTCTGTAACATCCATGCGGAAATTCCCTATCATTCAACACGTTGAAACTGATAGCGGACATTCCACAAAAGGACTGAAAAGAGGCGGTACAACACGTATATGCAAAACAATGAAATACAACAATTTGCATTTGTCCCTACATTCTGTGTACTTGTAAAAACGAAGGTTGTACCGATTAAAATGAATAGTCACTGATAATCAGTGATGTAAATATGCTGCATCGGCAAGTAAAGCTAATCATATATACCCAGTTATCCCCAAAACAAAACGATGAGAGATTTTCCTTTATAGATAGCTTAGGATGTTCAGTTCTCCTATCTCCCATTTCAAAACAAAGGCTGTCCATTATCTAATATGTGACAGCCTTTCTATGAAAGTTTTCTTCAGATAAATATCATACTTTTTTCATAAACTCCTTCGGTGTTTTTCCAAAATACTCCTTATACCTGCCTCTGAAGTTTTTCAGATTTCGCATACCCACCATTTCAGCAACCATAGTCACAGAAAATTTTCCGCTTTCCAAAAGTTCCCGTGCCTTCTCCATCCTGATTCTCGAAATCAAATATTTGGGTGCTTCTCCCGTCAACAACTTCCACTTATTATAAAAGGTTGTCCGGCTCATGCACATCCTGGAGGCAATATCATCTACTGTCAAATCCTCTTTATCCATATTCTCCATAATGTAAAGCTTCACTTCATTCAAAAATGCCAGATTGGCATCCTGCTGAGCCCGCTCCATAGGTTTCGTTAAAAAATCTTCTCCAAAAACTTTCTGAAGAAATGTCTTCCGAAGAAAACGGCTATTATTTATCAATATGGATATTTCCACTTTAAGGTCCTCCAGATTAAAGGGCTTACATACAAAGAGATCAGCCTGAGAAGAACAACGCTTTTCCCGCCGTTTCACATCAATGTGCGCCCCCATCAATATCACCGGAATAAAGGAGGTGTCCCTCGACGTCTTCAGTTTAGAAGAAAGTTCCTCACCGCTCATACCTTTCAACATGATATCACAAATCACCAAATCCGGATACTCTTCACATATTACCTCCAATGCTTCCTGACCGTCATCAAAGCTCCTCACTACAAAACATTCCGATAAACGTTTCTCAAGATAATCCTTGAATCCCTTGTCATTATCCGCAAGTATCACTAAAGGTCTATCCATATTTTTTTTCTTCGAGAAACCATGGAAAGCTATTTCCGACTCATTCACCTGAAAAGTGTCCGGAATATTTAAGGATGTATACCCCCCCGAAACCGCACACGAACATCTTATGGGAAATCGAAGCAGAGCCTCCTTTTCCAAAGTCAGTATTTTCCCGTCACACATATTCATCAACTTGTCAAAAAACACACCGCCCATGCCATACTGCTTGCCATGCAGAGGTCGCAGAATAGGAAGCCGCGACGAGTACCATCTGCAACATTTCAGAAATCGCTTGTTGCCTGTATCCTTAATCCTGATTGCCCAGTAATCTCCCTTCAACGAAACCTGCATCGAGAGGTGCGTTTCCGGCAGAGAACACTCGATGGCACTCAATACAAACCGGTCGATAACCGGAGATATCTTTCCCGGATCAAACCAAGCGCTTGCATAGTCAAAATCCGGAACCAAATCCAGCTTCATCTGCAACCCGGCCACATGAGACTGTAAAAAAGACACTTTCTTCCTCATAAATGCGCCGATTTCATGTTCTGCAACTACCAGGCTACCAGAATTGCCAAATAGTCGTTTCAACTCCATTAACGCTATCAAGTGCTGCTCCAGCCCGCCTATATGATGAAGTGCAACTGCCAGTTCCTTCTTTATGTCTTCCGGACAGTCTCCTTCGTAAACTGCCCCTAACGGTGTCTTAATCAAAGAAATGGGATTACGTATGTTTTGAAAGGTATCAATGAAATACTGATTTCCCTCTTTCAGTAAATCTCTTTCTTCACTGATACAGAGCAAATGGAACAAAAGCCAACATAATATACAGATTCCACTAGCCACTATTGGCAGAACAGACCAGGGAACCTTATGATATACACCGATGGATAGCAGGAAAACGCATAATGACACTACTATTATTATTATCAATAAATGTTTCATACTATTATAAGTTTAAGTAATAATGATTCATACTAATATATACCCGAGTTTTCAGTCAATAGCAGGATAATCCCAAGTATGTCATCAGGAGGCGGTCTAATGGGGGAACGGTAGGTTCCTTGAGTCATCGAATTCACCTTACCAACCCTCGTTTGCTAGAAGAGCCTGCATTTCGTCCACCTGTATTTCATACCCAGCAACTCTCTAAACCATTCATTTCCCATGCCCAACGTATCTTTAAATATCAATACAACATTCCGCTTATCCAAGATAGCTCCAATCAATTATTCTCAAACAAAATAATAGTATAACAAACGGAAAGGCTAAAAAGATGATACCACTTCACACATATTCTTATCATACTCACATATCTTGCGCATGAAACAGAAAGACATTATCTTTGCAGCATGAAACTAGAACTGAAAGAAAACGGAGGATTACCGGCACATATACTCTGGACACTTGCTATCGTAGCTGGCGTGTCCGTAGCCAACTTGTATTACAATCAACCCCTGCTTAATATCATGCGGCATGAATTGGAAGTTTCTGAATTCAAAACGAACCTCATTGCCATGATTACACAAATCGGATATGCGCTGGGATTATTGTTCATCGTCCCATTAGGAGACCTCTATCGACGCAAGAATATCATCCTGACGAATTTCTTCCTACTCATATTTTCCCTTCTAGCCATTGCCATGGCACCGAACATCTACATCATCTGGGCAGCATCACTCATTACCGGCATCTGCTCCATGATACCCCAAATATTTGTACCGATTGCCTCGCAATTCTCACGCCCCGAAAACAAGGGACGGAATGTAGGTGTCGTCATCTCAGGATTACTGACTGGAATACTTGCATCACGTGTTGTCAGCGGATTTGTGGGTGAAGTGCTTGGCTGGCGTGAAATGTACTTCATCGCCGCTGGAATGATGTTACTATGCGCTATCGTTGTATTAAAGGTACTACCGGACATACAACCGACTTTCCAAGGCAAATATTCCGGGCTGATGAAGTCTCTTTTCTCATTAGTAAGAGAATACCCCTCTCTACGAATCTACTCGATACGTGCAGGACTGGCCTTTGGCTCATTCCTTGCCATGTGGTCCTGCCTTGCATTCAAAATGGGAGAAGCCCCGTTCCATGCATCCAGCGATGTCATCGGCATACTAGGGCTCTGCGGCATTGCCGGAGCCTTAACCGCATCTTTTGTAGGAAAATATGTAAAAAAAGTAGGCATACGCAATTTCAACTTTATCGGTTGCGGAATGATTCTGCTTGCATGGGCCTCGCTCTTTTTCTGCGGAAACAACTATGCAGGTATCATTACCGGTGTCATTCTTATAGACATAGGCATGCAATGCATCCAACTCAGCAACCAGACCAGTATTTTCGACATCTACCCGTCTGCCTCCAATCGGGTAAATACGATTTTCATGACCACTTACTTCATCGGCGGCTCTTTGGGTACCTTCCTTGCAGGAAGCAGTTGGCAGACTTGGGGATGGAGTGGCGTGGTCGGCACCGGCGTTATTTTAACAATAATATCGTTGTCCATCACCCTTTACAGCAAGAAATAACAAGGATACTATCATTTTTCCAAGCAAACGCAAAGATTTGATAATTTTTATTTGTCATACAGAGGATAAGAAAGATATTAAACAGAATTGTTATACCTTTGCCGCATCAAACTATAAACGACAGATTGATAATAGATTCGTCAACCAAGCATAGTCAAAAACAACCCTATGAATTCAGCAAAGAAAATACCCTCTCCACTCGTTTCTCTATTTCCCATCGCTTTTCTCGTAGGAATGCTGTTCGCCACCATCCATACTTTCGGAAGTGACGCCTTGAGTGGAGGAAGCCAGATTTCCCTGCTTGCCACCACTGGTATGTGTGTCTTTATCGGCATGGCTTTCTACCGCATCCCTTGGAAAGATTATGAACTTGCCATCACCAACAACATTTCAGGTGTTGCCACAGCTATCATTATTCTATTGATTATCGGTGCTTTGAGCGGCACATGGATGATAAGTGGGGTGGTACCTACCCTTATATATTATGGTATGCAGATTATCCATCCGAATTTTTTCCTTGCTTCTACCTGCATTATTTGTGCATTGGTATCAGTAATGACGGGAAGTTCATGGACCACTATCGCCACCATCGGTATCGCCCTTTTGGGCATAGGTAAGGCACAAGGTTTTGAAGAGGGATGGATAGCCGGTGCCATCATTTCGGGAGCCTATTTCGGAGACAAAATTTCACCGTTATCGGATACCACAGTCCTTGCCTCATCCGTAACGGAATCACCGTTATTCAGCCATATCCGCTATATGATGATCACCACCGTCCCCTCTCTCCTCATCACCCTTGTCATCTTTACAGTAATGGGACTCACACACGAAACGAACAATACACAACAGATCGCGGAATTTACGGCAGCATTGGACGCCAAATTCAACATTACTCCCTGGTTACTGGCTGTTCCCGTGATTACGGGAATACTGATTGCCCGGAGAGTGCCTTCCGTCATCACACTCTTTCTCTCCACTCTGCTGGCAGGGATATTCGCCTTCATCTTCCAACCGGGACTACTGAATGAGATAGCGGAAGGTGGGAATATGTTCAAAGGGATAATGATGACATTCTATGGCAGTACCAGTCTACAAACTGACAGTGACATGTTGACAGAACTGATTGCCACACGAGGTATGGCAGGAATGATGAATACCATCTGGCTCATCATCTGCGCCATGTGTTTCGGTGGAGCCATGACGGCAAGCGGCATGCTAGGAAGCATCACTTCCCTATTCGTCCGCTTCATGAAGAATACAGCCAGCATGGTAGCATCCACCGTATGTTCCGGATTGTTCCTGAACCTTGCCACGGCAGACCAGTACATCAGCATTATCCTCACCGGAAACATGTTCAGCAACGTTTACGCAAAGAAAGGCTACGAAAGCCGGCTACTTAGCCGTACCACGGAAGATGCCGTTACCGTCACCTCCCCGCTTATCCCATGGAACACCTGCGGCATGACGCAAGCCACCATTTTGAGTGTACCCACACTGACCTACCTTCCCTATTGCTTCTTCAACCTTATCAGTCCGGTAATGAGTATCTTTATTGCTGCTATCGGATATAAAATAATTAAAAAACCGGTGAACAATCCTGGATAGGCATTGTTCTTGCAATAAACTTATAACGAACAATTTATTTAAACCTAAACAAAAAAAGATTCGATTATGAAAAAGTTTATTGCATTAGCAGCAGTAGTATTGGTAAGCATGGCAACAACGACCATGTATGCACAAGAGAGTAGAGCTGAAAAGCGCGCAGACCGTAAAGCCCAAAGAGACGCAGAACGTGCACGCCTGAAAGCTGAAGAACAAGCACAGGATGCCATTTCGTACGATGACGCAATGGCGGCCTTGAAAGCTCACCAGTTCGTAATGGAGGCAGACCAAGTGATGTTCCGCAACGGACAGACCGCATTTGTAAACTCCAACACCAACTTCGTATTGGTCAACCAAGGACGTGGCACCGTGCAGGTAGCCTTCAACACCGTATACCCAGGTCCTAACGGCATTGGCGGTGTAACAGTAGACGGAACCGTATCGGACATCCAAATGACTACCGACAAACGGGGCAACGTGAATTGTAACTTCAGCATCCAGGGTATCGGCATTTCCGCCCAGATATTCCTTACGCTGACCGATGGCGGGAACAACGCAACCGTAACCATCAGCCCGAACTTCAACTCCAACACCATGACTTTGAGCGGGAACCTGGTTCCGCTGGAACAATCCAACATATTCAAGGGACGTTCCTGGTAAAACCCTTATATAAATATATATATTCCCACTCCGCCACAAATCACACTAAAAAGTGTACATTTGTAGCGGAGTTTTTTATATACCAATGTCATGAGAGAATTTATCATTGCAGACAATCAAGATATCACCAAAGCAGGCATGATGTTCCTATTGGGCAGACAGAAAGACACCTCCCTGCTGCTGGAAGCCGACAACAAGGCAGAACTGATACAGCAACTACGCCTGCATCCCACCGCCGTTGTCATTCTGGACTATACCCTTTTTGATTTTTCGGGAGCCGAAGAGCTAATGGTACTTCACGAACGCTTCAAGGAAGCCGATTGGCTACTCTTTTCCGACGAATTGAGCCTACCGTTCCTGCGCCAGGTATTGTTCAGCAGCATGGCATTCGGCGTAGCG
Source organism: Bacteroides sp. AM32-11AC (assembly GCF_003603515.1). Lineage (NCBI taxonomy): Bacteria > Pseudomonadati > Bacteroidota > Bacteroidia > Bacteroidales > Bacteroidaceae > Bacteroides > Bacteroides sp. AM32-11AC. Next base: position 45,085 of record NZ_QTNH01000007.1, on the reverse strand, counting down.
CTGAAGGATAATTCCAAAGAAGAGATACTGACCGCACTACAATGCGCCTCACGCAAGGAGCGATTCATCTGTAATCACGTCAGTAACCTGCTGCTCGCAGGCAACGGTTCCTCCTCCCCCACTCATCCTACCATCAAAGATGATTTACTGACTACTGCCGAACGGAGCATCCTAAAAGAGATAGCCCTGGGGAAAACAACCAAAGAAATAGCTGCCGAACGAAACCTCAGCTTCCATACGGTAAACAGCCACCGGAAGAATATCTTCCGGAAACTGGGTGTAAACAATGCGCACGAAGCCACCAAATATGCCATGAAGGCAGGCATCGTAGACTTGGTGGAATATTATATATAAATCTCCCCGCTCCCGACACACAGCCGGGCATCAGCATCATACACCACTCCGAACTGGCCCGGAGCAATGCCTTGCAGCTTTTCTTCCGAAACAATGCGGTAACCCTCCGCCTCCTTTTGCAACCTGCCTTTGACAAACTCCGGCGTATGGCGTATCTTGAAAGTCACCTCCACCTCTTCCTGCGCTCCCTTCCAGGGATTATCCGTAATGAAATGAAAATCGTACATACGGAATTCATAGCCGTATTGCAATGCCGTATCACATCCGCGGGACACGTAAATCACATTCTCCTCCACATCCTTGCGGACAACAAACCACGGTCCTCCACCCAACCCCAATCCTTTACGCTGGCCGATGGTATGAAACCAATAGCCCCGATGCTTGCCCAACTTTCTACCCGTTTCCAACTCCACAATATCCCCTTCCCTTTCGCCAAGGAAACGGCGCACAAAATCATTATAATCAATCTTTCCCAGAAAGCAGATGCCCTGACTGTCACGACGTCTGGCGCTGGGCAATCCGGCACGCAGGGCTATGTCACGAACCTCATTCTTCATCAGTCTGCCCAATGGAAACATCAGTTTGGAAACTTGCAGATAATCTATCTGTGCCAGAAAGTCGGTCTGGTCTTTCACGGAATCGGCAGCGGTACCGAGCCATGTCTTTCCATCCCTCAACACCGTAGTGGCGTAGTGCCCGGTTGCCGTGATATCGAAATCCTTCCCCACACGTTGCTCAAAGCACCCGAACTTTATCAGCTTGTTGCACATCACATCCGGATTGGGAGTCAAGCCACGTCTTATTTTATCAATGGCATAAGCCGCCACCTGGTCCCAATACTCCCGGTGCAGGTCCACTACTTCCAACGATAATCCATAACGCCGGGCAATGGCAGAAGCCATCTCCATATCCTCTTCCGCAGAGCAGTCCATATAATCGGCATCGTCCCTCCCTATTTTGATATAAAATAGAGAAGGACGGTAACCTTGTTCGCAAAGGAGATGTACCACCACGGAGCTGTCTACACCTCCCGACAATAATACAGCAATATTCATTCTATCGTATACTGTTATTCTTTTAAATTCTGTCAAATGCCTGGGACAAGTCGTCCAGCAAATCATCGATATGTTCTGTCCCGATGGAGAGGCGGACCGTGCCCGGTTTGATGCCTTGTTCTTCCAATTCCCGTGCACTCAATTGGGAATGGGTAGTGGTGGCAGGATGGATAACCAGGGATTTCACATCAGCCACATTGGCAAGCAACGAGAATATCTGTAAACTGTCAATAAACGTCTGCGCTTCCTTCACACCGCCCCGCACCTCAAACGTAAAGATAGAACCGCCTCCATTCGGAAAGTATTTCCCGTAAAGCGCGTGGTCAGGATGTTCGGGCAGGGACGGGTGGTTCACGGCAACCACTTTGGGATGCTTCTTCAAGAATTCAACCACTTTCAAGGCATTCTCCACATGACGTTCCACGCGAAGCGACAACGTCTCCAATCCTTGCAACAGAATGAAAGCATTGAAAGGACTGATTGTGGCACCGGTATCACGCAACAATACGGCACGGATACGGATGGCATAGGCAGCAGGACCGGCAGCGTCGACGAAACGTACTCCATGATAACTCGGGTCCGGTTCCGTCAGTTGGGGAAACTTCCCCGAGGCCACCCAGTCGAACTTGCCGCTATCTACAATAACACCACCCAAGGACGTACCATGCCCTCCGATGAACTTCGTTGCCGAATGGACTACAATATCTGCCCCATGCTCTATGGGACGAATCAAGTAAGGAGTACCGAAGGTGTTATCTATAATCAGAGGAATCCGGTGACGGTGTGCTATTTCAGCAACGGCATCAATGTCAATGATGTTGCAATTCGGATTTCCCAGCGTTTCAATGAATACTGCCTTGGTATTCTCCTGAATCGCTTTCTCGAAATTGTCCAGATTGCCCGGGTCCACAAAAGTAGTGGTAACCCCGTAGGCAGGCAATGTGTGGGCCAGCAGATTATACGTTCCACCGTAGATGGTCTTAGCTGCCACGATATGGTCGCCTGCACGGGTGATATTCTCAAAGGCATAAGTGATGGCTGCCGCACCCGAGGCTACGGCCAATCCGGCAACACCGCCTTCCAGAGCCGCCACACGTTTCTCGAACACATCCTGGGTGGAATTCGTCAACCGCCCGTAAATATTCCCCGGGTCCTGCAAGCCAAAGCGGGCTGCCGCATGGGCCGAATTACGAAATACATACGAAGTTGTCTGATAGATAGGTACGGCGCGGGCATCAGTTGCCGGGTCGGGTTGTTCTTGTCCAACGTGAAGTTGTAGAGTCTCAAAGTGCAATTTCTTTGTTTCCATTGTCGTTTGTATTTTAGGTGAATAAACCGTTTCTCATTCGGATGTTGCAAAGATAGAGCGATAAGCCGGGGCAGACAATGACACAGATTAGGGAATTTTATACCACAATTGTGGTAGATAAGCAAGCTATTTTCTATCTTTAGATAAGATAGACTGCATTTCGGCAAAACTTTTTCATGCAAGCATGAAAGTTCTGCACTCAATTTGCACTATCTTTGCCCCCATGAAAGCAAGAAATATACTGATACTCATATTGGGAACCCTGATTCTTCCCATTTATCTGACTTCCTGCGGGGTGGACCGCTGGAAAGAGTATGCCGGACAGACCCAGACAGACCGCTGGATTGACGATACCATGCGTGTGTGGTACTATTGGGTAGACGCTATCCCCCATACCAACGACCTGAACTATTTTCAAGCCCCTTTCACTTTCTTTGCCTCGCTCAAATCCGAAGAAGACAAATTCTCCACCATCGACAGTCTGGTCAGCATCACCACTACCCGCAGCATCCCCTATACGGATTACAGCTACGGATTCCAGTTCACTACCAACCAGATAGAAGTAGAAGGAGAAGAGAATGCCATTGTTGCACAGATTCTTTACGTTGCCGACGGAAGCCCGGCCTCGGAAATCGGGCTGAAACGGGGTGACTGGATTATGAAGATGGACGGGAACTTTATTACTGAACAGAATTATAAGAAACTGTATGGAAGTAGTGCCATGGAACTTACAGTAGGTTATTACGACGTGGAGAAAAATGCCATCGTTGCTTACGACAAACCCAGACAGATAGCATCGGCGCGTCCCGTCAACGACAACCCGGTGCACTATAAGAATGTATATACATCAGGCAGCAAGAAAATAGGTTATCTGGTCTACAACCACTTCAGTTCCGGCCCCACGGACAACAGTAATGAATATGACAACGACCTGCGCAGCGCATTCCAATATTTCGCATCACAGCAAGTCAACGAATTCATCCTTGACTTGCGCTACAACAACGGTGGATTACTGAGTTGCGCAGAATTGCTGTGTACCATGCTTGCACCTTCCTCCGCCTTGGGACAAGAGTTGGGGTACCTGGAATTCAACAACCGCTTCAATCCGCAGATAGTACCGTTCACCCTGAACTCCGGACTCATCGGAAACGGAGCAAACCTAAACCTGAATACTCTCTACGTACTTACCAGCAGCCAGACTGCCTCCGCCTCCGAAATGGTGATTAACTGCCTCGACCCGTATATGGATGTTGTCATCATCGGCGGTACTACCGTAGGCAAGAATGTAGGTTCCAGGAATTTCTCCAGCCCCGAACTGATGATAACGATGAATCCCATCGTCTGCAAGATATACAATTCGGAAGGGAAATCTGATTATGAATCCGGATTCCAACCGGCCTACTCGGGATATGTAGTGAATGAGATGAGCGACATGTCACGTTTCCTGCCCTTTGGAGATACCAACGAAGCCTTATTGAGCACTGCACTCGGCGCCATCGACGGAAGCATACAACCGCCCGCACAAGAAAATACCCGTTCTTTAAGAGTGACCACTCTCGCAAACTCCATTGAACGCCGGGCAAGCCATGCCGTACGCATCAAATAAAAAGACCAATAGGATGAAACTAAACAGAAGAGTTACAATCATCACCCGATTTTCGGGAATCATGTTCAGCCTGCTGTTGCTCGGCGGACTGGCAGCTTGCAGCGATGATAACAATGGCAATGATACGCCAGAACCGGAGCCGTCAACCTACCCCACCACTCCTTTCTCCAAAATCGAACTCAAAGAAGTGATAGAGAGCGATGCGCAACCGGTTACTGCCACCCACACCTACCTTTACAACAGTGCAGGCAGGCTGACCAGCTACACCGGCAAACAGAGCTTTACAGCAGGAGACGAACTCTTCGAGATAGAGAATACCACTACTGTCGAATACAAGGACCATCAAGCCGTGATAACCGACGAAGCAGGTACAGTATCAACCTACACGCTGAATGACAAAGGTTATGCCACCACTTGTACCAGTCAGGATATGGCAGGAAATACCCGTACTTACACCTTCTCCTACCTCATCAACACCGAAGACAAATACTATCTGGAAAACATCACAGAAAAGCTGGACGACGGAAAAGAATACTCATTCATTACAATAGACTACAGCAACTTCCGGGCATTGCGCATACAGCAAAAGGTTGACACTTTTGAGCACAACAGTACGGCTACCACACCATCAGGCAATGAAATTGCAAATATCTCCGAAATACCAAGCCTATTCATTACGGACATGTATCCGCTTTCCATGCATGCGGTTGCCATATACGGGAAGATATTGGGAGAACCTGCAAACTATCTGATTACCCAACTCATCCCGGACAGCAACGGAGAAAGTGAAGAGACCACCACCTATACTTATACGTTAGATAACCGGGGTATCGTCACTTCCTGCCATGCAGTCGTCAGGCATATAAGGAACGGCTACGAGCAGGACTACACACGCACCGTGAACTATACCATCGAATAATAAGTTACTTACTTCTTAAAGAACTTGTCGAAGAAAAGGACGTGATAGTCTATGGAGTTGTTCCAATACGTTCCGGTATGTCCACCGGGACGGGTGATGAAGTCATGGTCTATCTTCCTTGCCAGCAGCCGGTTATGCAAGTCCTTGTTCACTTCAAGAAAGAAATCGGCCTCACCGCAGTCGATGATTAGCGCCAAGTCTCCATTTACAATCTTATCCAGCTGGTTGACCACCGTATGCGTATCCCAAGATGCCTTGTTGGCAGCAAACTCTCCCAACTGCTTGTTCATTTCCCAATTCTGGGGGAACGGCCGTATATCCACTCCTCCACTCATACTGCCCGCTGCACCGAACACATCCTTATGACGGATAGCACTCCACAAAGCACCGTGGCCGCCCATACTCAATCCACTGATGGCACGCGCCTTTCTATCGGGAATGGTAGCATAGTTCCCGTCTGTATACTTCACCAGTTCCGAGGTGACAAAAGTCTCATAACGGTAGGCAGGATTCTCCGGACTGTCCCAATACCAACTGTTCTTGCCGTCCGGACATACAAATATGATTCCTTTCTCATCTGCCATCTGCGGCAATTCCGGCTTCAGCTGCACCCAGCTCCGCGCATTGCCGCCATAACCGTGCAACAGATAAACTACCGGACAAGCCTGCTTGCCGATAGCCTTATCAGGCAATACATACACAACTTTTACATCCTTATTCATGGCTGCACTTCTCACCAACACCGTGTCTACACGTGCCGCCTGCAACATTACGGCAGACAGACACCACAAAAGCCCCAAGGCAATAATTCTTTTTTTCATCTATTTATTGTTTATTTTTTCTAACGGATGGCAATATTAACAATAAATACTGAAAAATCATTATCTTTGCCTCACAAACTATTCAAAATCCACTATGGAGTTTATTATCATTCTACTTTTACTTATTCTGAACGGCATTTTTGCCATGTATGAAATCGCTTTAGTCTCCTCAAGTAAAGCACGCCTTGAAACTCTTGTCGGAAAAGGGAACAAAAGAGCCAAAGGAGTATTGAAACAACTGGAAGAACCCGAAAAATTCCTCTCCACCATCCAAATCGGTATTACTCTTATCGGTATCGTATCCGGTGCCTATGGTGGTGCCACCATCGCTGATGACGTAGAACCGCTGTTCGCCCTCATTCCGGGAGTAGCCGCCTATGCCAAGACTCTCGCCATGATTACCGTAGTAGCCATCATCACCTATCTGTCGCTCATCATAGGCGAACTGGTGCCCAAGTCCATCGCCTTGAACAATCCGGAACGATGGGCCACCATGCTCAGCCCCTTCATGATTGTGCTGACCAAGATTTCCTATCCGTTTGTATGCCTGCTGAGCGCTTCCACCAAACTGATGAACAAACTCATCGGACTGAACAGCGGCGAAGAACGCCAAATGACACAAGACGAACTGAAGATGATTCTGCACCAAAGCTCGGAACAAGGCGTCATCGACAAAGACGAAACGGAAATGTTGCGTGACGTGTTCCGCTTCTCGGACAAAAGAGCGAATGACCTGATGACCTATCGCCGCGACATCGTCGTGCTCCATCCCACAGACACACCGGAAGAGGTGCTGCGTATCATCCACGAAGAACACTTCAGCAAATATCTCCTGGTGGAGCGGGGAAAGGACGAGATTATCGGTGTGGTTTCCGTAAAGGACATCATCTTGATGATGGGCGGCGAACAACCCTTCAACTTACGTAGTATTGCACGCCCTGCTTTGTTTATTCCGGAAAGTTTGTATGCAAAGAAAGTTTTAGAGCTGTTTAAGAAGAACAAAAACAAGTTCGGAGTTGTTGTAGACGAGTATGGAAATACAGAAGGTATCATCACCCTGCACGATTTGACGGAAAGTATCTTCGGAGACATCCTCGAAGAGAATGAAACGGAAGAAGAGGAAATCGTTGTTCGTCAGGACGGTTCCATGCTGGTGGAGGCTTCTATGAATCTGGATGACTTTATGGAGGCGATGGGCATTATGAACTATGATGACCTGAAAGAAGAAGACTTCACCACCTTGAGCGGTCTTGCCATGTTCTTGATAGGACGGGTGCCGAAAGCCGGAGACTTGTTCAGCTACAAAAACCTGGACTTCGAAGTGGTGGATATGGACCGCGGACGGGTGGACAAGCTGCTCGTCATCAAGAAAGAAGAAGATGAATAACAAACGCTATTGCGTCTTTATAATTAACTTAAACCATTAAAGCAATGAAAAAAGTAATGATGATTGCAGCCCTTGCCGCTGCATTGGTATCCTGCCAATCAAAAGGAACTCAGAACAATGACGCCGTCGCCATGGACGAAAGTGTAATGGCTGTTACCGGCAATGACTCGTCTGCCGTAGCCGTATACGAAGGAATCCTTCCCGCCGCCGACGGTCCGGGCATCCAGTATGTATTGAGCGTAGACAGTGTAGGTCCCGACGGAGAAAGCGGCTACACGCTGGTAACAACTTATCTGGATGCCGAAGGCCCCGGAAAGAACAAGAGCTTTACTTCCAAAGGAAAGAAAGAAGTTATCCAGAAAGACGTCGACAACAAGAAGAAAACAGCCATCAAGCTGACCCCGAACGACGGGGACACTCCGGTGTACTTCGTAGTAGTGAACGACACAACCCTGCGCCTTGTCAACGACAGCCTGCAGGAAGCTGTGAGTGACTTGAATTATGACATCATCCAGGTGAAATAGTCCATCCATACTTATAAGAAAGAACGGTACAGCCGGAATTACTGAATTCAGTGGTTCCGGCTGCTGTTTTTTCAATGAGGGGGCATTTCAAACAAGAGAACAGAAGGCTATATCAAAAAGTTAGTGCTATCTTTGTCGCTTCATCAAAGTATATATAAACATGAAACATTCTTCCGAGAAACCTTTAGCACCTGCCAACTACTCACGCTGTTTCAACAACCAATGCCCGAAAGCCGACAACTGCCTGCATCGCTTAGCTGCCCTTCGCGATACCCCCGAGTACCCGTCCATCCGCATCATCAATCCACTGTGCATTCCAGAGGATAGCAGTCAATGCGCCTATTTCCAATCGACACAAAAGATACATGTTGCGTGGGGAATCAGCCACTTGCTCGATGAAGTTCCCTACAAGAATCTCCAACCCCTGAAAAGCCAGTTGATAGCCCATTTCGGCCGCGGAAAATACTACCGCTTCTACCGGGAAGAATCTTACCTTTCCCCCGAAGACCAGAACTATATCCGCAGAACTTTCCACCAATACAACATTCCGGGAGAACCGGCTTTCGACTCTTACAGCGAGGAATACAAATGGTAGAAAGGTAATCTTCAGCCCCCTTTTCATGTCATTTTATCACTGAAAATATAGATAACACTTTAGTTCACAACGGTGAACACTTTGTTACAACAGTAAGAAACAAAGTGTTCACATACTATGAAACAAACTGTTCACACTCAATAAAACAAACTGTTTTCTTTAACGGAACAAACTGTTTCCTACTAATGAAACAAACTGTTCTCCATATTGAAACAAACCGTTCTCCTTAGGGAAACAGACGGATTCCCTTTTGAAGCCCTACAAGGGGAATAATTATCGCCTGCGAAAATATAGGAGGAAATACAGCGACATAGTGCGATACCTATTCTCTGCAAAACGGGTGAACGTGTTCGGGAGGATATTGCAGCAACACGGGATGAGGTAAAGGAAAGAGAGGGGGAGATGGTATATTGTGTGGTAAAAGTGGAGAGGTAGAAAAGACGAAAAGGATTACAGTTGAAATAAATTCTTTTTCTTAACTTTGTGAAATAGAAACATCGAATATGACGATGAAGAAAATAAAAATATGAAAACAGCACTATCTATAAATCAACCGTTCAAGGATTGGGTAAACCACCTAAAACAAGACATTCGTAGTGCACAGATTAAAGCGGCTGTACGCGTGAACAGCGAACTGCTTCACCTTTACTGGCAACTGGGAGCAGAAATTATAGAACGGCAGAAAGAAATGACTTGGGGAAGCGGATTTCTCGAAGAGTTGAGTCGTGAGCTGATGGCAGAATTTCCTGATATGAAAGGGTTCTCATATAGAAACATACGCAGTATAAAGCAGTGGTATCTATTTTATAATGAGCCACATACAATTTGGCAACAAGTTGTTTCCAAATTAGGTGAAGAGAAATTTTTCTCCATCCCTTGGGGGCATCATCTCTATATCATCTCCCAATGCAAGGAAGTGAACTTATTCGGAGAAAGACAGTTAAACAATAAAACCGGAAACATATATGGCCGATAATTATCTTGAAAATCAGTACGAGCAATACCGGGCACGCAAAGCAGCTTGGGAGAAAGCGAAAAAATCCGGTAAGGCACAAACGCTACATAAGCCGACACTTCCCCTCAAAAAAGGCGGAAAGAAAGTGTTCGTTACCGGAGGTGCAGGGGGTATTGGCAAAGCCATTGTAGAAGCTTTCTGCAAGCTTAATTACCAAGTAGCCTTTTGTGACAAGAATGAACTGAAAGGGCAGCAAACCGCCCAAGCCACCGGAGCACAGTTCTATCCCGTCGACCTAAACAGCAAAGAAGCATTGGAACTTTGCCTGCAAAATATTTTCAAGGAATGGGGGGATATTGACATCATTATAAACAATGCCGGCATCAGTGAATTCTCTCCCATCACAGAAACGAGTGTGGAGACTTTCGATAAAATATTATCTGTGAATTTACGTCCGGTGTTCATTACTTCACATGCGTTGGCAGTACACCGCAAAAGTCAAAACAACACGAATACCTACGGAAGAATCATTAATCTCTGTTCTACGCGCTATCTGATGAGTGAACCGGGCAGTGAAGGATATGCAGCTTCCAAAGGAGGCATCTATTCGTTGACGCATGCGTTGGCTTTATCGCTTGCAGAGTGGCACATCACGGTCAACTCCATCTCTCCGGGCTGGATTCAGACACACGATTATGAACAATTACGGGCAGAAGACCATTCGCAACACCCCTCCGGACGGGTTGGCAAACCGGAAGATATTGCCCGTATGTGCGTATTCCTATGTCAAGACGAAAACGACTTCATCAATGGCGAAAACATAACCATTGACGGAGGCATGACCAAAAAGATGATTTACTGGGAATAGCCCTTTTATAAAACAATCTGCCCAACATAATAATTATAGGATATGAACATGAAAAAGTCTTTTATAGGAATCCTGGCAGCAACCATCATCCTCAGCGGATGCGGCACAAGCCAGATGGCTGCAGGCGACCCTAACGCAGTGCTCGCAGGAGCTGCCATCGGAAGTAATGTAGGCGGTGCCATCGGCGGGCTGATAGGTGACAGTAACGGAGGCTGGCGAGGAGGATACCGGGGTTCCGCCATCGGCACCATCATAGGAACCATTGCGGGAGCTGCCATTGCCAATGCAGCCACAGCCCCCAAAAAGCAGGAGGAGTACAGCTACCGGATAGAAAGGACACAGCCCTATCCCCCGCAATCCGGAAGACAGCCGCAAGCATCGGCCATCGACCACTTGAGGATACGGAATATACGTTTCATTGACGACAGCCGCAACCACGTCATCAATTCGGGCGAAAACTGTAAAGTGATTTTTGAAATCATGAACGAAGGAAACAAAACAGCCTACAACGTAGTGCCGGTGGTGGCAGAAACCACGGGCATGAAGCGTATTTACATATCGCCGTCGGTCATGATAGAGCAAATAACTCCGCGCAACGGTGTGAAATACACCGCCAACATCAGTGCCGGAGAACGGATAAAGACGGGTAACGTCACCATACGCATAGCCATAGCCGACGAGTACGGAGACGAATATGACTGGCAGGAGTTTTCGTTGCCCACACAACGGTAGAACAATGTCTTAACAGTAGTTTTTAAAAAGAAATGGAACAACAGCAATCTTCTTTCAAAGAAAAAGAACGCATAGAATTACGGGAACCCCGACGCTTTAAAGTCACCATCTACAATGATGACTTCACCACCATGGAGTTTGTGGTAAAAGTACTCACCACCGTCTTTTACAAATCATCGGTAGAAGCGGAAACACTGATGCTGCAGGTGCACAAGAGCAACTCCGCGGTAGTGGGCATCTACTCATACGACATCGCCCACTCCAAAGTACAGAAAGCCACCCGCATGGCACGCAATGAAGGTTTCCCCCTCCGGCTCACCGTCACCCCGGAGGAAGAAGAATAAGAAGAAAGAAACAATATGGATATAAAAAATACGATATTCGTAAACCAAGCATTCGCTTCCGCACAAAGAAAGGCCGAGTCTTACCGGCACGAGTTCATCATGCCCGAACATCTGCTGAGCGCCATTATAGAGCAGGAACCCTTTATCCACACCCTGCAAGATACCTTCTACAATTATGTGGAGCTCAGCATCTCGCTGGAAAACTATCTGACGGAAGAAGTGGACACTGTCCCCGACAATGTGGAATACGAGTTGGGACTTTCCGTCCAGCTCAGCTCACTCCTGCAACATGCCTATACGGTGACAGAGTATTCCAGCGCCGAAGAGCTGGATGTTCCTCATCTGATACAAGGCTTGCTGCAACTGGAAGATTCCTGGGCATGCCATTTCCTGAAGGAAGCAGTCGGCGGCGACCTGCCCGAATTCCTCAGCCTGCTCATCACCCACTACGAAGAAGCGGAGCTGGCAGAAGAAGCAGGCGGTACGCCATCTCCCGATGAACAAGAGAAAACAGAACCGTGGCGTAACTACGTGACCTGCCTCAACGACCATCTGGCAGACCACAACCCGCTTATCGGCAGGGAGATGGAGTTGGAGCGAACCATACAAGTGCTCTGCCGCAAAGAAAAGAACAACCCGTTGCATGTGGGCGAACCCGGTGTAGGCAAAACAGCCCTTGCCTATGGGCTTGCCGCCCGTATCGAAGCGGGCAACGTCCCCGAACGGCTTGCCGGCTTCCGTATCTACGAGCTGGACTTGGGCAATCTGCTGGCAGGCACACAATATCGCGGCGATTTCGAGAAGCGGTTGAAAACCATCATGGAGGGCATAGGCCGTGAAGGACACGCCATCGTCTACATCGACGAGATACACAACCTGATAGGCGCCGGACGCACGGGCGAAGGCTCTATGGATGCCTCCAACATGCTGAAGCCCTATCTGGAAACCGGAGCAATACGTTTCATCGGCTCTACCACCTACGACGAGTACAACCGCTACTTCGCACGCAGCAAGGGACTGGTACGCCGCTTCCAGCAGATAGACATACTGGAACCGAACATTGAAGAAGCCATACATATCGTAGAAGGCCTGAAAGAGAAATACGAAACCTACCACGGCGTCACCTACGAGCCCGACGTCATCCCCTATGCCGTAAAGGCAAGCGCCCGCTACATCAGCGACCGTTTCCTGCCCGACAAAGCCATCGACCTGGTGGACGAAGCAGGAGCTTACCGGGAAATACACCCCACAGACTCCGAGGAACAGACCGTGGACAAGGCACTGATAACCGACATACTGGCACGTACCTGCAAAGTCAATGCCCTCGCCATGAAAGAGGACGACACCGTCGCCTTGGAAAGCCTGCACGAACGCATCAGCTCCCGCATCTACGGGCAGGAAGAAGCCGTCCGTCAGGTGGTGGAAGCTGTGCAAATGTCCAAAGCCGGACTGCTGGACGAAAACAAACCGCTGGCAAGCCTGCTCTTTGTAGGCCCCACCGGAGTAGGAAAGACCGAAGTTGCCAAAGTGCTCGCCGCCGAGCTGGGCATTGCCCTGCAACGTTTTGACATGAGCGAATATACCGAAAAGCATACCGTAGCCAAACTGATTGGCTCGCCTGCCGGCTACGTGGGTTACGAGGACGGCGGCCTGCTGACCGACGCCATACGCAAGACTCCAAACTGCGTACTATTGCTCGATGAAATAGAAAAAGCGCATCCCGACGTATTCAACATCCTGCTGCAAGTAATGGACTATGCCGTACTGACCGACAACAAAGGGCGGAAAGCCGACTGCCGACACGTGGTCCTCATCATGACCTCCAATGCCGGAGCACAATATGCCCGCCAAGCGTCCATCGGCTTCAACAGTCAGGTCACCGCCGGAGAAGCCATGCTGAAACAAGTCAAGAAAACCTTTAAGCCCGAATTCATCAACCGCCTCTCTGCCACGGTGGTCTTCCATGACATGGACCGCCCGATGGCATCACTTATCCTCGACAAGAAACTCGGAGAACTAGGCAGCAAGCTGTCTTCCCGCCAGGTGGAAATGGTATTGAGCCAGGAAGCACACGAATGGCTGCTCCAACGGGGTTTTATTCCCGAATACGGCGCCCGGGAGATGGACCGCGTGATAGCCGCCCACTTGAAACCCTTGCTGATGCGCGAAATTCTGTTCGGTACATTGAAGGCAGGAGGAAAAGTCCGCGTGCAAGTGGAAAACGGAGCATTGAAACTACAACCCGCAACCGAATAACGATATGGTCTTTCAACTGACGGATAAACTTGCTTTCCCCGACCCTCACTACGGCGACCCCGACGGGTTGCTCGCTGTGGGCGGTGACCTCTCTATCGACCGCCTCATCCTGGCGTACTCCAACGGTATATTCCCCTGGTACGCATTTCGGGAAGAACTGATACAATGGTGGTGCCCGATGGACCGTTTTGTCATCTTTCCGGACGAAATCCATATCTCCCACTCCATGCGTACGCTCATCAACAAAGGAAAGTACGAAATCACCTTCAACGAAGCTTTCCAAGACATCATACAAACCTGCGGAGAATTGCGGATAGAACAAGAAGGCGCCTGGCTCGGAACGAAGATGATGGAAGCCTATACGCACCTGCACGAACAAGGATTCGCCGCCAGCGTGGAAGTATGGGAAGAAGAGCAATTGGTAGGTGGGCTGTACGGAGTGACCCTGGGACGTTGTTTCTTTGGAGAGAGCATGTTCTCACTCGTTCCCAGCGCCTCGAAGCTGGCCCTCATCCATCTGGCCCAATTCTTCAGGGAACATGGAGGCGTCATGATAGATTGCCAGTTCGAAACCCCTCACCTCAAAACAATGGGAGGCAGGCACATCAGTTACGACGAATATATGACATACATCGAACAAGACTGCCGCTTCTAAAAGTAAAAAGGAATAACGAGGGGCTCAGAACTATCCGCGCCTAAATATAGCATAATGAAAGTACTCATATACTTTTGACACTCTCCTATTCTATTTGAAGGCCGGAGCAGGAAGATGCATACCTGCCATCGTCAATTGGTTGTCCTTGGCATATTGGAGGAAATACTTGCGTGCTTTCACGGCAGCTTCCTTATCCATATCATAGGAAGCGCAGTATTCCGGATGCTCCAACTGAAGGGCCGCACCATGGATGAGGTCACCAATCACCAGTAACTTGCCACTCTGGAAAACCGTATGACCGGGAGTATGACCGACTGCCTCCATGGCAACCACATTGCCCGGCAAGGTATCGCCAAACTCAAACAGATGCAGCCGTTCCTTATAGGCATCCATCGTCTTTACGACCTGCGCCTTCCTTTCGACAGGCATTGCCATCCAGGCATCATATTCCACTTTTGATGCGTACACTTCGGCATTCGGGAAGACTACACTGTCTCCCTTCATCATTCCACCGATATGGTCGCCATGGAAATGGGTAAGATACAGATATCCAATATCTGCCGGAGAGATACCCAAAGATTGTAATCCGGGCAACAGACGACTGCCGGGAGCTCCCATTCCCGTATCAAAAAGGATACGGATACCATTCGTATCTACCAGGAAGGTGCTCATGGAAGAAGGAATACCGCCTTGAAGCGACAAACTTTCCATCAATTCATCGCTTGCATCCGGGAAAATCGTTCTCGGCATCAAATGCTCACCAGCATTATCCTGAATCCAAGTGGCCTGCACTCCCTCCAGTTGCAAGGTCTTTACGCCACTGCATGTTACACCGACACTATCCATACTTACATCTTCATTTGTTTGTTTCTTTGTCCTGCTGCCGCAACCCGCCATCAGCAATGCTGCTGACACAACAACCAGGCACGTCCATGTCTTGTTTTTCATCGGTACAGAGTTTTTATCCATAAATATTGAAGTTCGCACAAATATAGGCAAATAAAATCATTCGGCACACGGATGTCTGAACCAAAAACGGCTGCCGACTCCCAATTCCGACTCAGCACCGATAGTCCCGCCAAGATGCTCAATGATACTTTTACAGATGGACAAGCCTAAACCCGTGCCCTTCGCAAAGGTATTAAGCTTTACAAAGCGGTCGAACACAGTAGCCACGGCATCCGGAGCAATACCCATACCGGTGTCCGTCACAGAAAACTCTATCTGACCGGTACCTTCCACCGGATGATATTCCAAAAGGATCTGCCCTTCACTGGTGAACTTCAAAGCGTTGTTTATAAAATTGGTGACCACCTGCATCAGACGTTTCTTGTCGGTATAGATACGGTAATCGGGCAAGTCGGGAGCCAACAGAACCGGTACAGCCTTGTCTTCCTTTATATCATAGTTGCGCATCACGTCCTTACAGAAGTCACTGACATCCACATACCCCATATTATAATCAAGTGTTCCCGCTTCTATCTTTGCCAAATCCAGAATGTCGGATATCAGTTGCAAGAGCAGTTCCGTATTCTCCTGCATGATGGCAAGGTATTCCTGGCGTTCTTCCCTATCGTCCAGTTCGGCAATGATGCTTGCAAAACCGACAATGGAATTGAGCGGAGTACGGATTTCATGACTCATATTGGCCAGGAAAGCAGACTTCAAGCGGTCCAGATGTTCTGCCTTATCCTTGGCGACCCGCAATTCCTCCTCTATCTTTTTCTGATGGTCGATATCCACACTGGTAATGACATGCGCCATCTGCCCGTCCACCCAAGCAAAGGCTGCACTGAACACGCGAAACCAACACTTGTCAAATGGCCGTTGATAATCCCACGAATAGACTTTGGTGGGGTGTCCGTTTTCATCTATCAAATGCCTCTTTGGGCAGAACTCACACTCCCCCGTCTTGTCCGAGTAGAGGGCCTCCCAGCATTTTTTCCCCCAGAAATGCTCGATACCGCCATATGGTTCCACCATAGACCTATTGGCATACAACATATCGTGGGAATCGAAAGAGTTGACGTAAATATCAACGCCCATATTATTCATGATACTGCCTAATGTATTGCTGGCCCTCACTTCCCTTTCCTTATATTCCCTGACCGTAATTTCCTTAGAGAACGAGCCCAGCAAGAGATGAATGATTTGCAACTCCTCTTCCGTGAGATAGGTCTCTTCCTCCCTGCCTGCAAAACCTATGAATCCGATGATTTTACCCTCAGTATCTTCAAAATGCCTGATTAACAAAGAATCCTCACCGTAGAAATCAAGAATGTCAATATCGTCCCATGAAGCATCCGCATTTCTGTTTCCATAGAAAGGTTTATCCCGAGCTTTCATAGCATCGACATGCTCCTTTTTTCAACTCTCCCATATCGAAACGGGGTTTCATAGTCCCACCTTCATTTCCAATCGTTTCTTTCAATAAGAAATAACGGAATCCGTCAGTCTGATAGATAAACCCTTTCGTAAAGTCATAGTAGTTGCAGAAATCGGTCAACGATTCAATAACTTTCCTTTCATTGGGTTCATTGCTATTCAACCGTTCTAAAAAATGAAGCAAGAATATGTTTAATTTCTCTTTGTTTTTGCCCATATAATCTTTTGAAAAACTTTAAGGCGCTAATATACAACTTTTTAAAGAGAAATAAGTTTCTTTTATATATCCAGGAAGTTTAAAAAACAACCATTCCCCAATAAAACAAAAAAGGCAATAACTTAATTTATTTTACAAGTATCACTAAGGCAAAAGCTCTTCATCCGTATTCATACGACAGCATAACATCTAAAGTATACAAAAAGAAGTCTATGGAAGAAGAAAATATCCGAGACAGATTAATAGTCATTTTTTAAGGATAACAGAGTTGCCAATTTATCAAAAACAAAGTTAATTCACACATATATACATATTTGTATAAACGGAGAATAAGTAAAACTTTCCCAAAGATGTTTTTTTCTTCATAAGCGCTACAACCTATATACAACGAAATAAAGATTTGCAGTACAAACGGTCTGTTATGAGAGAAATATAGTATCTTTGCAACATCATGTTGCACCGTTTTACTACTTCCATAACCGACATTCCGCTTCCGGAAAGGTTCACCTATCCTTTCTGCTATACTCCGCACCCATTATGTATATTGGCAGCCAAAGAAGTACAAAGCTATCTTACCCGACAAACTGCATGGAAGGACGAACTGCGCCAAGGCAAAATGTTCGGGGTACTGATTGTACAAACCGAGCATGGAGAAACCGGATATTTAGCTGCATTCTCAGGCATATTGGCCGGAAAGAACCTACATCCCTTTTTTGTTCCTCCCGTATATGACTTGCTACAGCCACAAGGCTTTTTCAAGATAGAAGAAGAGAACATCTCTTCCATCAACCGCAACATCCGGCAACTGGAAAATGACAAAGCATATGCCGCCTTATCAGCAGAGCTTGCCCGGACCATTCAGTCAGCAGAAAACATACTGGCAACAGCCAAAGCACAGTTGAAAGAAGCCAAAACAGCCAGAGAACAGCGCAGAAAAGAAAAAGAACTCAATGCGCAGGAAGAAGCCGAACTGATACGGGAAAGCCAGTTCCAAAAGGCAGAATATAAACGCCTGGAACGTTCATGGAAAGCAAGGATTACCACACTGCAAACGCAGACAGAAGACTGGGAAAGACGGATTTCAGCATTGAAGTCTGAACGTAAAACCCGCTCTGCAGCATTGCAGCAAAAGCTATTCGAACAGTTCGGGATGCTGAATTACCGGGGAGAAGTCAAGAATCTCTGTGAGATATTCGGGCAGACCGTGCACAAGACACCTCCTGCCGGTGCGGGTGAATGTGCGGCCCCCAAACTGCTGCAACAAGCTTATCTGCACGGATGGAAACCTATTGCCATGGCCGAATTCTGGTGGGGTGATTCCCCCAAGACAGAGATACGCCATCACGGCCACTATTATCCGGCTTGCAAAGGAAAGTGCGAACCTATACTGCAACACATGCTGCAAGGTCTACAAGTAGAGGAAAACCCCATGTTGAAAAGAATGCAGGTACCCTCCAAGAATCTGGAGATTGTTTATGAGGACCCATGGCTTTCGGTCATCAACAAACCGGCAGGAATACTGTCTGTTCCCGGCAAGGAAGATGCAGTCTCCGTCTATAGCCTGATGCGTGAGCAATATCCCGAAGCTGACGGTCCCCTGACGGTGCATCGTCTCGACATGGCCACTTCCGGTTTAATGCTCATTGCCAAGACCAAGCGTGTACACCAGAACCTGCAGGCCCAGTTCAAGAACCGCCTGGTCAGGAAACGTTATGTCGCATTGCTCGAGGGTATTGTCCCAAAGGACAAAGGTACGGTCGACCTCCCGCTTTGCCTGAATCCACTTGACCGCCCACGGCAAATGGTACACACCGAACACGGAAAGCCCGCCATCACCGATTATCAAGTTCTGGAACGTCTGGACGGGAAACGGACCCGTATCGCTTTCTATCCGCGCACGGGAAGAACCCATCAGCTACGTATACATGCAGCACACCCGCTTGGCTTGCACTGCCCCATCATCGGTGATGAACTTTACGGGGAGAAAGCAGACCGGCTTTATCTGCATGCCGAATACTTAGAATTTACCCACCCTATAACGGGAGAAACCGTAAGGATTACCAAAGAAGCTGAATTCTGACTGCCTACTGATTAATAACCAGCAAAGTAATGCAATAAATGATGATACTCCGACCTACCCCACAAGATTATGACGAACTGTTGACCGTCTGGGAAGCCTCTGTCCGCAGCACACACCACTTCCTGGCAGAAAAGGATATACAGTTTTACAAACCACTGATAAGAGAGCAGTACTTTCTTGCCGTAGAGCTTTACATCATCCGCAACGAAAAAGAAGAAATTGCCGCCTTTATGGGACTGAGCGATGAACTCATCGAGATGTTGTTTGTCCGTCCCGACCAACAAGGTAAGGGATACGGAAAACGGCTCATGGAGTACGCCGTCCACCAAAAACACATCCACAAAGTGGATGTAAACGAGCAGAACGGACAAGCTTGCCGATTTTACCAACATATGGGATTCCAAGTGGCCGGCCGGGACGAAACCGACCCGACGGGAAAGCCTTTCCCTATTCTGCACCTGCAATTACCAACCCCACCACAGATTACTCAGATTGAACACAGATTATAATTTAGCAAACTTATGAAGATACATCACATCGCCATCTGGACCTTCCAACTGGAAGAGATGAAAGAGTTCTACACACGTTACTTCAACGGGAGCAGCAATGAAAAGTACATCAACCCCAAAAAAGGATTCGAATCTTATTTCCTTCACTTCGATGAAGGAACGGATTTGGAACTGATGAGCCGTACGGACATACAGAATACCCCTATTGAGGAAAACAGACTGGGACTGACCCACTTTGCCTTTGCCTTCGACAGCCAGGAAGCTGTCCTCCGACAGACAGAACGGCTACGTACAGCGGGATATACCATCGCAGGAGAGCCCCGTACCTCCGGCGACGGATATTTTGAAAGTGTCGTCCTCGACCCGGACGGTAACCGTATAGAATGTGTATTCAGGGCATAGTCTCTCAATCAGAGGAGACAAAGCTTCTCAACAGTTTTATCTCCTCTGCCCAAAGCGATTCATCGGGCGTCTCCAAAATAATAGGTATACCGTCAAAACGCACATCTTGCATAAAGCGCCGGAAGAAATCCATACCTATCAGCCCCTTGCCGATGCTGTCGTGACGGTCTACTCTGGAGCCGAGTGCTTTCTTGGAATCATTCAGGTGTATACCACGCAGATAGCCGAAACCTACCGCTGTGTCAAACTCCTCAAACACCTTGTCATACTCATTCACTATATCATAGCCTGCTGTATACGTGTGGCAGGTATCAAGGCAAACTCCAACGCGAGACTTGTCATCCACCCGGTCAATGATATGTCCCAGCTGCCAGAACTCATTTCCCACATTGCTACCCTGCCCGGCTGTGTTCTCTATGACAGCCACCACATCGTGCGTCTTGCCCAATATAAGATTAATGGATTCAGCGACCTTGTCCAGACACTCTTCCACGGAAATCTTATTCAGATGGCTGCCCGGATGAAAATTCAGTAACTTCAGCCCTAATTGTTCGCAGCGCTGCATCTCATCCAGAAAAGCGGCACGGCTTTTCTGTAACCCTTCTTCTTCGGGATGCCCTAAATTTATCAGATAACTGTCGTGAGGCAGGATATAGCGGGAATCGAAGCCAAGCTTCCCACAATTTTCCTTAAACACCCTGATACTCTCCTCCGTCAGCGGCCTTGCCACCCACTGACGCTGGTTCTTGGTAAACAAGGCAAAAGCATTTGCCCCTATCTCACTGGCATTGACGGGAGCCGCTTCCACTCCCCCACTGGCCGATACATGTGCACCTATAAATTTCATAATCTTATTGTATTTGCTCTTTCATGAATTCCCACTGGCATTTTTTCATGTCCACACACCCATTCTTTCTGAACGTCACGCCCTCTGCCTCCAGCAAAGCCCGCTGTTCCGCCCAGCACGGTGCCAGCCTGCCCTGGCTGTTCACTACCCGATGGCAGGGCAGACACATGCCGTCGGGCACATCGTGCATAGCATGTCCCACCATGCGCGAACATTGAGGTCTTCCGACAAGATAGGCTATCTGTCCGTACGTCACCACCCGCCCCGGAGGGATTGCGGCCACTACATTATAAACCTCCTGCTGAAAAGTGTCTTTGTCCATAAAAGTCTGGTTTGGGAAGGCAAAGATATGATAAATTCAGCAGGTATGCGAACAGACGTTACAAGAAAGTGGCTGCGCCGAGCGGATTGTATGTATAGGTGACATTACGGG
Organism: Bacteroides sp. AM32-11AC; assembly: GCF_003603515.1. Classification (NCBI taxonomy): domain Bacteria; kingdom Pseudomonadati; phylum Bacteroidota; class Bacteroidia; order Bacteroidales; family Bacteroidaceae; genus Bacteroides; species Bacteroides sp. AM32-11AC. Next base: position 23,832 of record NZ_QTNH01000007.1, on the reverse strand, counting down.
CACGGATGATTTCGCCCGTCGGGGTAAACAATATCTGATATTTCGTCTGGAGATTTGCCATCCCTACCTCTACCGCCACGATGGACTGCCATTTGGGAAACTGTACCCAAGTGACATTCTGCACCATCCCTCCGGAATATTCACTGGCGGCAAAAGCATTGTAAACGGCAGGGGGCACTTCGTCCATTGTCTCCCAGTCCGTCTGTTGCATTACCCATTGCGCCTGCCCGTCAAACCAGACTTTCGTATCAAAACCGTTCATCAGGAAATCTGCCACATAATAAGACTCATCATGCGACCAGGCAACATCATCTACCGTAGGATACATTTTCTTCAGTGCAGCCTGTACATCAGCAGGTGCCCAATCGGCAGAAGCCGAGACTGATACCATCAGCATCAAAACCAGAAAAGAGAATTTCAACTTACTCATAACTTCATCAGATTATCATGTTATGAGAAGAACGGCGTATGGCAGATTTTGTTCACCGGCAACTCCCAACCATTCAGCAGTTAAAAAGAGATATCCATTGTAATTCAATAGAAAATGACTAACTTCACACCAGAAATTCAGAAGTATGATAAGAATACATCCCATATCCGGCAACAAAAAGCAATATCTTGACCTGCTGCTGCTTGCCGACGAACAAGAGTCCATGATTGACCGTTATCTGGAACGGGGAGAGATGTTCATCCTATCCGATAATGATACAGTCAAAGCGTCTTGTGTAATCACCTGCGAGGATAAAGGAATCTACGAAATAAAGAGCATAGCTGTCTATCCGGAATACCAGCGCCAGGGATATGGAAGACAACTGATAGCATTCGTTCTTGAACATTATAAAGACCGGTGCCATACTATGCTTGTCGGCACTGGAGACAGTCCGCTAACCATCCCCTTCTATGAAAGCTGCGGATTTGCATACTCACACCGGGTACCCGATTTCTTTATCGATAATTACGACCACCCCATATTTGAAGGAGGCAAGCAACTGAAAGACATGATTTATCTGAAAAGGACGCTTCAACCAAAATAATATTCTATATTTGCATATCACTTAACTCCACACATTATGGAAGCTAAACTTTGCCAAAGCTGCGGAATGCCCTTGTCATCTGCAGAAGTACTCGGAACCAATGCCGACGGTAGCCTCAACGAGGAATATTGCACCTATTGCTACCAGCACGGCAATTTTGCACAAGACTGCACTATGGACGAAATGATAGAACATTGTGCACAGTTCACCGACGAATTCAACAAGGATTCCGGAATGAATTTCACTAAAGAGGAAGCCATTGCCGGTATGAAAGAATTCTTCCCGACCTTGAAACGCTGGCAGTCCAAACAATAAACATGCCATCCCGTATCGAGCAGGAAAAACAGACAGTAGAACGGATGGTCCGCCTCTACTGCCGGAAAAAGGAAGGTAACAAGCAATTGTGTCCCCGATGCGAGGAATTGCTGGGATATGCCCGCATTCGTCTTTCACGCTGTCCTTTCGGTGAGAATAAATCCACCTGCAGGCAATGCAGCATTCACTGCTACAAGCCCGAAATGAAAGAACGGATGCGTGAAGTCATGCGGTATGCCGGACCACGGATGCTGTTGTACCATCCCGTGGCGGCACTCCGCCATTTGTGGCAGGAGTATGTCCATCAGTATTTCACCAAACGTTTCGGAGTCCCGCGCCAGGAACAGCACAAACAATAAACCGTATCCTGGTCGTATCCCTCCAACGAGGAGGTGCCGTCCTTAGGTACAATCTCACCTTTGTCAGAGATGTAGACCGGCAGGCGCTCACCTTGTCCGTTCATCACAAAAAATGCCCCCACCTTGCATTGGGGGCATACCATCTTACGCATAATCAATTGAAATAATACAAAAATATAGCCACCCCTTCCAGTGCCTTCTTCTTTTCACCTTGTATTTCGATGGCAAACTTTATTTCCGCCTTTGCCACACCGCGCAGATTCGACAGAGATTGCAAATGGGCAACCAGTCGGATGCGCTGTCCGGACAATACCGCCTGACCGAACTTCATCTTGTCCATACCATAATTAATCATCATCTTCAGGTTGTTCACTTCAATAATCTGGTTCCACAGATATGGCAACATGGACAAGGTGAGATACCCATGTGCAATAGTGCTCTTAAAAGGGCTTTCCACTTTGGCGCGTTCCGTATCGACGTGTATCCACTGATGGTCCAATGTCGCATCAGCAAACAGATTGATACGCTCCTGAGGGAGCTCTACATATTCCGAAACACCGATTTGCTGGCCTACCAGCTTTTCAAAATCCTCGTACGAGTTGATAATCACTTTTTCCATTACTCTCTATTTTATTGATAAATTATAAATTCACGCGCTTTATCCACATATCCGCCATTCGTTTATGCCCTGCAGGAGTGGGGTGGATACCGTCCCAAATCCAATAGGTGTCTTGAGAAGCCGGAGCAGTGCCGAGAATTTCATCGAACATCGCATTATAAGGAAGAAATACCGTCTGATAGTCCTTCGCTATCCTCTCTACGATGGCGGCACAGCGACGCACCAGACTATCACGTTCTGCAAAGTCCTCACTCTTACGCATATTGCCGACATTGGCAACAAAAGGAGTGCCCAGCACTATCTTCAATTCCGGATTGGCCTGCAAAGAACGGTCAAGCAAGGAACGGTAACACTTCTCCCATCCTTCAAAATCAAAAGGCTCTTTTTTGTCACCCTGCAGATAGTAATGTACATCGTTTGTCCCCACCAAGACGGAAAGCACATCCGGTTTCATTCCAATGACATCCTCTTCCCAGCGTTTCTCCAAATCCCGGAGAGTGTTTCCACTGATGCCACGGTTAAAAAAAGCATATTCCTTTTCCGGAAAATCTCCTTGATAATGACTTGCACACAAATACATATAGCCGCTACCGTAAATATGGTTCATATCCCAAAGGCTTCGCTCCGCAGTCGGTTTGGGCATCCCGCAGGCATTTCCCCAGTTACCGTCCGTGATAGAATCTCCGATAAACAAGACACGCGGGCCGCTTGCATGGAGTAAGAGTGATATGCAGAAAAAAACTATTACAAAGAGTCCAATACGCTTCATGGCATTTTCTTGTTAGAATGTAAAAATTGCAACAAATATACGTCTTATTCCGGCAAGTACAAAAACTCGGGTACCTTTTTCCCATTTCCCAAAAACACATATAACCCTTATTTTTATTTCCGTTCATCACAGATTAATTTGGAAATAATGTATCTTTGTCAATATCTTAATTGTTGTGACAGAACAAAAACATCACTATTAAAGATTCCGGTATGAATTCTAAATTTGATTATGACTTACTGTCAGCAATGATGACCAATGCCAATATGGGATGGTGGGAAGCTGATTTAAAGACCGAAAGCTACATTTGCTCCGAATATATCTCCCGGTTGCTGGGACTGGATGAGGATGGAACCATCAGCTTTAAAGATTTCAACAAACGTATCCTGAAAGAGGAACAACGGCATACTACCACACATTCCTTCGACAATATCCGGCAGACACAAGAGACTGTATATCTGCTCAACACAGTAGAGGATCCAACGTGGATAAGAAGCAAGATATGCCTGCAGAGAACCGATGAAAACGGTAATGTCAAAGTCTACGGCATTGCCGAAACACAAGACGGTCCCGACATGTCATCGGCATCCCAAGCCTTACAAGAGCGTAACCGTCTCCTCCATAATATTTATAAATATCTTCCGGTAGGAATTGAGCTCTATAACCGAGAGGGAATATTGATAGATATGAATGACAAAGAGCAGGAAATGTTCCATCTCAAACAGAAAGAAGATCTACTTGGAATTAATATTTTCGAGAATCCGATTTTCCCGGAAGAGATGAAAAGCAAGTTAAGAAAACATGAAAATGCAGACTTCACTTTCCGGTATGACTTCTCTAAAATAGGCAATTACTACAAGACACAGAAGAAGACGGGCACCATAGACCTTGTAACCAAAGTCACAAGCCTTTACGACGATAATCACAACCTAACCAACTATCTGCTAATCAACGCAGACAAAACGGAAACGACCGTCGCTTACAACAAAATACAAGAGTTCGAGAGCCACTTTGAGCTTATAGGTGACTATGCCAAAGTGGGATATGCCAATTATGACCTTCTTAATGAGCAAGGCTATGCCCAACGCAGCTGGTACAAGAACTTGGGTGAGAAAACAGAAACACCGTTGTCCGAAATCATCGGAACCTACAATCATCTTCACCCTGACGACCGTACTATCATGCTTGACTTCCTACAGAACGTAAAGAGAGGACTGGCACACAAGCTCAGCCGGGAAGTACGTGTTCTTAAAGAAGACGGTTCTTTCATGTGGACCCACGTCAACATCATTGTAGAACGCTACATGCCTGAACAGAACATCATAGAGATTATCTGCATCAATTACGACATCACCCAATTAAAGCAGACGGAGGCAATGCTGATACAAGCCAAGGAAAAGGCCGAAGAGGCAGACCGGCTGAAATCCGCTTTCCTTGCCAATATGAGCCATGAAATCCGCACGCCGCTAAATGCGATTATCGGTTTCTCCAGCCTGCTGCACTATGTGGAAAACGAGCAGGAAAGGGAACAGTACATCTCTTTGATAAACCACAACAACCAACTGTTGCTCAAACTAATCAACGACGTTCTGGACCTTTCCAAAATAGAGGCCGGACACATAGAGCTCCATTCCGAATGGTTCAATCCGGCAGAACTCATCAAGGAAAGTATTACCGAGTACGAACGGAACGTTCCGGCAGGAGTGAAACTCTTTGCCAGGTATCCGGTAACCCCCGGCCAGATAGAGCACGACCCGATGCGCATCAAACAGATACTGAACAACTTCATATCGAATGCACTGAAAAACACCGTGCAGGGACATATCGAAGTGTACTACGAAACGGACACAGACGGAATAAGAATCAGTGTTTCCGATACTGGATGCGGTATTCCCCCCGACAAACTGGGAATGATATTCGAACGGTTTGAAAAGGTGGACTCTTTTGCCCAAGGTGCCGGATTAGGACTCTCCATCTGCAAATCCATCGTTGAGAAAATGAATGGAGTGATTACCGTAGATTCGACAATGGGAGTGGGAAGCACATTCACCGTGGAACTGCCCTGCCGGACAAGACCATCCTGACAACAAACGAAAAACAATGATTTATGACCACACAGAAAGAATTTACCCTGACCCCTCGCCGGCGTGGCTTTCACCTGGTGACAGAGGAGATTATACGCAACCTTCCACCGCTTCCGTCTGCCGGAATCCTGCATCTGTTCATCAAGCATACAAGCGCAGGCCTCACCATCAACGAGAATGCAGACCCTGACGTACAGACAGATATGGAAGCCATCTTCAACCGCCTCGTAAAAGAACGGGAACCTTATTACCAACATACATGCGAAGGCGATGACGATATGCCCGCCCATGCCAAGGCAACCCTCAGCGGAACCAGCCTCACCATCCCCATCACCAATGGGCATCTGAACATAGGTATCTGGCAAGGCATCTATCTCTGCGAGTTCCGCAACCGGGGCGGAGGAAGAAGAATTGTAGCAACCGTCATCGGATAATCCTCTATCATCATGCAGAAAGCCATCATCATCGGTGCCACTTCAGGCATCGGACAAGAAGTAGCCAGGATACTTGTACAACAAGACTGGCATATAGGTATTGCCGGCAGAAGAGAGGAAGCATTGCATGCCCTGCAAGCCACCGCACCCGACCGGATAATCACGGAACAGCTGGACGTTACGGAAGAGACAGCGACTCTACACCTCCATAACCTGATAAAAAAGCTGGGAGGCATAGACCTATTTTTCCTCAGTTCCGGCGTGGGACATCAAAACCGGGACTTACAACCGGACATCGAACTGAACACGGCACGTACCAATGTAGAGGGATTTACCCGCATGGTGACTGCCGCCTTCAACTATTTCAAGGAAAAAGGCTCCGGACATATTGCTGTCATCAGTTCCATTGCAGGCACTAAAGGACTGGGCGTTGCACCGGCCTACTCTGCCACCAAACGCTTCCAGAATACCTATATCGAAGCGCTGGCACAACTTGCCCGGATGCAGCATCTTGATATACACTTCACCGACATCCGTCCGGGATTTGTTGCCACCGATTTATTGAAAAGCGGGAAATACCCGATGCTGATGAAAGCAGACCGTGTAGCACAGCACATAATCAAGGCTTTAAGAGAAAAGAGACGGGTAGTTGTCATTGACGGACGCTACCGGGTACTGGTATTTTTTTGGCGTATGATTCCACGATGGCTATGGGAAAGGTTGCCTATAACGAATTGATTTCGTATCTTCACGTCTCCAAACAGAAATAGACATACAGACATGAAGAAAAATTCAAAATATATCGTGCTTACCGCTGCCATTGCACTGTGCGCAGGTTCCAGCCTCCCCTTCCTCGCAGGCAGCAGTACGCTGAATCCCGAACGCGATTCCGTGAAATCCGAAGTTCCCTACTGCGTGACCTCCCCCAGCGTACCGGACAAGATCACTTTTGCCGGACAAGCTATTGACCTGCTTCGCTACGACCACCGCGAACGTATGGACCGCGAACTGATGTCCTTCACCTACATGCACTCCACCACCATGCTCATGGTGAAGCGTGCCAACCGCTACTTCCCCGTCATAGAGCCTATACTAAAAGCCAACGGCCTTCCCGATGACTTCAAGTACCTCGCTGTGATAGAAAGCAACCTGAACCCGCTTGCCAAATCGCCTGCGGGTGCCGCCGGCCTATGGCAGTTCATGCCTGCCACCGGACGCGAATTCGGACTGGAGGTGAACAGCAACATCGACGAACGATACCATATCGAGAAAGAGACCAAAGCAGCCTGCAAGTACCTGAAAGATGCTTATCAGAAATACGGGAACTGGCTGTGCGTAGCCGCCGCCTACAATGCCGGGCAAGGACGCATCTCCACACAGCTGCAGAAGCAAGTGGTGGACCAGGCTGTCGACTTATGGCTGGTAGAAGAGACTTCGCGCTACATGTTCCGCCTGCTGGCAGCCAAAGCAGTCATCAGCAATCCACAGCAGTACGGCTTTCTGTTGAAACGGGAACATCTTTATCCGCCCATCCCCTACACGGAAGTGACCGTCACAACGGGCATCGGCAACCTGGCACAGTTTGCCAAAGATAAAGGCATCACCTATGCCCAACTGAAAGATGCCAATCCGTGGCTGCGGGATACCTCGCTGATGAATAAAAGCGGACGTACATACATACTAAAAATACCGACACAAGCCGGAATGCATTACAACCCCAAGAAAACAGTGCCCCACAATAAGAATTGGGTCATCAATTAATAAAAAAGAAAGAGAGGATACGATGATGATGTTAAACTTTGATTTTGTGCTCAGGTTGCTGGTAGCCGGAATATTGGGTGCCATTATCGGACTGGACCGGGAATACCGTGCCAAAGAAGCAGGCTACCGCACCCATTTCCTGGTATCATTGGGAAGCGCGCTCATCATGATTGTATCCCAATATGGTTTTCAGGAAATCATCAAGGAAAGCAGTGTGACGCTGGACTCCAGCTGTGTTGCCGCACAAGTAGTCAGCGGTATCGGATTCATCGGTGCGGGTACCATCATTTTCCAGAAACAGATAGTCAGGGGACTGACAACAGCCGCAGGAATATGGGCTACTGCAGGCATCGGATTGGCAGTAGGTGCAGGAATGTACACCATCAGCATTGCCGCCACCCTGCTGACTCTGGCAGGGCTCGAACTGTTGAGCCTTATTTTCAAAAGCATTGGCATGAAAAGTTCCGTGATAACCTTTTCCACTTCCAGCAAAGAGATACTGCCGCAAGTGTCCCGGCGATTCAACTCCAAAGACTATCTGGTGGTGTCCTACAACCTGGACCGGCAAATGCAGGGAGAGTACACCAACTATCAAGTGACCATGGTCATCAAATCCAAGAAAAGCTATGATGAGGGATATTTGCTGCAACTGATGCAGGAATTTCCCGAAGTGACAGTGGAGAAAATCGAATAAAGGGAATCACTGCTGTTTTTCCGTCAGATATTTCCAATATCGCACGGGCATGTCCTGCTTGTGCTTCCGGGGATTGAGGCGTTCCTTGATGCAGATTGCCTTGAAATAGGTTTTCCAGAGAGATTGGAAAAGCCGTTCGTCTTTGTCCATCAGACTTTCGTCGAGCATGCCGGTGACAAGATGTCCTTCGCGACTGTCCTCACCAAAAGTCACCTGGCGCACCTCTTTCAAGTCGTAATAGTACCCATAGGCTCGTCTGATGTCATAAATCAGCCAACGCTGGTCGGCAAAACGGTCCTTGAAATGCTCCGTCACCAGGGGAAGGGCATTCTTCTCGGGCTTGACAGCCGCAAAGAAAGTACCGTCCGCAGCTTTCTGGAAACGGACAAACTGAAGCAGGCGTATACGCTCCCAATCCACCCGCTTCCACATACGGGAGAACTCCAGCACATCAGGGTCGGCAAAGTTTGTTTCAATGGAACGAGGAGCATCTATTGCCTTGCGGATATAGCGGAAAAGGAGCATGGGAGTTTCCGGCTCCTCGGCCAGCCAGCACTGGGCCAGACAAGCAAGTGCCGTAGACGACAGCTTCTTCTGCAATCCCCGCCAGACACGACCAGCCTTCTCCTCATCGGTCACCACGGTAAACAGCCCGTCGTAGAACAAAGGAAGCGGCTCTCCTTCCAAAAGCAGCGCATCGGGAAAGGTACGGCGGGAATAGGCTTCGAACACGGAAGTCAGCAATCCTTCAAACGTATGGTCATACAGGAAAATATTCATTCCTCAAAATTAAGTACCAACTGTCTCTCATCCACCTTCTTACGGTTAGGCTTGGGCAGCAGCAGACTGCGTACCCCCTGCGGGGTCAGTTCGTTGACCGTGTGCATAGGCAACTCACAGCAGGTAATGAAATACTGCGCCTTCTTCATCACCACCCCTATCTTCTTCAACTGGTAGAAACCTATCTTGGAGAAACGCCGGGAAGCCACTATCAGCCGTGCCGACTTCACGCCGATGCCCGGCACGCGGAGCAACATCTCATAATCCGCCTTGTTCACATCAATCGGAAACTGCTCGGGATGGCGCAAAGCCCAGGACAGCTTGGGGTCAACCTCCAAATCAAGGTCAGGATAGGCATCATCCACTATTTCCTCCACCTTGAACTGATAGAAGCGCATCAGCCAATCGGCTTGGTAAAGGCGGTTTTCACGCACCAAAGGGGGCTGTTTCAATGCCGGCAGGCGCTTATCGTAGGTATTGACGGAAATATAGCCCGAATAGTAGACACGCCGCATCGTAGGTCCCTTGTAGAGAGCTGACGAAAGATACAGAATATCCTTGTCCGTCTCGGCGGTAGCGCCTACTATCATCTGTGTGCTTTGTCCGGCAGGAGCGAAACGGGGAGCGTGGCGGTGTTTCTTGCGTTCTTCCGAACTTTCCAGCACCCCTTGCTGGATGTAGCGCATCGGCGCATATACACTCTTATGGTCTTTCTCCGGCGCAAGCAGTTTCAGATTCTCCTCTTTCGGTATTTCTACATTGACGCTGAGACGGTCGGCATAAAGCCCCGCCTCGTTCACCAGTTCGCGGCTGGCGCCGGGAATGCTTTTCAGATGGATATATCCGTTGAAACGATGGATAGTGCGGAGGTCCTTGGCAACGCGCACCAGACGTTCCATCGTGTAATCGGGATTACGCACCACCCCACTGCTCAGGAAAAGCCCTTCGATATAGTTGCGGCGATAGAACTCCATGGTGAGGTCTACAAGCTCGGTCACCGACAGCGTGGCACGCGGCAGGTCGTTGCTGCGGCGGTTGATGCAGTAGGCGCAGTCGTAGATGCAATAATTGGTAAGCATCACTTTGAGCAGGGAGATACAACGGCCGTCCTCGGCAAAACTATGGCAGATGCCCCAGCCACCCACAGTGTTCCCCAGCATACCTGCCTTGCCGGAGCGCACCGTACCACTGGAGGAGCAAGAGACGTCATACTTTGCCGACTCTGCCAGTATCTTCAGTTTATTGAGAACGTTTTCATCCATAATACCTGCGTCAAAAGTAGCAATAATACTTTTCAAAAACAAAAAAGACCGCCAGTAGTGGCAGTCTTTCGCAGCATCAAATATGCTTTTTTTCTTACTTCTTAGAAGCTTCCAAAGATGCTTTGCGGAATTCCTTCATAGCTTTTTCGATTTCCAAAGAAGCCTTACGAGCGCGAGTTCCTGCTGCCTTGTTACCGTTTTCCAACTGAGCGTTTGCATCTTTTGAGAAGTCTGCATACAATGCAGCTACTTTTTCAACTAATTCTTTCATAATCCTTTTTAAATTACTTCGTTAATAATGTCTGGCAAAAATACATTCTTTCTTGAAATAAATGCAGAAAAACGATATTTTTTTTGAAATATTCGGTAAAATCGCCGCAAAAAGGGGCTCTTACGCGTTTTTTATCTACTTTTGCAAGCATGAAAACGCTTACTGACACCGAATATATACACGCTCTCATAGCCGAAGGAGAGCACCAACAGCAGGATTTCAAGTTCGAAATATCCGACGCCCGCAAGATAGCCAAAACCCTTTCAGCCTTTGCCAATACAGACGGTGGAAAACTGCTCATCGGAGTGAAAGATAACGGGAAAATTGCCGGTGTCCGTTCGGACGAAGAACAATATATGATAGAAGCGGCTGCCGGACTTTATTGCAGCCCCGAAGTGAACTACACCATGCAGACCTATCTGGTGGAAGGCCGCAGTGTGCTGGTGGTACAAATCGAGGAAAGTGACCGGAAGCCGGTATATGCCAAGGACGAAACAGGAAAATACTTGGCCTATCTCCGCATCAAGGATGAAAACATCCTGGCTACTCCCGTCCATCTGCGCGTCTGGCAGCAAAGCGGAAGTCCGAAAGGAGAACTGATAGAATATACCGAACGGGAACAACTGTTGCTCAATCTGCTGGAAGAAAACGACCGCCTTTCACTGAACCGTTACTGCCGCCTGGCGCATCTTTCCCGACGCGCCGCCGAACATCTGCTGGCAAAGTTTGTTCGTTATGACATAGTGGAACCGGTGTTTGAAGGACACAAATTTCACTTCAGGCTGAAATAGGCAAGGAGATTCCGTCAAGTTTGTCCAGATTTGTCCATGGTACAAATTGCAGCACACGAGTTCATATCACGTTGATTATCATCAACTTGCAAGGAGTCTATCTCAGTTAACGACAGAGGCAGCCTAAAGTAACGACAGAGACCACCTTAGATAACGACAGAGGGTAGCACTTGTTTTGTGTGAGTTTTTTTTACTACAAATAGATAACTGTACATATACATTATGGGAATAATAAATCTGATAAACGACCTGCTCTGGACCTACATCCTCGTTGCCCTACTGTTGGGATGCGCCGTATGGTTTACGCTGAGAACCCGCTTTGTACAGTTCCGGATGATAAAGGAAATGGTACGTCTGCTGGGCGACTCGGGCGGGAAAGGCGATGCCAAGGAAAAGCATATCTCATCGTTCCAGGCATTTGCCATCTCCATTGCCAGCCGTGTAGGTACGGGCAATCTTGCAGGGGTTGCCACCGCCATTGCAGTAGGCGGTCCGGGCGCTGTATTCTGGATGTGGGTGATTGCCCTCCTGGGTGCTTCCAGCTCGTTTGTAGAATCTACACTGGCCCAATTGTATAAGATAAAGGGCAAAGACTCCTTTATCGGCGGCCCGGCCTACTATATGCGTAAGGGACTGAAACAGCCGTGGATGGGGGCACTGTTTGCCGTACTTATCACCATTACCTTCGGATTTGCATTCAACTCGGTACAGAGCAATACACTGTGTGCCGCTTTCGAAGGCGCTTTCGGGTTCGACCATGCCGTTGTGGGAGGGATCATCACCGCACTCACGCTGACAATCATCTTTGGAGGCGTACAGCGCATAGCCAAAGTCAGCAGCATCATCGTCCCCATCATGGCGTTGGGATACATTGCACTGGCACTTATCATCGTTCTGTTGAACATCAAAGAGCTGCCGGGAGTCCTGGCACTCATTGTCGGCCACGCCTTCGGATGGGAGCAGGCTTTGGGAGGGGGTGTCGGCATGGCGCTGATGCAGGGCATCAAACGCGGGCTGTTCAGCAACGAGGCCGGTATGGGGTCCGCCCCCAATGTGGCGGCAACCGCACACGTCAGCCACCCCGTGAAGCAAGGCTTGATTCAGACGCTGGGAGTATTTACCGATACGCTGATTATATGTACCTGCACCGCTTTCATCATTCTGTTCAGCGGTGCTCCACTGGATGGTTCCACAAACGGCGTACAGCTTACCCAGCATGCACTGACCAACGAGATAGGACCTTCGGGAGCCATCTTCGTTGCGGTAGCCTTGTTCTTCTTCGCATTCAGCAGCATTCTGGGAAATTATTATTACGGAGAAGCCAATGTGCGCTACCTTACCCACCGTAAATGGGTGCTCAACATCTACCGTATACTGGTGGGCGGCATGGTCATGTTCGGTGCTGTTGCCACCTTCGACCTGGCATGGAGCCTTGCCGACGTCACTATGGGACTCATGGCGCTCTGCAATCTTATCGCCATCAGCCTGCTCGGAAAATACGCTTTCAGGCTGCTTGAAGACTACCGCGCACAGAAAAGCGCCGGTATCAAAGACCCCGTTTTCACCAAGAACCGCCTGAAAGAGGTAGAAAAAGACATAGAGTGCTGGTGATAACCAACTTATTTCGTACTTTTGCAGCCGGAACCGCCGGATGACCTGCGGTCTTGTAATTTGTAATCAGTAATTCGTAATTTGATATGAGTTTATTTGCCAAACTATTCAACAAGAATACCGGAGAAGTATCTTCGAAGAATGTGGAAGACTTCGTGTCACTGACACGCGTCTACTTCCAGTCTGTAATAGCCGCCAACCTGGGCATCACCAATATCCGCTTTGTACCGGATGTAGCCAACTTCAAGCGTCTGTTCAAAATCCCCACACAAGGAGGCCGCCTGGGACAAGCGGAAAAAGCCGCCTCGCGCAAGATGCTGATGCAGGACTACGGCATCAGTGAAAACTTCTTCAAGGAAATTGACACTTCCGTCAAGAAGCACTGCCGTACGCAGAACGACGTACAAGGTTATCTCTTTATGTATCAAGGCTTCTCCAATGACTTGATGATGCTGATGGGAAACCTGATGCAGTGGAAATTCCGCATGCCTTCCATCTTCAAGGGAGCACTGCGCAGCATGACCGAAAAAACCGTACACGACGTCTGTACAAAAACCGTATGGAAAAAGGACGATGTACACAAAACGGCAGCGGCAGTACGCCAGTACAAAGAGCGTCTGGGATATTCGGAACAATGGATGACCGAGTACGTTTACAACGTAGTGATGCTGGCCAAAAAGGAACCGAAACAGAAAGCCAACGAAGAGAAATAAAAGAAAAAGAATTCTAAAGAACTTTAGAAACAAGAAGGCGGGAAAGAAATTTCCCGCTTTTTTTTGTTATTTTTAGCAAATGAAATCATTTTCCCCTCACGGAACACAAGGACGCACCCCGCGTCAACCATCATAAATATTAACTTCAAAAAAACAACCGCTTATGAAACAAAAGAAAATGCTTGCACTCACTCTCTCACAACTGGAACAACTTTATCGGCACGAACTCCCTGAACTGGTCAGCATCGCCGTTCAAAGCGACGATGCGGAAGCCTTCAAAGCCAACCTGGCGGAGTACATTGCCGGACATCCGGAAGTGGACAGCGAGGCCGGTAAGCAAATTCGACTCTTGATTGAATTTGACGGGCAGGAAGTACACGAGCTCTCCATCGGAGAACAGCTGCCCATATCAACTTTATCAATGCTGCATTCCTTCCTCACGGGACAATGGGAAGAGGAAACGGAAACGGACCTGTTCATCGACTTGTTCCAGCAGTTCAAACGCCTCCACCAACCCGCCCCCGCTCTGCCCTCCGCACAGAAAATCAAAACCCTGACCGAACGCTGGCCCAGCGGACTGGATGAAGACGTGCAGCATATCCGTGCAAAGAACAAGGAACGCATCCTGCATGCACTGGTGCAGAAGATTGAGCACCGCAAGAACCCGGCTTCCCGCTTCCATTTCGAAGAGGGACTCAGCTACGAGGAGAAGTTCAACCTCGTCAGCGAATGGTGGAATGACTTCCGTTTCCATCTTGCCATGGCCGTCAAAAGCCCTACGGAGCTAAACCGTCTTCTCGGCAACTCCCTTTCTGCCGAAACCATGTACCTGCTCTCAAAAGCCCGTAAGAAGGGAATGCCTTTCTTCGCCACCCCCTATTATTTGTCACTGCTGAACTGCACCGGCAGCGGATACGACGACGAGGCTCTGCGCAGCTATATACTCTATTCACCCCAACTGGTGGAAACCTACGGACAGATACGTGCCTGGGAACGGGAAGATATGGTGGAACCCGGCAAGCCTAATGCCGCCGGCTGGCTGCTGCCCGACGGGCATAACATCCACCGCCGTTATCCGGAAGTGGCCATCCTCATCCCCGACACCATGGGACGCGCCTGCGGAGGACTCTGCGCATCTTGTCAGCGTATGTACGACTTTCAAAGCAAACGGCTCAATTTTGAGTTTGACACCCTGCGTCCCAAGGAGACATGGGAAAAGAAGCTGCGCCGGCTGATGGCCTATTTTGAGGAAGACACGCAACTGCGGGACATTCTCATCACCGGCGGTGACGCACTGATGAGCCAAAACAAGACGCTGGGCAACATATTAGACGCCGTCTACCGCATGGCAGTCCGCAAGCGGAAAGCCAATCAGGAACGGCCCGAGGGAGAAAAGTATGCAGAGCTGCAACGTGTACGCCTCGGCTCACGCCTCCCCGCCTACCTGCCCATGCGCATCAATGACGGGCTGGTGGAGATTCTAAGGGAATTCAAGGAAAAGGCGTCTACCATCGGCATCCGCCAGTTCATTATCCAGACACATTTCCAAACCCCGCTCGAAGTCACTCCGGAAGCTGCCGAAGGAATACGCAAACTGCTGGCGGCAGGCTGGCTCATTGATAACCAACTGGTATACAACGTAGCTGCATCCCGCCGAGGGCATACCACCCGCCTGCGCCAAGTGCTCAATCAGTTGGGAGTGGTTTGCTACTACACCTTCTCCGTGAAAGGTTTTGAAGAAAACAATGCCGTGTTTACCCCCAACAGCCGTTCCGTACAAGAGCAACGGGAAGAAAAGCGCTTCGGGAAGCTGACCAAGGAAGATGCCCATAATCTGTCCGTACTGCTTGGAACCGTCCATGACCCGGCAGCCTGCATCCGGCGTTTCCTGAAAACGCACCACCTACCTTTCCTCGCCACCGACCGCAATGTGCTCAACCTGCCCGCCATCGGCAAGAGCATGACCTTCAACATGGTAGGCATCACCCCCGAAGGCAAGCGCATCCTACGGTTCGACCATGACGGCACCCGGCGCCACAGCCCTATAATAGACCAGCTGGGACAAATATATATCGTAGAAAACAAGTCCATAGCCTCCTACCTCCGTCAGCTGCAAGCCATGGGAGAAGACGCCGAAGAATATGCCACCATCTGGAACTATACGGAAGGCAAGACGGAATCCCGGTTCAGCCTCTACGAATATTCTGATTTCCCCTTCCAAATCACCGACAGAATGAGCAATCAGGACATTGCAGGATAGCATATCCAAGATATATTCCGTACTTTTGCAGGCAGAACAATGAAATTGGAAAGTATGGAAATAGAACAACACCCTTTAGAACCCTTCCTTCCCGGCAACGCCCGTCTGCTGATGCTGGGAAGCTTTCCTCCGCAGAAAAAGCGGTGGTCCATGGAGTTTTACTACCCCAACTGGAACAATGACATGTGGAGGATTACCGGGTTCCTTTTCTTCAATGACAAGGATTATTTTGTAGACAAGACGAAGAAGGCTTTCTGCAAAGAACGCCTCATCAGTTTCCTGCAGAAAAAGGGTATTGCCTTGTTCGACACAGCCTCTGCCATACGGCGCCTGCAGGACAATGCCTCGGACAAGTTTCTGGAAGTAGTGCAGCCTACGGACATTCCTGCCCTACTGCACCGGATACCGCAATGCAAGGCTATCGTCACCACCGGCGAGAAGGCAACGGACACGCTGTGCACGCAGTTTTCCATCGACAAGCCCAAAGTAGGTGACTTCACGGAGTTTCTTTTCGAAAACCATCCGATGCGCCTCTACCGGATGCCTTCTTCCTCAAGAGCCTACCCGCTGGCACTGGAAAAAAAAGCAGCAGCGTATCGCATTATGTATCAGGACTTACAGATGTTGTAAGCAACTTTCTTTATAAAATAAGTACGTCTGTTACTTGCATATTTGAAAGTTTGCATTACCTTTGCAGCCGCAAACACGGGAGTAGCTCAGTTGGTAGAGCACCGGTCTCCAAAACCGGGTGTCGGGAGTTCGAGCCTCTCCTCCCGTGCATGAACGAATAATGGCTGTAAGCATTGCTTACAGCCATTATTCGTTTTATAAATGCCTACCGGATATCTATCAGCTTATGTGTCTGCAAACTAAGTCTCCACTTAGGATGCTTCATCACGCAATCCACCGTTTCGGCCGTATTGCTGCAAGAGCAAGGCTGAAGAAAGAAATGCCCGGCGGGCAACTGCTCATAAACAGTAATATCCTGCCCTTCATACACCACCTTCACTTCATTCATACGCGTAATTTCCAGCTTTACCCCCTGCTTGGGAGAGCAGGTCACCCAATCTATATTATCCGGCAGCAGACGGGTACCGTTTGTTTCAATGCAGACATACTTTCCCGCCTGGTGCAGACAATCCACAAATTCACGGTCAATCCAAAGGGAGGGTTCTCCACCGGTCAGTATCACGGTAGCGGCAGGGTATTTACTGACTTCTGTTACGATATCTTCATCGGACATCAGTATGCCGTCCTCATGCTGCGTATCACAGAAGGGGCACTTCAGGTTACAACCGGAAAAACGGATAAAGACAGCCGGGGTACCCGTATGGTATCCTTCTCCCTGCAAACTGTAGAATATCTCATTAATCTTCCTCATAGACGGCAATGTTTGATTCCGACTCCTGCACCTCTACCTTGAAGCAAGTGGGTATCTGGTCGCATATCCAACGGGCTATGTTCTCGGCTGTGGGATTGAAGGACAGCACTTCATTAAGATTATGATGATCCAGCTGTTCCTTTACCACCTGCTTGATGTGACTGAAGTCTACCACCATTCCGTCCGCATTCAGCTCTTTGGAACGGCAATAGACAGTGATAATCCAGTTGTGACCGTGCAGATTCTCACACTTACTGCGATAAGAAAGTTTCAGGCTATGGGCAGCCGACACTTCCATGCGTTTGATGACTGTGTACATATTGTTAATACGCTAATTAATATAATAAGTTGCCGCATCTAATGTCACCTCGATGCGACGGCAAAATTACAAAAAACTTAAGATTTATCCATTTACTTCCCTATCTTATTCGTACACACAAAGAGAATTGGCAACCTTACGCTCTGCACTGCCACTCGGGGTATTGGCTATTCCCTTATCCGGCAACGCCCCACTCCACAGCGTAGAAGAACCGCCACCGTCCAGATTCAACGCATCCTCCCCGCCCAATATACGAATCATATGGGCAAGCTCGGGTATATTGATACCTTCCGCTTTTCCCTTCCGACGTCCGTCAACAACAATAAGCAGGATTTTTCCTTCTCTTGTCAGCGCCACAGCACTGCGAGGATGCTTGGTATCTACAAAATTCCGATTAGTCCCGGACAAGTCGCACACTTGCCCGTCCTTCAGCATCAAAGGACCGGAAGCCAGCACAGTGCCTTTTTTCAAAGTACATGCCTTTTCATCCTGCTTGCTCCAGGGAATCAGTTCCAGCCTGCCTTTCTTTATGAGTACAGCTCCATTGGACACTGTTGCCAGAACCCCGGTAGAGGTAGTATCTATCACCACCCCGTCCTTACGCAGATAGCAGACGGAATTTCCGGCTTTCATATCAAAATAGGAGCCATTGATGGCCGCCACCGCACCTGCATGCCGGGCGGCTATACTGGTCTCCTCCTTGGGATTGTGGACGAGCACATCGAAACGGTAGCGCTTCGGGGATATTTCAAAAATAGACACTTCCTGAGGAACTCCATACAAAGAACTGAATACTGCCTTTTTATAAAGCATCCCTTTCTGCAGGGGCTCAGTCTGCCAATCGGCAGAAACGATGGCAAGAGAGTCGGCAGCAGTCTGCGCCATTGCTGCAAACATGCCGCAACAGAGAAACACTGCCAAGAATATTTTCTTTTTCATAAGATGAGATTGGTTTAAATTAATTCATAGCTGCAGATTTGAATCGGCATGTCGAGATTATGCAACACCTTTTCAAGCTGTATACCTTCACGGTTGTCGTACTCGTATCCGAAAGTAGCACGGATACCTTGCAGAATGAACTGCGTGGCACGGTCCAGGGCAATGGGCAAACTGTCACCTTGCAACAGTGCCCCGGTGATGACACTGGTAAACGTATCCCCCGTTCCGGGATAATGGGCCGGCAGGTAAGGACACGTAACCTTCCAGTAGCGGTTACCGTTCCGGTTATAGGCATACACGGACGTCTTATGCTTATCATCCCGTACGGGCACACTGGTAATAATCACCACTTCGGGACCACAATCGGAAAGCTGGCGAAGGTATGACTTCAATTCCTCATCCGTATTCATCTCCTTATAAGGAATACCCAGCAGATAGAACAGCTCCGTCAGATTGGGGGTAACGACATCGGCCTTGGTGATGAGATGTTTCATTTCATCAATCATGGACTCGTGGAAGTTCGCATAAAGCCGTCCGTTATCACCCAACACCGGGTCTACCACAACCAGACCGTCCGGTCGGCGGAAGTCATCAATAAAGTCAGAAACAATATGTATCTGCCGCGGAGAACCCAGATAGCCGGTATAAAAGGCATCAAACTGTACTTCCAGCTTCTTCCACTCGGAAATAATCTTCGGCATTTCATCCGTCAAGTCCAGAAAAGAGAATTCCGGATACTGGGTATGGCTCGACAATACGGCTGTAGGCAACGGACACACCTGGAAACCCATAGACGAAAGGATGGGAATGACCACCGTCAGAGACACCCGTCCGACTCCCGACAAGTCGTGGACGGCAACAACCTTCTTTACTTTATTCGCATACATATTATCTATATTATTATTTTTCCTACATTTGCCGCATGAAAACCGTCTGCATCATTTTGGGAACAGTTTCTTTGGCACTCGGCATCATCGGCATCTTCCTGCCGTTGCTGCCCACCACGCCTTTCCTGCTGCTCACGGCAGCACTCTACTTCAGAGGCTCACCCAGACTGTACCAATGGTTGCTGAACCACAAATGCCTCGGTCCCTACATCCGCAGCTTCCGCGAGAACAAAGCCATCCCTCTACGTGCCAAAATCATCTCCCTACTGCTGATGTGGGGAACAATGGTTTACTGCATCTTCTTCTTGATTCCACTAACAGAAATAAAGATAGTATTGTTCCTTGTCGCTGTGGAGGTGACTTGGCATATACTGTCATTCAAGACGTTGAGATAAATGAATGTGCTAATGTGGTTAATGTGCTAATGTGCCAATGACCTGCGGTGTGAGAGTCTAATATACACATAGCGCAGCCAATTAGCACATTGGCATATTAGCACATTAATCAAACTCCTCCCAATTTTTCGAAGAATTCTCCCAACCCCTTCCGAGCATCGGCAAGCTTGTCTTCCCAATGTTTCACGGAGTTCTGCCCGATAATATCCGTCACGTACTTCACCGAAATGAAAGGAACATTCTTGGCACGGCATACCAAAGCCTGGGCATAGGCTTCCATATCCACAACATCACCGGACACATCCGAGAGTTCTGTCAAGAAAGTATCCCCCGTATTGCATACACCGCCTGCCGGCCAGTGTAAACAATATCCTTTTTGGGACAACAAATCCATTGAATCAATCTCATACTCCATACCAAGCTCCACCAGCTTCTGCATATCACGGTCCACAAAATGACGGCATACGAAAATATCTCCTACCTGGTGACGGATAGTCCCTGCCGTACCCACATTGACCACCAAGTCCGGTTGCGCATGGCTTATCGCTTCAGAAAGATAAAAAGCCGATTTCACCTTTCCCACACCGGTACGGAGATAGCCAACCTGCACCTCTTCCTCCCCTATCAGTCCGGGAAATTTCAATTCAGTAAATTCGCCTTGTACGGCATAAGTAACCAAGATTCTCATATCAATTCATTGTTTGTAGTTCCTACCTATTCAAAAAATTACTCCTTGAAGAAAAGACAAAGGTAGAAACCTTTTTTTGAAGATTCCTACCTTTGAGGCAATTAAATGCACAGTGGTTCCAGAAGAATGATAAATTATTCGTCCAGTTTCCTTTTATATTCGCCGATAAAATAACTGTCCGGATACTCCTTCTCTGCCATCAGCAAGCAATTTTTGGCCTCATCCGTCCTATCGTTCTGCATATAGTATTGAATCAAGAGAGCATAGGCGTATTCTCTTCCCCAGGTAGGCAGGCTGGAATCATCTGTATTCTTGTCAGGAGATGAAGTAGCTTTCTTCAAATAATATTCCACCTTCTTCCCGCCACCGAAACTAGCCGGAGTGTAATAATCGTTACTGCCCAATACATACCAACCTCTTACATTGGTAGAGTCCAGTTCCAAAGCCTTCCCAGCATTTTCCCGAATGCCAGCAGATATTCTTCCTGCCTCCATACCCGAAGCAAACTGAATGGAAAAACTCTGCACAAGCGCTAATAAGGCATAGGTTTCAGAAGTTTTGTTCCCTATATCATTCAAAATAGCGGAGGCTTCCTTTATCACTTTCCCACTATCTTCCTTCTTTCCAAGTTTCAAATAGAAAACACTTTTATAGTAGGTAATATAAGCCTTCCAATACGGAACCATACCATTCCCATCTTCAAGTTTGTTCAGCTTTGTAAACAGACTATCGAGCGGAGCTGCAGTATTTTGAACAAAGCAATTGTTCATAGCCAGTTCAATTTTTTTCTGAATGCCGTCCAGTACATCATCAGATTCAGTTCTTGACAATGAGGCTCCACAAGCCGCATTGACCATACATACGCCTACTACAAATGCAGACAAGAGGACAAATAAAACAATACTCCTTTTCATAATTTCTCATTGTTTTTAATCAGACACTGCCATTTTCCATCAATCCCATCAAATTCTCAAGAAAATCATAATTTTCCCACCAGATAAGATTTCAACGCCTCTATATATTCTTCAAAGGCATCCACTCCCTGCGGAGTAATCCTACAAAGTGTACAAGGCATTTTTCCTTTAAAAGTTTTTGTTATCTCCACATAACCCGCCTTGCTGAGCTTATCCAACTGCACACTGAGGTTTCCTGCCGTAGCTTTCGTTTGTTGGCGGATATAGACAAAATCCGCTTCCTCAACACTGATGAGCAACGACATCACCGCAAGCCGCAGTTCACTGTGGAGCAAAGGGTTCAGTTCTTTAAACATATCAAATTTTATTCTTCCATTTATTTTTCAACAATGCATAGAGAGATATTCCCAACAAAGGAAGCCCCAATAAAAGCATGTCCCAACGTATAGAATACCATATTTCCAACAGATTCCCATTGAACTTCTTTTATTGCAACCGGAAATAAAATGAATAGCAAAACAATCATCCATACCATAAATTTCCAGGAGAGCAGAAATCTGTCCAAAACATTATTTATTGTCTTCATCTTATACCTCACTTTCTGTTGTGAACTTCTTTCCGGGCTTTATAGTTCAAAATATGCCCCGGAACAATCATGGCAAAGACCACCACACCGGTAAACCAAACCAAAGACACGTATGACGTTCCGGAATTCAGTGCATCAAAGAAACTCTTCATACCCCACATAAGCCCCATAGCCGGAAAGATAAAAAATGTAGTATAACGAATGATGCAACCCGTAATGATACTTCCCATCGACATGACAATAGCCCCCATAGGAAGAATAACCTCATACCGTTCAAGATCCGTAGCCATCAATACAAATATCATACAAATCAGTCCAAACATCCTCCAAACCTGAACTAAAATCTTGTCAATGTAAGATTTTACCATCTTCTGACGCTTACGCATCAAAAGAAATGTCAGTAAATACCCGATAACGGGAATTCCCCAAAATCCCCACATCCAGAGAGGATTCTTTGTAAAGTACACACCCGCCAACACCGTCAATGTCACCAATACACTCACATATCCCCACACTAAAAACATGTTTCCGCTACCTGTGTCCAAATTCCGACGCGTATTCTGTATCATCTGAGTGATGAGTTCCAAACTCTCTTTCTCGTTCAGTTTCTTGTCTTCCATAATCAATAAATATTTATTTATCCTGCTTTGCCATTCCGTTTAAGTAATGTCCCGGTATCACCATCATAAAAACAAAAGCCGATGCAAAAACCAGTATTTGGTCGAAACCGTGTACATAGATACACCCCACAGAGGCCAAAGCTCCCACCACTCCGCACACTGTCACTACCTTCATCTTTATAATCAGTCCCGTCAGTGCCGTCCCCATTCCCATCATCAGTAATATGACAAAAAGGACAGACATATTCCAGAAGAAGATGGAAACCCAGGAAACAAAAAAGCCCCCTAATCCGAATACCGCCCATACATATCCTACAATACGGTCAATATAAGTCTTAATCATCTTCGGCTGTTTGTGCTCAATCCATAAAGTAGAAGGCAGGGAAATAGCCGGCAACAAAAACCACAGCCATTGCCAATGATAATTTCCCGTTTCCTTCAACAGAAACCAAACCAATAACGACACTATTATGGTCGTATATCCCCATATCAGAAAAGGAGCTCCGGAATTCCGAGTCATCCGGGACTTCGTATTCTGTATCATTTGAGCAATGAGTTCCAAACTCTCCTTCTCATTCAACACTCTGTCATTCATAACCAATAGATTTATTATTCAACATCAAATACATTCAATATCAAGAAAAGCATCAGTAGCCAATTGGCCGTAAGCATATACACAAACCAGGTTTCCATATTCCCTCCTTTCAGAATTAAACAAGAGTATACTGAAGAATCCATAAACACAGTAGAATGCCCACTAAAACCAGCAGTACTCTCACCGTCATCACATAACATCTGGCCAACAAGCTTTTACGCAAAAAGAAAGCCTCACCCAAAGCCAGTATCACCAACCAGGCATAACCATAAAAAGTAGTGATATGCCATACATCCTTTGACTCCATGCATACTGCAAAAAACAGAAAATCCGAAAGTAAAGATATTCCCACAGCAACCAATGATACAAACAACGCCTTCTTCATCAGATTCCCGGCATTACTCCCACAAGACAAGCAAGCATAAATGCCTATCCCCCAGAAAAGAGGGTTTACAGTAAGCATCAGCAACATACCCAACCGGGGGCTATGACTCCAGGGAACCCACAACACGATATTGGAAAGCCAATACAAACACATCACCGTTAGTACAGTAAATATCCACCAAAGCTGATGCTGCCAACTATCCCGTACCACTCCAGCAACCGGCTTCTGCTTCCCCATATCAAATATCTTATCTTCCATAATCTTTAATCAGTTAAATTCTTATTCATTTCAGCACATATTCCCCGATTGACAATCTAAGATGTTGCAACATTAGTGTCCACTAAAAAATCATAGTCGTTCTTTGAA
>NZ_QTNH01000006.1:0-290468 GCF_003603515.1 Bacteroides sp. AM32-11AC | reverse complement strand
CCGTGTCTGATAAGGATACGGAGGCTTTGTTCGTTTTATATCTTTACATATACTTGGATGCCGGCATGGATTGTTCTTGTGTTTTAGGCCATGAGTTTTCTGCTGATTTGTAGTGATATCAGGGTGAAATGAACATAAAAAAATGAATATTTTACTCTAAATACTACATAATGAGGATAATTATTCGTATCTTTGTCGCCCGAATAAACAAAAGAAGCTTTGGGAAAGTTTGATAAATACAAAATAGACCTGAAAGGTATGCAAGCAGATTCATGCAAATATGAGTTTGTGCTAGACAACCTTTTCTTTGCCAATATTGATGGACCGGAAGTGCAGAAGGGTAAAGTCAATGTGGTGTTAGTTGTAAAGAAAACATCTCGTGCTTTCGAATTGAACTTCCAGACAGACGGAATGGTGTGGGTGCCATGTGACCGTTGTTTGGACGATATGGAACAGCTTGTCAGCTCGACAGATAAGCTGCTGGTTAAGTTCGGTCATGAATATGCCGAAGAAGGTGACAATCTCATTGTAATTCCCGAAGAGGAAGGTGAGATTAATGTAGCATGGTTTATGTACGAGTTTGTAGCTTTGGCCATCCCCATGAAGCATGTGCATGCTCCGGGTAAGTGTAACAAGGCAATGACCAGCAAATTGAGTAAGCATATGCGCACTACTCCGGATGATGATATGGCTGAGGACACATTTGCTCCGGAAGAAGAGGTGGAGCTGATGAATGAAGAAGAAACGCAGGTAGACCCGCGTTGGGACGAATTAAAGAAAATATTAGATAACAATTAAAGATTAAAGAAAATGGCACATCCTAAGAGAAGACAGTCAAAAACAAGAACTGCGAAGAGAAGAACTCATGATAAAGCAGTAGCTCCTACACTGGCTATTTGCCCGAATTGTGGTGAGTGGCATGTATATCACACTGTATGTGGTGCATGTGGTTACTATAGAGGTAAGCTTGCAGTTGAAAAGGAAGCTGCCGTATAATTACGGTCAGTTTGACTAAAACTTATACTTGAATATCGGGCGTCTAAAAAGATTTGTAATTTAATAAGCAAACCTTTTTAGACTACCGTTGTTTCAGTAGTTCTATAAGTAAACAAGATTTTAATGGAAAAAATAAATGCAGTAATTACAGGAGTCGGCGGTTATGTACCTGATTACGTCTTGACGAACGACGAAATCTCAAGAATGGTGGATACCAATGACGAATGGATTATGACTCGTATCGGAGTAAAGGAAAGACGTATCCTGAATGAAGAAGGGTTAGGTAGTTCCTATATGGCGCGTAAAGCTGCCAAACAGCTGATGCAACGTACTGGCGCGGATCCGGATGATATAGATCTGGTGATTGTAGCTACTTCCACTCCGGATTATCATTTCCCTTCTACAGCTTCTATTTTATGTGATAAGCTAAGGCTGAAAAATGCATATGCTTTTGACTTGCAGGCAGCCTGCAGCGGATTTCTCTATCTGATGGAGACGGCGGCCAATTTCATCCGTTCTGGAAGATATAAGAAGGTTATCATTGTGGGAGCCGACAAGATGTCGTCAATGGTTGATTATACAGACCGTGCTACTTGTCCTATCTTTGGAGACGGCGCTGCAGCTTTCATGCTCGAGCCGACAACAGAAGATGTAGGTATTATGGATGCTATTCTGAGAACCGACGGCAAAGGTTTGCCTTTCCTGCATATGAAAGCGGGTGGGTCGGTTTGTCCTCCCTCTTATTTTACTGTAGACAACCACATGCATTACATTTATCAGGAAGGACGTACTGTGTTTAAGTATGCCGTATCCAATATGTCGGATGTTAGCGCGGCCATTGCCGAGAAAAACGGTCTGACAAAGGATAGCATTGACTGGGTGATTCCGCACCAGGCCAATCTTCGTATCATTGATGCTGTGGCACATCGTCTGGAAGTTCCTCGTGAGAAAGTACTGATTAATATCGAACGTTACGGCAATACCAGTGCTGCTACGTTGCCTCTTTGCATCTGGGACTTTGAAGATAAGCTGAAGAAAGGCGACAACCTTATTTTCACTGCATTCGGCGCAGGATTTACCTGGGGAGCCGTGTATGTGAAGTGGGGATACGACGGAAAGAAGCAGTAACATACTATTGCTAAATATAATATGATAAAAACGCATCCTATTTCGATTCGATGCGTTTTTTTGTCTCAATTCAAATACTGAAGTCATGCACAAAGCAGGTTTTGTAAATATCGTGGGAAATCCGAATGTGGGCAAATCCACATTGATGAACGTTTTGGTAGGTGAGCGCATTTCTATCGCCACTTTCAAGGCGCAGACCACCCGTCATCGGATTATGGGCATCTATAATACGGATGACATGCAAATTGTGTTTTCGGACACTCCGGGTGTATTGAAGCCAAACTATAAGTTACAGGAGTCCATGCTGAATTTCTCCACTTCGGCATTGACGGATGCGGATGTGTTGCTGTATGTGACAGATGTGGTTGAGACTCCCGACAAGCATAATGACTTTGTGGAGAAAGTGGGACACTTGGACGTTCCGGTATTGCTGCTTATCAATAAGATTGATTTAAGCAACCAGGAAAAGCTGGTGGAACTGGTGGAAGCATGGAAGGAATTGCTGCCGAAGGCGGAAATTATTCCTATCTCTGCTACTTCGAAATTTAATGTGGATTATGTCATGAAGCGGGTGAAGGAGCTGTTGCCCGACTCTCCTCCCTATTTCGACAAGGACCAGTGGACGGACAAGCCGGCGCGTTTCTTCGTGACCGAAATAATCCGTGAGAAAATTCTGTTGTACTACGATAAGGAAATCCCTTATTCGGTGGAGGTGATGGTAGAACAGTTTAAGGAGGAGGCAAAGAAGATTCATATCAGTGCCGTAATCTATGTGGAGCGTGATTCGCAAAAAGGTATTATCATAGGCAAGCAGGGGAAGGCTTTGAAGAAAGTGGCTACTGAAGCGCGCCGTGATTTGGAGAGGTTTTTCGGGAAAACGATATTCCTGGAGACGTTTGTGAAAGTTGATAAGGATTGGCGGAGTTCGGACAAGGAACTGCGTAATTTTGGTTATCAGCTGGATTAAGAGTTATTCATACGACTGTGACAGTCGCAAAAAACAAAGAGTGTGAACTATGGGAAATTTAGTTGCAATCGTAGGACGTCCCAATGTGGGAAAGTCTACATTATTTAACCGTCTGACCAAGACACGTCAGGCAATTGTGAATGAGGAAGCGGGAACCACCCGTGACCGCCAATATGGAAAGACCGAATGGTTGGGACGTGAGTTCTCCGTGGTAGATACCGGCGGTTGGGTAGTGAACTCTGATGATATTTTCGAAGAAGAGATTCGTAAGCAGGTATTGATGGCGGTGGACGAAGCCGACGTGATACTGTTCGTGGTGGATGTGATGAACGGGGTTACGGACCTCGACGAGCAGGTAGCTGCCATCTTGCGTCGTGCCAAGAAGCCTGTGTTGCTGGTTGCCAATAAGACTGATAATCATGAACTGCAATACAATGCCCCTGAGTTCTATAGCTTGGGTTTGGGTGACCCTTATTGTATTTCTGCTGTAACGGGTAGCGGTACGGGCGATATGATGGACCTTATCGTCAGCAAGTTCAAGAAGGAATCTGATGAAATTCTGGACGAGGATATTCCCCGCTTTGCAGTAGTGGGACGCCCTAATGCCGGAAAGTCTTCCATAGTCAATGCCTTTATTGGAGAAGACCGCAACATCGTGACGGAGATTGCCGGTACCACGCGCGATTCTATCTATACCCGCTACAATAAATTCGGTTTTGATTTCTACCTGGTAGATACGGCGGGTATCCGTAAGAAGAACAAGGTGAATGAGGATTTGGAGTACTACTCCGTAATCCGTTCCATTCGTTCCATTGAGAATGCAGATGTATGTATTTTGATGGTAGACGCTACGCGTGGCATCGAAAGCCAGGATTTGAATATCTTCTCCTTGATACAGAAGAATGCCAAGGGGCTGGTGGTTGTGGTGAACAAGTGGGACTTGGTGAAGGACAAGACTGTGAAGGTGATGAAGACTTTCGAAGATGCTATCCGCAACCGTTTCGCTCCGTTTGTGGATTTTCCTATCATCTTTGCTTCGGCACTGACCAAACAGCGTATTCTGAAGGTATTGGAAGAGGCGCGTGATGTGTACGAAAATCGTATGACGCGTATTCCGACAGCTCGTTTGAACGAGGAAATGCTGCCGCTTATCGAGGCGTATCCACCCCCTTCAATTAAGGGTAAGTATATCAAGATAAAGTATATTACGCAGTTGCCCAATACCCAGGTGCCGTCATTTGTTTATTTTGCAAATCTTCCACAATATGTGAAAGAGCCTTACAGACGATTCCTGGAAAATAAGATGCGTGAGAAATGGAAGTTGACCGGAACTCCGATAAATATCTATATCCGGCAGAAGTAAAATATATCGTGATGATATAGTCGATTCTATTAACTGGTTTTATGAAGAGAAAGCGTCCGGAACATAGCTTCCGGACGCTTTCTTATGTAATAGGTTAGAAAATGAGGTGTGGTTTTATCCTTCAAGGTTCTGTATCTCCACTTCTTTGACTTTCCGGAATAGGTCAGATGCAAATATGAAACTGTTCAACCGCTCGTTGGTGGAAGTGAAGATATCGTCTTTATTGCCTTCCCATTCTTTGTGTCCTTCGTAAATATAGATGATTTTTTCTCCGATACCCATTACAGAGTTCATGTCATGAGTGTTGATGAGAGTAGTCATATTGTATTCTCGGGTTATATCTTGTATCAGTTCGTCGATGACAAGCGAGGTCTTGGGGTCAAGTCCTGAATTCGGCTCGTCACAGAACAAGTATTGCGGGTTTAGGGCAATGGCACGGGCAATGGCTACGCGTTTCTGCATACCGCCGCTGATTTCTCCGGGAAATTTGTCTTTGGCTTCAATCAGGTTTACACGCTCCAGGCAGAACATGGCACGACGAGTCCGGTCGCGCAGGGTATCGTTGCTGAACATGTTCAGTGGAAACATCACGTTGTCCAGTACCGTCATGGAATCGAACAGCGCGGCACTTTGGAAAATCATTCCCATTTCCCGGCGGAGCGCTTTCTTTTCCTTCTTTCCCATGGCGAGGAAGTTGCGGTGGTCATACAACAATTCTCCTTTGTCCGGTGTCAGCAGACCCACGATACATTTCATGAGTACGGTTTTTCCCGAACCGCTCTGCCCTATGATCAGGTTGGTCTTTCCATTCTCGAAAGTGGCATTGATATCTTTCAGTACCTCTTTTTCTTCAAATGATTTGCAAAGTCCTTTCAGTTCAATCATCCCATTAAAAGTTGAGTTAATATTAGGTCGGCGAATAAGATAAGTACGCTGCTGCATACTACGGAGTCGGTGGACGCCTTGCCCACTTCGATGGAACCGCCTTCGACGGTGTAACCGAAGAATGCCGATACGCTGGCAATGATAAAGGCAAAGAACAGCGACTTGATGATGCCGCACCAAATAAACCATTCGACAAACATGTACTGCAAGCCGTATTCCAAATCTACTGCCGACATGATACCGCCGAACCAGCAAGTACAGAAGGCACCTATGATACCGGCGAATATACTGAACGTCACCATCAGTGGAATGGTTGTCACCATAGCGGCAATTTTCGGTAGGATGAGATAGTTGGCAGAATTGACACCCATAATTTCAAGGGCGTCTATCTGCTGGGTGACTCGCATGGTGCCCAGCTCCGAGGCGATGTTTGACCCGACCTTTCCTGCCAGAATCAGACACATGATGGAGGAGGAGAATTCCAGCAGCATGATTTCTCGGGTTACATATCCCACTGTCCATCGAGGCATGAAAGGACTCTCGATGTTCAACTTTATCTGTATGGTGATTACAGCTCCGATGAAGAACGATATCAGCAATACGATGCCGATAGAGTTCACGCCGAGCTGTTCCAACTCGTTGACATATTGGCGGAAAAACATACGCATACGTTCGGGACGGGCAAATACGCGTCCCATCAGTATGATATATCGTCCCACTGTCTTAAGTGCTTTAAACATAACATATAAGTATTTGAATGCAAATGTACACTATTTCGGCTTATTTTTGCTACATTTGCGGCGAAAACCTTTAGAGTATGGAAGAAGAAAAAGGCATAAAGGACAATGTAGAGGAAGTTAAGGAAAATCTGCAGGCTGGACCAAGCTTGACTGCCGGGGCAGAGCCACGGGAGGAAGGTAGCATGGTGCTGCGTACGGAGGATTTGGTGAAAAAGTACGGAAAGCGTACGGTGGTGAGCCATGTGTCCATTGATGTGAAGCAAGGAGAAATTGTCGGTTTGCTGGGACCGAATGGTGCTGGTAAGACAACTTCGTTTTATATGACCGTAGGGCTGATTACTCCCAATGAGGGACGTATCTTCTTGAATGATTTGGATATAACGAAATATCCGGTATACAAGCGTGCGCAGACGGGTATCGGTTATTTGGCGCAGGAGGCTTCCGTGTTCCGTCAAATGAGTGTGGAAGACAATATTGCATCTGTACTGGAAATGACTGACAAGCCTTTGGAGTATCAGAAAGACAAGCTGGAGAGCCTGATTGCAGAGTTCCGCTTGCAGAAGGTAAGGAAGAACAAGGGTAACCAGTTATCAGGTGGCGAGCGGCGCCGTACAGAAATTGCCCGTTGTCTGGCCATTGACCCCAAATTTATTATGTTGGACGAGCCTTTTGCTGGTGTAGACCCGATTGCAGTGGAGGATATTCAGCAGATTGTGTGGAAGTTGAAAGATAGGAATATCGGCATTTTGATTACTGACCACAATGTGCAGGAGACGCTGAGCATTACCGATCGTGCTTATCTGCTATTTGAAGGAAAAATTCTGTTCCAGGGTACGCCGGAAGAGTTGGCCGAGAATAAGATTGTACGTGAAAAGTACCTGAGTAATAGCTTCGTACTTCGTCGCAAGGATTTTATGAAGTAATCCCGGATACTGTCGATTGATAGAAATAAAAAAGACCACTCATTCAGTGGCCTTTTTTATTTCTCCTTAAATCTCTATGATTAATATTTTGGAGGTCTTGCTTCTTTCACTACCATTTGGCGGCCGAAGAATTCAGCACCGTCTAGTTCGGCAATAGCTTTAGCTGCAGCAGCGTCATCTTCCATTTCTACAAAAGCGATGCCTCTGAAACGTCCGGTGGTGCGGTCATTGATAAATTTTACAGAAGATACTGTGCCGTAATCTTCCATTGCCTTCTGCAGGTCACTCTCCTTAACGCGGTAGTTAAGGTTTCCAACATAAATGTTCATAATGAAATTGATAAAATAAATATAATGAATAAAACTCTCTTGGAAGGAAGGCTGAATAATAAATGGATTACAACGACAGAGAGTTTACAAAAGCGTTCTTGAAAACGGAAGTAAAAACCATGTAATGGAAATCGAAAAACTAATGCGCCATCATTCCGCGACAAAGAAACGCATAAAATTCGGATAAACAATGTTTTTCCTTAATTATTTTTGTAGATTGTCGTGCCTTCGGGCAACTCCCATTTCTCTTCATAGAAACTGGACGGTTCGGTTTATCATCGTCTTTTCCCTGAGTATCTTTCCCATAAACGTCCTCCGTTGTCAGTCCGATGGTTGGGCTCTTCTACCGCTCTATCCAAGAATTAAACTGAAATAAATCGGCAATGTTCTTTTGATAATTGAAAGAATAACGCTAATTTTGCACGCCCATTTGAGATATGGAACAAAGTATAAATCAAATAAATAATTGTCAGAATGAACGTTTCATTACAAAACATTGACAAAGTAAGCGCACTGCTTACTGTAAAGCTTGAGAAAGCAGATTATCAGGAAAAAGTAGACAAATCATTGAAGAGCTTCCGTCAGAAGGCACAGATTCCCGGTTTCCGTAAGGGAATGGTTCCTATGAGCTTAGTTAAGAAAATGTATGGTAAGTCTGCATTGGCTGAAGAGGTGAACAAGCTGCTTTCAGAAACAGTATATAAGTATATCCAGGACAATAAGGTAAATATATTGGGCGAGCCTTTGCCCAACGAAGACAAGCAGCAGGAAATTGATTTCGATACTATGGAAGAGTTCGAATTCTTGTTTGATATTGCTTTGGCTCCGGAATTTAAAGCTGAAGTCAGTGCAAAAGATAAGGTAGATTACTATACTATTGAAGTTACAGACGAAATGGTGGATAACCAGGTCAAGGCTTACACTCAACGTAACGGCAAGTATGACAAGGTAGACGTTTACGAGGACAATGACATGCTGAAAGGTTTGCTTGCTGAACTGGATGAAGAAGGTAATACCAAAGAGGGTGGTATTCAGGTGGAAGGTGCTGTAATGATGCCTTCGTACATGAAAAATGATGAACAGAAAGCTATCTTTGCCGGTGCAAAAGTGAACGATGTGCTTGTATTCAATCCGAATACTGCTTGGGACGGAAATGCTGCCGAATTGTCTTCTTTATTGAAGATTGACAAGGAAGCTGCTCCCGAAGTAAAATCCAATTTCAGCTTCCAGGTAGAAGAAATCACACGTTTCGTTCCGGGTGACTTGACTCAGGAAATTTTCGACCAGGTATTTGGCGAAGGTAATGTGAAAACGGAAGAGGAATTCCGTGCCAAAGTGAAGGAAGTTATTGCCAACCAGTTCGTGGCAGACAGTGACTATAAGTTCTTGATTGACGCACGTAAGATGCTGACAGAGAAAGTAGGCAAGCTGGAATTCCCGGATGCATTACTGAAGCGCATTATGCGTCTGAACAATCCTGACAAGGAAGAAAGCTTTGTAGAGGACAACTATGACAAGAGCATCGAAGAGCTGACTTGGCACCTGATTAAAGAACAGCTGGTGAAAGCCAATGATATCAAGGTTGAGCAGGAAGACATCACAAACATGGCTAAGGAAGCTACCCGCGCACAGTTTGCACAATATGGTATGATGAGTGTGCCTGA
This sequence comes from Bacteroides sp. AM32-11AC, assembly GCF_003603515.1. NCBI lineage: Bacteria > Pseudomonadati > Bacteroidota > Bacteroidia > Bacteroidales > Bacteroidaceae > Bacteroides > Bacteroides sp. AM32-11AC. Next base: position 281,473 of record NZ_QTNH01000006.1, on the reverse strand, counting down.
AGAAATCCTGGAAAACTACTCAAAGGAAATGCTTAAGAAGAAAGAGAGCATAGAAGGCTTGGTTAATCGTGTGGTTGAATCTAAATTGGCTACAGCATTGAAGTCTCAGGTGGAACTGGAGCATAAGAACGTTTCTGCTGAAGAGTTCAATAAGATGTTTGCATAAGAGTAATGTGAGCCTACGGCTAAAATTTATAAAGAAACACAGAGTTTGACAAACTATAACTCTGTGTTTTTTTGTGTCTCTGTGTTCTTTTTTGTTTCTTTGTATCCTTATAAATTAAAAAATAGAAAGAAATGGATGATTTTAGAAAATACGCTACCAAGCATCTTGGTATGAACAGTTTGGTGCTGGACGATGTGATTAAATCACAAGCCGGCTATTTGAATCCCTATATCCTCGAGGAACGCCAGCTCAATGTAACGCAGTTGGACGTGTTTTCCCGTCTGATGATGGACCGCATCATTTTCCTCGGTACGCAGGTTGATGACTATACAGCCAATACTTTGCAGGCTCAGTTGCTTTATCTGGATTCGGTGGATCCGGGCAAGGATATTTCCATCTATATCAATTCGCCGGGCGGTTCGGTATATGCCGGTCTGGGTATTTATGATACCATGCAGTTCATCAGTAGTGATGTGGCTACCATCTGTACTGGAATGGCGGCAAGCATGGCAGCCGTATTGCTGGTTGCCGGTGCCGAAGGCAAACGCTCCGCATTGACCCACTCCCGCGTGATGATACACCAGCCGATGGGAGGTGCCCAGGGGCAGGCCTCGGATATTGAAATCACGGCACGTGAAATCCAGAAGTTGAAGAAAGAACTTTATACCATTATCGCCGACCACTCCCACACTCCCTTTGACAAGGTATGGGCAGATTCTGACCGTGACTACTGGATGACAGCCCAGGAAGCCAAAGAATATGGTATGGTAGATGAGGTTTTGATTAAAAAATAAATATGGCAGATTCAAGAAAGAATAAAAATAGATGCAGTTTTTGCGGTCGCACCGAAGATGAAGTCGGATTTCTCATAACGGGGATGAATGGCTATATCTGCGACAGTTGCGCCACCCAGGCTTATGAGATTACTCAGGAGGCTTTGGGGGCTGGCAAGAAGGCAAGTGCCACGAAGCTGAATCTGAAAGAACTTCCTAAACCCGTAGAAATAAAGAAGTTCCTCGATCAATATGTCATTGGTCAGGACGATGCCAAGCGTTTCTTGTCTGTGTCGGTGTACAACCATTACAAACGTCTGCTCCAGAAGGACGGCGGTGATGATGTGGAGATTGAAAAATCGAACATCATCATGGTAGGCAGTACCGGTACGGGAAAGACGTTATTGGCGCGTACTATCGCAAAGTTGCTGCATGTTCCTTTTACTATTGTAGATGCAACAGTTCTGACAGAGGCAGGTTATGTGGGTGAGGACATTGAAAGCATTTTGACACGTCTGCTCCAGGTGGCGGATTATAACGTGCCCGAGGCAGAGCAAGGTATCGTGTTTATTGATGAGATAGACAAAATAGCGCGCAAGGGTGATAATCCTTCCATAACCCGTGATGTGAGTGGTGAAGGCGTGCAGCAGGGATTGCTGAAACTGCTGGAAGGTTCTGTGGTGAATGTGCCTCCCCAGGGTGGGCGCAAGCATCCCGACCAGAAAATGATTCCGGTCAATACCAAGAATATTCTGTTCATTTGCGGTGGGGCTTTCGATGGCATTGAAAAGAAAATTGCCCAGCGGCTGAATACGCACGTTGTCGGGTATAGCGCTGTACGCAATACGGCAACCATTGATAAGAGCAACATGATGCAGTACATTGCTCCGCAGGATTTGAAGTCGTTCGGACTGATTCCCGAGATTATCGGCCGCCTTCCGGTGCTGACTTATCTGAATCCGTTGGACCGTGCGGCATTGCGCTCCATTCTTACGGAACCGAAGAATTCCATCATCAAGCAATACATCAAACTGTTTGAGATGGACAATGTGAAGCTGACGTTTGAAGATGCTGTATTTGAATATATCGTGGATAAAGCGGTAGAATATAAGTTGGGAGCCCGCGGCTTGCGTTCCATTGTGGAGACAATTATGATGGATGCCATGTTCGAAATTCCGTCAGAACAGAAGGACAATTTTGTTGTGACGTTGGACTACGCCAAGCGCCAGCTTGAAAAGGCAAATATAGCACGACTGCAAAGTGCTTAAGAATCAGATGGTAATACGGGGTAAAACCGACTATTTTACTTTTTATTGAAAAATATTCGATGGATTATGCTTGAAATTTAAGAAGTTGTTTATAACTTTGTTAGGGTTCTTTGTGAAAACAAGGCGGAGTACCACTATTAAAAGTTAACTCAATAAACAACAACCTAATGAATCATGGCAGGGAAGAAGATTAATTTGATAGACCAGCTGAAGAAATACTTCGGGTTCGATACATTTAAAGGAAATCAGGAAGCAATCATAGAGAATCTGTTGGCGGGTAATGATACATTCGTGTTGATGCCTACCGGTGGTGGAAAATCTTTGTGCTACCAACTGCCGTCCTTGTTGATGGAGGGCACGGGTATCGTGATTTCTCCTCTGATTGCCTTGATGAAGAATCAGGTCGATGCGATGCGTAACTTCAGCGAAGAGGATGGGATAGCCCACTTCATCAATTCTTCCCTAAACAAGAGCGCGATAGACCAGGTCCGGTCCGACATACTCAGTGGTAAGACAAAGCTGTTGTATGTAGCTCCGGAATCACTGACGAAGGAAGAGAATGTGGAGTTTCTGAAAACGGTGAAGATTTCGTTCTATGCCGTGGACGAAGCCCATTGTATTTCTGAATGGGGTCATGACTTCCGTCCTGAGTATCGCCGCATCCGTCCCATTATCAATGAAATAGGAAAAGCCCCTCTGATAGCGTTGACTGCGACGGCTACACCGAAAGTGCAGCATGACATCCAGAAGAATCTGGGTATGGTGGATGCGCAGGTGTTCAAGTCATCGTTCAACCGCCCGAATCTCTATTATGAGGTACGCCCCAAGACTGCAAATGTAGACCGGGACATCATCAAGTTCATTAAGAACAATCCCGAAAAGTCAGGCATTATCTATTGCCTGAGCCGGAAGAAAGTGGAGGAACTTGCTGAAATCCTGCAGGCAAACGGAATCAATGCCCGTGCCTATCATGCCGGAATGGATTCGGCTACACGAACACAGAACCAGGATGATTTCCTGATGGAAAAAATTGATGTGATTGTAGCTACCATTGCTTTTGGTATGGGTATTGACAAACCGGATGTGCGTTATGTTATCCATTATGATATTCCCAAAAGTCTGGAAGGATATTACCAGGAGACCGGACGTGCCGGAAGAGATGGAGGAGAAGGGCAGTGTATTACTTTCTATACCAATAAAGACTTGCAGAAGCTCGAGAAGTTTATGCAAGGCAAACCTGTAGCAGAGCAGGAAATTGGCAAGCAGCTTCTGCTGGAGACTGCTGCGTATGCCGAATCTTCCGTATGCCGCCGAAAAGCATTGCTTCATTACTTCGGCGAAGAATATATAGAAGAAAATTGTGGTAATTGTGACAATTGTTTAAATCCGAAAAAACAAGTGGAAGCTCAAGAATTATTGTGTACCGTGATTGAAGCTATTCTCGCGGTGAAAGAAAATTTTAAAGCGGACTATATTATAGACATAATACAAGGTAAGGAAACTTCAGAAGTGCAGGCGCATCTGCATGAAGATCTCGAAGTGTTCGGCTCTGGTATGGGCGAAGAAGACAAAACGTGGAATGCTGTGATCCGTCAGGCACTTATTGCCGGTTACCTGAGTAAGGATGTCGAAAACTATGGCTTGCTGAAAGTGACAGATGACGGTAAGAAGTTCCTTAAACATCCCAAATCATTCAAAATAGTGGAAGACAATGACTTTGAGGATGTGGAAGAGGAAGCACCTGCACGTGGAGGCGGTGCGTGTGCGGTAGACCCGGCATTGTACTCCATGTTGAAGGACTTACGAAAGAAGTTGTCCAAGAAGTTGGAAGTGCCTCCTTATGTCATTTTCCAAGACCCGTCTTTGGAAGCGATGGCGACCATATATCCGGTGACTTTGGACGAGTTGCAGAACATACCGGGTGTAGGAGCCGGAAAGGCAAAACGCTACGGCGAGGAATTCTGTAAACTCATTAAGCGGCACTGTGAGGAGAATGAGATTGAACGTCCCGAGGACTTGCGTGTGCGTACTGTGGCCAATAAGTCAAAAATGAAGGTGGCCATCATTCAGGCCATTGACCGTAAGGTGGCATTGGATGACATTGCCATGTCAAAGGGCATTGAGTTTGAAGAGCTGCTGGATGAGATAGAAGCTATCGTCTACTCCGGAACGAAATTGAATATCGACTATTTCTTGGAGGATATTATGGATGAAGACCACTTGCTGGATATCTATGATTATTTCAAGGAATCTACCACTGATAAGATTGACGATGCTCTGGATGAGTTGGGTGATGACTTTACGGAAGAAGAGGTACGTTTGGTACGCATCAAGTTTATTTCAGAGATGGCAAACTGATTGGTTTTAGTTGATAAAAAAGAAAAAAAATGTTGCGTGCAAGTATACGGAATGGAATAAAAACCGTATATTTGCACGCAATAAATTTTAAACGCATAGCCCTATGTCATTTATTGCTGATAAGATTGTAATGGATGGATTAACTTATGACGACGTACTGTTAATCCCCGCTTATTCTGAAGTCTTGCCCAAAACAGTCGAACTCTCGACTAAGTTTTCACGAAACATTGAGTTAAAAATCCCGTTTGTAACTGCTGCCATGGATACGGTTACCGAAGCGAAGATGGCTATTGCCATTGCCCGCGAAGGTGGTATCGGAGTTATTCATAAGAATATGTCCATTGAGGAGCAGGCACGTCAGGTAGCTATTGTGAAGCGTGCCGAAAACGGTATGATTTATGACCCGGTGACTATCAAGAGAGGTTCTACGGTAGCTGATGCGCTGGCTTTGATGGCTGAATACAAGATTGGTGGTATTCCGGTGGTAGATGATGAAAGATATTTGGTAGGCATTGTTACCAATCGTGACCTTCGTTTTGAGAAAGATATGAATAAGCGTATCGATGAGGTAATGACTAAGGAGAACATCATTACTACCAATCCTACGACGGATATGGAGGCTGTTTCTCAAATTCTGCAAGAACATAGAATCGAGAAGTTGCCGGTAGTAGATAAAGACAACAAATTGGTAGGTCTGATTACCTATAAGGATATTACCAAGGCAAAGGATAAACCTATGGCGTGCAAGGATAGCAAAGGTCGTCTGCGCGTTGCTGCCGGAGTGGGAGTGACGAATGACACTTTGGAGCGCATGCGGGCTTTGGTGGATGCAGGGGCGGATGCCATTGTCATTGATACGGCTCACGGACATTCCAAGGGGGTTATTGAAAAATTGAAAGAAGCCAAGGCTAACTTCCCTCATATTGATATTGTTGTTGGTAATATTGCTACCGGTGAAGCTGCGAAGGCATTGGTCGAGGCTGGTGCTGATGGAGTAAAGGTGGGCATCGGTCCGGGTTCCATCTGCACTACCCGTGTAGTTGCCGGTGTGGGTGTTCCTCAGTTGTCTGCGGTTTATGATGTGGCAAAGGCACTGAAGGGCACGGGTATTCCTTTGATTGCCGATGGCGGTTTGCGTTACTCGGGCGATGTAGTGAAGGCGTTGGCTGCCGGTGGTTACAGCGTGATGATCGGTTCGCTGGTTGCCGGAACGGAAGAGTCTCCGGGCGATACGATTATTTTCAACGGTCGTAAGTTCAAGTCCTATCGGGGTATGGGCTCGCTGGAAGCTATGGAAAATGGCTCTAAGGACCGCTACTTCCAAAGCGGTACCAGTGATGTGAAGAAATTGGTTCCGGAGGGCATTGCTGCTCGCGTTCCTTATAAAGGTACTTTGTATGAAGTGATTTATCAGTTGGTTGGCGGTCTGCGTGCCGGTATGGGATATTGCGGTGCAGCCAATATAGAGAAACTGCACGATGCCAAGTTTACCCGCATTACTAATGCAGGTGTACTGGAAAGTCATCCGCACGATGTGTCTATAACCAGTGAGGCACCGAACTATAGCCGTCCTGAGTAAGATAATAACAAAATAATAGTGAATGCCCGGAGAGAGATTGCCGCTTTCCGGGCATTTTGTTTATATTTGCAGCCGTATAAAAAGAACGGATGGTGCTTATGGTTAGATTGTTTTGGGTGTTTTTCTTCCTCGGGTTCGGATTGGCTGTTTCGGCCCAGGACGATCCGGTACTGATGCGTATCAATGGAAAGGAGGTCCTCCGTTCTGAATTCGAACGTAGCTATAATAAGGGCGGTACCTCTGTCGGTGCAGGCCGGAAGGCATTGGATGCATATGTGAATAAGTTTATAGACTTCAGGCTGAAAATAGAGGCTGCCGAAGTTGTGGGATTGGATACTTCCCGTGTCTTCCAGAAGGAGCAGGATGAGTATCGCCGCTGTCTGATTAAATCATACTTGACAGATGAGGAGACGGCAGAGCAGGAGGCACGGCAGTATTATGACAAGATGAAATCCGGCCGGCGTGCGGGCCGGGTATATGTGAAGCATATTTTTAAATATCTCCCCCAGAATATTTCCGGTCATACCTTGCGTGAGATGGAGTCTAGGATGGATTCTATCTACAGGGCTCTTGCAAAGGAAGGGGGAGCTGTGCCGTCTTTTGATGCTTGCGTCGAGCAATTTTCCGATGAGAAGAAAGCGTTTTGGGTGGGTTGGCTGCAGATGCCGGTGGAGTTTGAGGATATTGTATTCGGGTTGAATGCCGGAGAGATTTCCCGTCCGTTCCTCACTCCTCAAGGCATTCATATCGTGAAAGTACTCGAACAGCAGGAAATCCTTCCTTTTGAGAGGATGAAGGACAAGATAATCCGTTGTCAAACCCGTCGTCATGGAATGGATAAAGGAACGCGGGCTTTTGTGGATAAACTGAAGAAAGAATATCACTATATGCCGGATAAAGCCGGTATCGACGAACTGCTGGCCAAAGGAAGCACTTCCCGTGTATTGTTTACACTGGATGGCAAGGCATACGGTGGAAAAGAGTTTGCCGGATTTGCCGCTGTTTATCCGGCAGGGACGCGCAGACAGTTGGAGGCTTTTACAGTAAAAACGATTCTGGACTATGAAAACTCCCGTCTGGAATTGAAGCATCCCGAATTCTGTGCGTTGGTGCAGGGGCATCGTGACAGCATGTTGCTTGCCGAAATCACTGACCGTGAAGTGGGAAAGAGGAGTGTGGTGGATGAAGCGGGATTGAAAGCATATTTTGAGGCGCACCGTTCGGACTTCCATTGGGACGAACCGCGTTATAAGGGTATTGTGCTGCATTGTACTACCAAGCGGGTGGCGAAGCAAGTACGGAAATTTCTGAAACAGATTCCGGAAGAGGAGTGGATGGATGCCATCCGTCTCACTTTCAATGCCGGCGATACTCCCAAGGTGCGGGCAGAGCAAGGATTATTTGCTCCCGGTGATAATGCATATGTGGATGAATTGGTGTTCAAAGGGAAGAATGCAACCCCGGTTTTGTCATTTCCCTTTACTGCTGTACAAGGTCGCAAGCAGAAGGGACCAGATAGTTGGCAAGAGGTGCGAGAGCCGCTCGTAACCGCTTATCGGAACTATTTGGAAACGCATTGGGTGGCAAAGTTGCGTACTGCCGGTAAGGTTGAAATTGACCAAGAGGTTTTAAAAACCGTTAATAATCACTGATGCAACCGATTAAAACACTATCTTCGTACCTCAAAACGAAGTAAATATCAGTTGGTGATGCGAACAACCTGCTTTGGGCTTTTAATTTTCCTTCTCTGTGCGGCGTGCAGCGAGCAGCACGACCATAAAGGGCGGACACCGTTAGTGGAGTTGGACGGCAATTTCCTTTACCGGGAAGATTTGCAATCGGTACTTCCTGCCGGTTTGTCCAAAGACGACAGTCTGTTGTTTGCAGAACATTATATCCGTAATTGGGTGGAAGATATTTTGCTGTACGATAAAGCGCAGAGCAATATTCCCAATAACGGTGAGATTGATAAACTTGTGGAGAATTATCGCAAAGCATTGATAATGCATACCTATCAGCAGGCTTTAATACATCAGCGGCTATCAGAGGAGATTTCAGAACAAGACTTGACGGAGTATTACGAGAAGAACCAGGCGCTCTTCAAGGTGGAACGTCCGTTGATGAAAGGCTTGTTCATCAAAGTTCCTTTGACAGCCCCGCAGCTGGGCAATGTTCGTCGCTGGTACAAGACGGAAACCCGTGAGGCGGTGGAACATCTGGAAAAGTACAGTCTGCAGAATGCTGTGAAGTATGAGTATTTTTATGATAAATGGGTGCCGGTATCGGAAGTGCTGGATATGCTGCCCTTGAAGGTTCCTAATGTGGACGAGTATCTGGACAAGAATCGCCATGTAGAGCTGAAGGATACGGCTTTCCATTATTTCCTGAATGTGAGCGATTATCGCCCGGTGGGAGAGCAGGAACCCTATGAGTTTGCCCGTAGGCAAGTGAAGGATATGCTGCTGAACGTGAAGCAGGTGGAATTCATGAAGCAAGTGAAGGATGATTTGTACCAACGGGCGGTGAAAAGAGACAAGATTAAATATTATTTAGAATAAGACACCAAGAATGAAACAGTGTATGAACTTTAAGTTTGTAATTTTATTTGCCTTGACGCTATTAGTCGGTTCTACCGTTTATGGACAAGACAACGTAATTGACGAGGTAGTGTGGGTAGTAGGTGACGAGGCTATACTGAAGTCCGAAGTGGAAGAAGCACGCATGAGTGCATTGTATGAAGGACGCAAATTTGACCGTGACCCTTATTGCGTGATACCGGAGGAGATAGCCGTGCAGAAGCTGTATCTTCACCAGGCTGCCCTCGACAGTATCGAAGTATCCGAGAGTGAGGTTATCCAGCGTGTGGACTATATGACGAACATGTATATCGCCAACATCGGTTCGCGTGAGAAAATGGAGGAATACTTCAATAAGACTTCCAGCCAGATTCGTGAAACGCTGCGCGAGAATGCCCGTGAAGGATTGAAAGTTCAGAAGATGCAGCAGAAACTGGTGGGTGAGATTAAGATAACTCCGGCTGAGGTGCGCCGTTACTTCAAGGATTTGCCGCAGGACAGCATTCCTTATATCCCTACCCAGGTGGAGGTGCAGATTATCACTCAGCAGCCCAAGGTTCCTTTGGAGGAAATAGAAGATGTAAAGAGGCGTCTGCGTGAGTATACCGACCGTGTCAATAAGGGCGAAAGCTTTTCCATGTTGGCTCGTCTGTACTCCGAGGACCGTGGCTCGGCCATGCGTGGCGGTGAAATAGAGTTTTCGGGACGCGGTATGCTGGACCCCGCTTATGCCAATGTAGCTTTCAACTTGCAAGACCCCAGCAAGGTTTCCAAGATTGTAGAGTCTGAATATGGTTTCCATATCATTCAGTTGATAGAGAAGCGCGGTGACCGTATTAAAACACGCCACATTCTGTTGAAACCGCATATTCCGGAAGAAGCTCTGGCTGCCGGTTGTGCCCGTTTGGATTCTATTGCCGATGATATCCGCAATAACAAGTTCTCTTTTGAAGAGGCTGCCTCAGTGCTTTCGCAGGATAAGGATACGCGTAACAATCATGGTTTGTTGCCGAATCCCAATACGAACACTTCCCGTTTTGAGATGCAGGAACTTCCCCCTGAAATAGCCAAGGTGGTGGATAAGATGAAAGTGGGCGAAATCTCCGAAGCCTTCACCATGATTCCGCAAAAGACCGGAAAAGAAGAGTGTGTGATTGTGAAACTGAAGAGCCGTACGACGGGACACAAGGCTACCATTGCCGATGACTATCAGAACTTGAAAGAGATTGTGTTGGAGAAACGCCGCGACGAAGTGCTGGACAAGTGGATTCGTGAGAAGCAGAAGCACACGTATGTCCGTATCAAGGATAATTGGAAGAATAACTGTACGTTCAAGTATCCGGGCTGGATCAAAGAATAATCCGGAAGGATTTACATGGATTTGTATGCAAAAGAAGAATACAAAAAATCATTTCCTGAACAAGCATAGATACCTCCTGGTAGGCATTCTATGCTTGTTTGGCATCTGTCTGCTGAGTGCGCAGGACAAAAAGAAGAGTACTGGTGCACCGGAGAAGAGGAAAGTGGACTCGATTGAACAGAAAAAGACGGAGACGTCGGAAAAGAAGAAGACGCGCGTCGATTTGTTGTACGCAGATGAGGCGCAGGCGGACAAACAGTTGCGTCCTGATGTGCAGGTACTCATCGGTTCGGTGAGGATGAAGCATGACAGTATGTACATGTTCTGTGATAGTGCGCTGATATTCGAAAAGATAAATTCTGTGGAGGCATTCGGCAATGTGCGTATGGAGCAGGGCGACACCTTGTTTATCTATGGAGACTATCTGTATTATGACGGCATGTCGCAGCTGGCCATGCTGCGTGAGAATGTACGTATGATAAATCGTAATACGGTGCTGACAACCGACAGTTTGAACTATGACCGTCTGTACGATTTGGGTTATTACTTCGAAGGCGGTACGCTGACCGACGAGGATAATGTGCTGACTTCCGAGTGGGGAGAATATAGCCCTGCCACCAAGTTGGCTGTCTTCAATCACGACGTGAAGCTGGTCAATCCGAAGTTTGTCTTGACTTCGGATACCTTGAAGTATAGTACAGCTACCAAGATTGCTACTATTTTAGGCCCCTCCGACATTGTGAGTGACCAAAATCATATTTATTCCGAACGTGGCGTGTACAATACGACTACTGAGCAGGCAGAACTGCTCGACCGTTCCGTACTGACTAACGAAGGCAAGAAACTGACCGGTGACAGCCTTTTCTACGACCGCATCTTGGGATACGGCGAGGCTTTTGACAATGTACAGATGAATGATACGGTCAACCGGAACATGTTGACTGGCGACTATTGTTTCTACAACGAACTGACCGGAAGCGCCGTTGCCACCAAACGTGCCGTAGCTATCGACTATTCGCAGGGCGACAGTCTGTTTATGCACGGTGATACTTTGCGGCTGATTACCTACCATATGAATACCGATTCCATGTACCGGGAGATGCGTGCCTATCATAAGGTGCGTGCTTATCGCACGGATGTGCAGGCCGTATGCGATTCGTTGGTGTATAATTCCAAGGACTCTTGCATGACGATGTACACCGACCCTATCTTGTGGCACGGGGAACAACAGTTGTTGGGCGAGGAAATTAAAATTTACATGAACGATAGTACCATCGACTGGGCACATATCATCAATCAGGCCCTGACGGTAGAGAAAAAGGACAGTATTCACTATAACCAAGTTTCCGGTAAGGAGATGAAAGCTTTCTTCATAGATGGAGACATGCGTCTGGTGGAGGTAAACGGCAATGTATTGGTGGTGTATTATCCGGTAGAGGAGAAGGACAGTTCGCTGATTATGATGAACTATTCGGAAGGTGGACTTTTGAAAATGTACTTGAAGGAGAGAAGAATGGAGCGCGGAGTCTTTGTTGGAAAGACTACCGGTACAGCCTATCCTTTGGACCAGATTCCACCAGATAAGAGCAGGCTGCCTTCTTTTGTTTGGTTCGACTACATCCGTCCGCTCAACAAGGAGGACATCTTCGAGTGGAGGGCTAAAAAAGCAGGTGAAGTATTGAAGAAAAGTGACCGGAAACCTGTAACTTCGCCAAGGAATATGCATATTAAACGAAATAATAAGTAGCGTCATGGGAATGTTTGCAATGCGGAAGCCTCGTGGCTTCAATCATAGCTATATCTATGTGGATGAGCGGAAAGAGAAGTTGGCGAAGATGGAAGAAAACGCCAAGCGTGACCTGGGTATGCTGCCGGAAAAGGAATTCTCGCCCGAGGATATACGGGGCAAATTCATAGAAGGAACAACTCACTTGAAGCGGCGCAAGGAGAGCGGACGTAAGCCGATGCATTTGGGCATAATCCTTGTTGTCATAGCTGTGCTGATTTATCTGTGGTATGCCATCAGTAACGGAATCATTTAATAATGATTAATCATTAATCTCTAATCATTAAACATTATCATGAGCGATATCATTCATTTGCTGCCCGATTCGGTTGCCAATCAGATTGCTGCCGGAGAGGTGATTCAGCGTCCGGCATCTGTTGTGAAGGAATTGGTGGAAAATGCAATTGATGCCGAAGCAGAGGAAATACATGTGCTGATTACCGATGCGGGCAAGACCTGCATCCAGGTGATTGATGACGGAAAGGGGATGTCCGAAACGGATGCGCGTCTTTCTTTTGAACGCCATGCAACTTCAAAGATACGCGAAGCTGCCGATTTGTTTGCCCTACGCACCATGGGCTTCCGTGGAGAAGCGTTGGCTTCCATTGCTGCGGTAGCTGAAGTGGAGTTGAAAACACGCCCAGCCAGCGAGGAACTGGGGACGCGACTGTTGATTGCCGGCTCTAAAGTCGAGGGCCAGGAAGCCGTTTCCTGCCCTAAGGGAAGCAATTTTTCCATCAAGAACCTATTCTTCAATATTCCTGCCCGGCGTAAATTCCTGAAAGCCAACTCTACGGAGTTGAGCAATATCCTTACGGAATTCGAGCGTATAGCGCTGGTGCATCCTGAGGTAGCCTTCTATCTGTATAGTAATGATACGGAATTGTTCAATCTTCCGGTAATGCCTTTGCGGCAACGCATCATGGCAGTTTTCGGAAAGAAACTGAATCAGCAGTTGCTGTCCGTAGACGTCAATACGACGATGATAAAGATTTCCGGTTTTGTTGCCAAGCCGGAAACCTCGCGCAAGAAAGGAGCGCACCAATACTTTTTTGTGAACGGGCGTTATATGCGTCACCCCTATTTCCACAAAGCGGTGATGGACGCTTATGAGCAGCTGATTCCTGCCGGTGAGCAAATCTCCTACTTTATTTATTTCGAGGTAGACCCTGCCAATATCGATGTGAACATCCATCCGACGAAGACGGAGATTAAGTTCGAGAATGAGCAGGCTATCTGGCAGATTCTGTCGGCTGCGGTCAAGGAATCCTTAGGCAAGTTTAGCGCTATACCTACTATCGATTTTGATACCGAGGACATGCCGGATATTCCTGCATTCGAGCAGGCTCGTCCGATAGAGCCTCCGAAGGTACACTATAACACGGATTTCAATCCCTTCAAGACGTCTTCCGCTTCTTCCTATGGAGGCGGTGGCAATTATTCGCGCCCCAAAGTGGAGTGGGAGGGGCTTTATTCCGGTTTGGAAAAAGCCAGCAGGATGAACGAGCCGATGGAGGAAGAGCCTTTTGTAGAGGATACGGTTACCGGTACGGCTCCAAGAGAGGAGGAGAGGGTTCCTTATTTCCAGGAAACGGTTCCTTCCGGAGCAAGCGCCTCTTTCTATGGCAATGAGGCAACGGTAGAGAAAGGAGCGCAACACTTCCAGTTCAAGGGGCGTTTTATTCTGACTTCCGTTAAATCGGGTCTGATGCTGATAGACCAGCACCGGGCGCATGTCCGGGTATTGTTCGACCGCTATATGAGCCAGATTCGACAGAAACAAGGCGTATCCCAGGGGGTATTGTTTCCGGAGATTATCCAGTTGCCGGCTTCGGAAGCTGCCGTACTGGAAAGTATATTGGAAGATTTGTCGGCAGTAGGCTTCGATTTGAGCCCGCTGGGTGGCGGCAGCTATGCCATCAACGGCATACCTTCGGGCATAGAGGGGTTGAACCCGGTAGAATTGGTCCGGAATATGGTACATACTGCTATGGAAAAAGGGAATGACGTTAAGGAAGAGGTGCAGACAATTCTTGCATCGACCTTGGCACGTGCTGCGGCCATCGTCTATGGACAAGTGCTGAGCAACGAGGAAATGTCCAATCTCGTGGACAATCTGTTTGCATGCCCATCCCCGAATTATACTCCGGACGGAAAGACGGTGCTGGCGACCATTAAAGAAGACGACATAGAAAAGCTTTTCTCCAAATAAGGAAGAGTACTTTCTTTTGCATCAAGGCAAAAAAAGTACAAATATTCAGAACCTTTTAGTTCTGTTGGCGTTAATTAGACAGTTTGAATGATAAAGAGTTTAATTAACCACTTAACTATTTTAAGGTATATGAAAAAGATTCTAATGTTACTGGCTTTAGCTGGTGTGTCTTCTGTTGCCATGGCGCAGCAAAAGACTGAAGTTGTGGAAGAATTTGGTGTTATCCAGGTTCAGGATAAATATCAGGTAATCACTAATCCGTTCTGGAGTAATTGGTTTTTCTCTATAGGCGGTGGTGCCGAAGCAACTTTTGGAGATAATGATAAGGCAGGAAGTTTTGGCAAGCGTATCAGTCCGACGCTGAATTTTGCCATCGGCAAATGGTTCACCCCGGGACTGGGAGTACGTCTGCAATATAGCGGCCTTCAGGCAAGAGGATATACGTATGATGCAGGTGCTGACTACGTGAAAGGCACTCAGATGGATGACGGCTACTACAAACAGCGTTTCGACTATATGAATCTGCACGGAGATGTGATGTTCAATCTGAATGCGCTGTTTGGAGGATACAACCAGCACCGTGTGTATGAAATCATTCCTTATGTAGGTGCTGGCTTCACTCACAACTACACAAAGCCTCACCGCGAAGCTCTGTCTGTAAACGCGGGTATCATCAATCGCTTCCGTATTTCCAATGCGATAGATATTAACCTGGAGCTGAGCGCAATGGGCGTTGAAGATAAGTTCGATGGCGAAGTTGGCGGCGATCATGGATATGATGGCGTGCTGAGTGCAACGGTAGGGTTGACATACCGTTTCCCCGCCCGTGGATTCCGTCGCCCGATGCCTCAGTTGATTTCTCAGGTAGAGCTGGCTGCCATGCAGGCACAGCTTGCAGAGATGGGAGCTGCCAACCAGCAGCTGCAGAATGCATTGGTGGCTGCACAGAACCAGCCGGTGGCCGAAGTTACGGAAACCGAAGTGATTGTTCCCGATCCGGATATAGCACCGCGTACCGTATTCTTCAATATCGGTTCTGCCGAAGTCTCTCCACGTGAAGCAATGAACTTGTCTTATCTGGCAGACCAGATGAAACAGTTCCCGAACGCCACTTACACTGTAAACGGATATGCAGACTCTGCAACCGGTACGCCGGCATTCAACAAAGAGTTGAGTTTGAAGCGTGCACAAGCCGTGGTCGATGTATTGGTAAAACAATACGGAATTCCTGCTGACCGCCTGAAGGTGGATGCCGGTGGTGGTGTCGATAAGTTCGGACAGCCGATTCTGAACCGTGTGGTATTGGTGAAATCTGCCAATTAGAAAGCTACGAGCTACAAGCTACAAGGAGTTACGAGTTATAGAAATGAGAAGGGGCATGCGTTATTATGACGCATGCCCCTCATTTTTTGTAACCAGTAACTTGTAACAGGTAGCTCCTTGTAACTCGTAACTTCTGTAACTCGTATCTCCTATCCCTTATTCTCCGCCGAATTTCTTTACTTGCTCTGCAATCAGTTCCGCATCATCAAAGTAGTTTATCTTCATAGCCTTGCGTACATCGTCCAAGGTTGCGGCAGCGGTTTCCCTGGCAGTTTCGCAACCTTTCTTCAGCATGTCGTAGATGGCGGGAATGTCTTTTTCAAACTCCTTGCGGCGGTTGCGGATAGGCTCCAGTGTCTCCTGCATAATTTCGTTGAGGAACTTCTTCACTTTCATGTCGCCCAGACCGCCACGTTGGTAGTGGGCTTTCAGTTCGTCCAGATTCGGATATTCGGGCAGATAAAGGCCGAAGTGTTCCGGACGGCAAAAGGCATCCAGGTAAGTGAATACGGTGTTGCCTTCCAATTTTCCGGGGTCTTGCACACGCAGGTGGTCGGGGTCGGTATACATGCTCTTCACCTTCTTCTGCACCTCGTCGGCAGAGTCCGAAAGATAGATACAGTTGCCGAGGCTCTTGCTCATCTTGGCTTTGCCGTCCGTTCCCGGCAGGCGCAGGCAGGCTGCATTGTCGGGCAACAGGATTTCCGGTTCCACGAGGGTTTCACCATATATATAGTTGAAACGGCGTACGATTTCACGAGCTTGTTCAATCATCGGCTCCTGGTCTTCGCCCACGGGCACGGTAGTGGCGCGGAAGGCGGTAATGTCCGCTGCCTGGCTGATGGGGTAGGTGAAGAAACCTACGGGGATGCTTGTCTCGAAATTACGCATCTGGATTTCGGTCTTTACCGTCGGGTTGCGTTGCAGGCGGCTCACGGTCACCAGGTCCATATAGTAGAAGGTCAGTTCGCAGAGTTCCGGTATCTGGGATTGGATGAAGATGGTACTCTTCGTCGGGTCCAGTCCGCAAGCCAGGTAGTCCAGTGCCACCTCGATGACGTTCTGGCGCACCTTTTCCGGATTCTCCATATTGTCCGTCAGCGCTTGTGCGTCGGCGATGAAGATGAAAATCTTGTCGTACAAGCCGGAGTTTTGCAGTTCCACTCTTCTTCTCAATGAGCCTACATAGTGTCCTATGTGCAGGCGTCCTGTGGGGCGGTCGCCCGTAAGGATGATTTTTTCTTTTGCCATATTATGTATTTTTTAGTTTCTTCATTGTGTAAAAGCCATTAGGACCGGCAAAGATACCTATAATTATCGAAACCTCAAGGGATGACGCTTTCTTTCCTTTTCACGTATACCTTATGGCTTCCGATGCCGCTTGTATCGATTCCGCTGCCGGGAGTATGTGCCCATTTGCGCAGTTCCACGGTGGCGGTGGAGCGGACGAGTCCGGTCAGTTGCCGGTAGATGCTGACAGTAAGGAAGGCATGCTTGTCCAGATACTGATGCGCCAGAGCCAGACGTTGTTCGGGAGTGTATTTCTTCGACGAACGTGCGGGTTTCCAGGAGGCACGTTCCAGTTCGCACCAATGGTTGGTTTCTCTAATCAAGGCCTTGTCTGTGCGGAAGTTCACGCCACTTACGTAGATGCTCCGCGCGTTTCGCTTCGTGGTGCTTTCTTGGGGCTGTTCGCGTTCCTTGTCGGGGTAGATGGACAGTGCGGGGGTGAATACGCCCAATCCTTCTATCTTCACCGAGCGTCCCATTCCCATTTCGTGGGCCAGGGCTTCGCCCAGTTCGCAGATAATTCCTTCGGTTACGCCTTTCGAGAATCCCGAGGTCATGGCGATGTATTCCGCCAGTTCGCGCGTGCCGGTCTGTCCGGTCATCACCATCTTGGGGTAGGTGATTGGTTCGCCCGTGCCTTGCAAGTCGGGCATTTCTTTCATTTGGTAGCGTGTGGTCATTGTTGCGTTCTCCTTTCTTTTCTTTCCTTCGTTGCAAAGTCCTTTTCCCTGCGGAGCAAAGTTCTTTTGGTGGCGGAGAAATCTTAGAATAAAGCCTTTATTCCAAGGAATAGAAATTTTATTTTTAAGAATAAAGGCTTTGTTTGTAGAAACAGAATCCTTGTTCTATTTTTGTATAGGTACAAAGGTAAGTTTCCGTGGCGAGAAAAGCAAGTTTTGGTGGGGAGAATCTTCATATTTATCCGCAAATGCCTTTACTGAGATATAGTCTTTCTTTTTTATATGGAATCGCATTTTTCGGAAAAAGATTTCGGTTGTGGGCGACGGCCGCTCTTCTATTATGGAGGATGACGTTTCTTTTATACAAAAAAATATGCCACAATTTGCTCTTTTCGTAAATAAGTCGTTACTTTGCACAAATTTTAAAGAGACTATGCAATCGCAGGAAATGAGAAGCAAATATAACCTCCGTTCGAATGAATTTCATTCGGGAGCCGTCAGTTTCTCTTTTTTCGAGAAAGATATTTTTAGTTCTTTGGTAATGCGTTAATCCTTTATTGGGTGACGCATTTTTTTTGTGAAATAGCTACAACTCGTAGTTCGTAGCTTGTAACTCGTAACTTAATAGACAACAAGAGAATATGGAAAAGAATTTAAAGAAAGTGCTTGTCTTGGGTTCTGGTGCGCTCAAGATTGGTCAGGCCGGAGAGTTTGACTATTCCGGTTCGCAGGCGCTGAAGGCGTTGCGCGAAGAAGGTATCGGTTCTGTTTTGGTAAACCCGAACATTGCTACTATCCAGACATCGGAAGGTATCGCCGATCAAGTTTATTTCTTGCCGGTAACTCCCTATTTTGTGGAAGAAATCATCAAGAAAGAACGTCCCGACGGCATTTTGCTGGCATTCGGCGGACAGACGGCGCTGAACTGCGGTACGGAACTCTACCAGAACGGAATTCTTCAGAAATATGGCGTGCGCGTGCTGGGTACTTCCGTTGAGGCGATTATGTACACCGAAGACCGTGACCTCTTTGTGAAGAAGCTGGACGAGATTCCGATGAAGACTCCGAAGAGCCACGCTGTGGAGAGCATGGAAGACGCACTGAAGGCAGCCCGCGAGATTGGCTACCCCGTGATGGTGCGCTCGGCTTATGCTCTGGGTGGACTGGGAAGCGGTATTTGTCCGGACGAGGAAGCCTTCATTAAATTGGCCGAAAGCTCTTTCACTTTCTCCAAGCAGATTCTGGTAGAAGAGTCTCTGAAGGGTTGGAAGGAAATTGAATTCGAGGTAATCCGCGATGCCAACGACCACTGCTTCACGGTGGCAAGCATGGAAAACTTCGACCCGCTGGGCATCCATACGGGTGAGTCCATCGTAGTGGCTCCCACTTGCTCATTGACCGACGAGCAGGTGAAAATGTTGCAGGAGCTTTCCACCAAATGTATCCGCCACCTGGGCATCGTGGGCGAATGTAACATCCAGTATGCGTTCAACGCCGAGACAAACGACTATCGTGTCATCGAGGTGAACGCCCGTCTGTCCCGTTCTTCCGCATTGGCTTCCAAGGCTACCGGTTATCCGCTGGCATTCGTGGCTGCCAAGATTGCGTTGGGCTATACGCTCGACCAAATCGGCGAGATGGGAACTCCCAACTCGGCATATGCAGCTCCGCAGCTTGACTACCTGATTTGCAAGATTCCGCGTTGGGACTTGACAAAGTTCGTAGGTGTCAGCCGCGAAATTGGCTCCAGCATGAAGTCGGTAGGCGAAATCATGTCTATCGGACGTTCCTTTGAAGAAATTATCCAGAAGGGCTTGCGTATGATTGGTCAGGGAATGCACGGATTCGTGGGCAATGAGGGAGTGGAGTTCGATGACTTGGATTACGAACTGTCACATCCCACCGACCTGCGCGTCTTTGCCATTGCCGAGGCTCTGGAAAAGGGATATGCCATCGACCGCATCTTTGAGCTGACCAAGATTGACCCCTGGTTCTTGGGCAAGCTGAAGAACATCGTAGACTACAAGCAGAAACTTTCCCAATATAATAAGGTGGAAGACATCCCCGCCGACGTGCTGCGCGAAGCCAAAGTGCTTGGCTTCTCCGACTTCCAGATTGCCCGCTTCGTGCTGAATCCGCAAGGCAATATGGAGAAGGAAAACCTTGCCGTACGCGCCCGTCGTAAGGAGCTGGGCATCCTGCCCGCCGTGAAGCGCATCAATACGGTGGCTTCCGAACATCCGGAACTGACGAACTACCTCTACATGACGTATGCCGTTCAAGGTTATGATGTGAACTATTATAAGAATGAAAAATCAGTGGTTGTGCTTGGTTCGGGCGCTTACCGCATCGGTTCGTCTGTAGAGTTCGACTGGTGCTCGGTGAATGCCATCCAGACTGCCCGCAAGCTGGGCTACAAGTCCATCATGATTAACTATAACCCCGAAACCGTTTCTACGGACTACGACATGTGCGACCGTCTCTACTTCGACGAGCTCTCCTTCGAGCGTGTGCTCGACGTTATCGACCTGGAGCAGCCGCGCGGTGTCATCGTGTCCGTGGGTGGACAGATACCGAACAACCTGGCAATGAAGCTTCACCGCCAGTCAGTTCCCGTGTTGGGTACTTCCCCCATCTCCATCGACCGTGCCGAAAACCGTAACAAGTTCTCTGCCATGCTCGACCAGCTGGGCATCGACCAACCGGCTTGGCAGGAACTCACCAGCCTGGAAGATGTGAAAGGCTTTGTAGAGAAGGTGGGCTATCCGGTACTGGTGCGTCCGTCTTACGTACTCTCCGGTGCTGCGATGAATGTATGCTACGATGAAGAAGAACTGGAAAACTTCTTGAAGATGGCTGCTGAGGTATCTAAGGAATATCCGGTGGTGGTATCCCAGTTCTTGCAGAACACCAAGGAAATCGAGTTCGACGCTGTTGCCCAAAACGGTGAAGTGGTGGAATACGCCATCTCCGAGCACGTAGAGTTTGCCGGTGTACACTCCGGTGACGCTACGCTGGTATTCCCGGCACAGAAGATTTACTTTGCAACGGCACGCCGCATCAAGAAAATCAGCCGCCAGATTGCGAAGGAACTCAATATTTCCGGTCCTTTCAATATCCAGTTCCTGGCACGCAACAACGAGGTGAAGGTTATCGAGTGTAACCTCCGTGCATCGCGCAGCTTCCCGTTCGTATCCAAGGTGCTGAAGCGTAACTTCATCGAGACTGCTACCCGTATCATGCTGGACGCTCCCTATACACAACCGGACAAGTCGGCATTCGACATCGACCGTATCGGTGTGAAGGCAAGCCAGTTCTCCTTCTCCCGTCTGCACAAGGCAGACCCGGTATTGGGTGTGGACATGTCGTCTACGGGCGAGGTAGGCTGTATTGGCGACGACTTCTCCGAAGCATTGCTGAATGCCATGATTGCTACCGGATTCAGAATCCCCCGTCCCGAGAAGGGCGTGATGTTCTCCTCCGGAGCCATGAAGTCCAAGGTGGATTTGCTGGATGCCAGCCGCATGCTCTTTGCCAAAGGCTATAAGATTTATGCTACGGCAGGTACAGCCGCTTTCCTCAACGCCCATGGCGTGACGACGGAAGCCGTTTACTGGCCGGATGAACGCCCGGATGCGGAAAACAACGTGATGACGATGATTGCCGACCATGCCTTCGACCTGATTGTCAACATTCCGAAGAACCATACGAAACGCGAGCTGACCAATGGCTACAAGATTCGTCGCGGTGCCATCGACCACAACATTCCGTTGATTACCAATGCCCGCCTGGCAAGTGCCTTTATCGAGGCATTCTGTGAAATGAAGCTGGAAGATATCCAGATTAAGAGCTGGCAGGAGTACAAATAAATTGTTTGCTCTGTAAACGATTGCAGGAGCGGAAAGCCGAAAGGTTTTCCGCTCTTTTGGTATACTGCGTTTATTTCCGTATTTTTGTTCGGGGCTGAGTCTCTGTATGAATCAAAAGAAGAAATAATATGAATGAAGTGGAAAAAATGCGTAGCTCCCAGTTGGCGGATATGTCCGTTCCGGAGATACAGGTGAAGTTCGAGCATGCCAAGCGCTTGCTGGCAAAAATGCGTGTGATGAGTACTTACGATGAGGATTACCGGAGTTTGCTGGAGGAACTGGTGCCAGGTATTCCTGCTACTTCCATCATCTGCCCGCCCTTCCATTGCGACCACGGGGATGGGATCCGGCTGGGTGAGCATGTCTTTGTCAATGCCAATTGCACTTTCCTGGACGGGGGATATATCACGATTGGTGCCCATACGTTGGTCGGTCCATGCGTACAGATATACACTCCCCATCATCCGATGGATTATATCGAGCGTCGTACGGAAAAGGAATATGCCTATCCGGTGACGATAGGAGAGGATTGCTGGATTGGCGGCGGTGCCATTCTGTGTCCAGGCGTCACCATCGGCGACCGTTGTATCATCGGTGCGGGTAGTGTGGTGACGAAAGATATTCCATCCGATAGCATAGCCGTTGGTAATCCGGCAAAGGTCATCCGGAAAAATGAGGCAAAAAAGTGAACGTACTAAATGCTTGAGAAACAGAGCGTGTCGCTAAATGACTAAAAAAATATCGAAAAATATTATGCAAAAGTTTTGGTAATGTCAAAATAAGCTGTACCTTTGCATCGCTTTTGAAACGGAAGTGTACGGGCGTTTAGCTCAGCTGGTTCAGAGCATCTGCCTTACAAGCAGAGGGTCGGCGGTTCGAATCCGTCAACGCCCACTGGAAATTTTCATTCGAAGGTGGTCTTGCAAGTGATTGTAAGGCCATTTTTTTATCCGTTAACTTCCTTTTCTTAAAATCTTTATCCTTTATGTCTTGTTACTCAGAAAAAAGCAGTAATTTTGCAGTCCGATAATTATCATCATAAATACGACGTATGAAACTTGATTTACTTACCGCAATCTCTCCGATTGACGGTCGATACAGAGGCAAAACGGATGTTTTGGCTGCCTATTTTTCAGAATTTGCACTGATTAAATACCGTGTACAAGTTGAAATAGAATACTTTATCACGCTGTGTGAGCTGCCTTTGCCGCAACTGAAAGGGGTGGATAAGGGTGTTTTCGAAACCTTGAGAAACATTTACCGTAACTTCTCCGAAGCCGACGCGCAACGCATCAAGGATATTGAGAGTGTGACGAACCATGATGTGAAGGCTGTGGAGTATTTCTTAAAAGAAGAGTTTGATAAGTTGGGTGGTATGGACGACTATAAGGAGTTCATCCATTTTGGCCTGACTTCACAAGATATCAACAATACGTCTGTTCCTTTGTCTGTAAAGGAGGCGTTGGAGCAGGTGTACTATCCTCAAATAGAGGAACTGATAGCGCAGCTCCGTGCTTATGCGGAAGAGTGGGCCGCTATCCCCATGCTTGCCAAGACACACGGACAACCGGCTTCGCCTACCCGTTTGGGCAAGGAGGTAATGGTGTTTGTCTACCGTCTGGAACGCCAGTTGGCAACGCTGAAGGCTTGTCCGGTGACAGCAAAGTTCGGTGGCGCTACGGGTAATTACAATGCCCATCATGTGGCTTATCCGGAATATGACTGGAAGGCATTCGGCAATAAGTTCGTTTCCGAAAAGCTTGGCTTGGAACGCGAGGAGTATACTACCCAGATATCCAATTACGATAATCTGTCTGCCATCTTTGATGCCATGAAGCGCATCAATACGGTGATGATTGATATGAACCGTGACTTCTGGCAATATATCTCTATGGAATATTTCAAGCAGAAGATTAAAGCCGGTGAGGTGGGCTCCAGCGCGATGCCGCACAAGGTGAACCCGATTGACTTTGAAAATGCGGAAGGAAACCTGGGTATGGCGAATGCTATTCTTGAGCACTTGGCGGTAAAACTGCCGGTTTCCCGTTTGCAGCGTGACTTGACGGACTCTACCGTGCTCCGCAATGTGGGTATGCCGTTCGGGCATATCATTATTGCCATACAAAGCTCTTTGAAGGGTTTGCGTAAGTTGCTGTTGAACGAACCGGCCATCTACCGTGACCTGGACAATTGCTGGAGCGTGGTGGCCGAGGCTATCCAGACCATTCTGCGCCGCGAGGCCTATCCGCATCCTTATGAAGCGTTGAAAGCGTTGACCCGTACCAATCAGGCCATTACGGAAGCGTCTATCAAGGAATTTATAGAGGGACTGAATGTAAGTGAAGAGATAAAGAAAGAATTGCGGGTGATTACCCCCCATACTTATACGGGAATTTAAGCAACCACAGAAGTGTACCGGAGGAATTTCAACTTTTTACTCCGGCAATTGTTATAGAAACATATAAAATTCAAGGTATAATAGAGACAATGAATGGCCGTGAGGCCAAGGTTTAATTTTATTCGAATAAAAAACAATGAGTACAGAAAACGAAACTTGGCGTGATGCTTCTTCCGCAGAGGAGAACTCAGGTGCCGGCCGCGATGGTAACCAATTTAACAAGGAAGGTGGCTACAGCCGTCCGTCTTACAACCGTGATAATGGCGACCGTCCTTATCGCCCCAGATTTAACAGTGAAAACGGGGACCGCCCGCAGCGTCCTTATAACAGTGACCGCCCTTATCGCCCGCGCTTTAATCCTGGTGCGGACAATGGTGACCGTCCGCAGCGTCCTCGTTACAATAACGATAATGGCGACCGTCCCTATCGTCCGCGCTATAACAGCGAAGGCGGCGACCGTCCGCAACGCCCTTATGGAAACAATTCGGGTGACCGTCCTTACCGTCCGCGCTATAACAGCGAAGGTGGCGACCGTCCGCAACGCCCTTATAATAGTGACCGTCCGCAGCGCCCGCGTTATGGCAATGAGGGTGGTGACCGTCCGCAACGTCCTTATAACGGCGACCGCTCCTACAACAGCGACCGTTCTTATAATACGGACCGTCCCTATCGTCCGCGCTACAACAGCGAAGATGGCGACCGTCCGCAGCGTCCTCGCTACAATAATGAGGGTGGTGACCGTCCTTATCGTCCACGCTTCAATTCGGGTGGTGGAAGACCTGGCGGATACGGCAACAGAGACAGCTATAGCCGTCCAGTCCGTCGTTCGGCCGATTATGACCCCAATGCTAAGTACAGCAAGAAGAAACAGATAGAATATAAGGAGCAGTTTGTGGACCCGAACGAGCCTATCCGCTTGAACAAATTCCTGGCCAATGCCGGTGTTTGCTCCCGTCGCGAGGCTGATGAATTCATCACTGCCGGAGTCGTTTCTGTAAACGGAGAGGTGGTGACGGAATTGGGAACCAAGATTAAGCGCGGTGATGAAGTGAAGTTCCACGACCAGACGGTCAGCATAGAACGTAAGATTTACGTACTGCTGAACAAGCCGAAGGATACTGTGACTACTTCGGATGACCCCCAAGCACGTCGCACGGTGATGGATTTGGTGAAGGGCGCATGCGACGAACGTATTTATCCGGTAGGTCGTCTGGACCGCAATACTACAGGTGTATTGCTGCTGACAAACGATGGTGACCTGGCTTCCAAGCTGACGCATCCCAAGTATCTGAAGAAGAAGATATATCATGTGCATTTGGACAAGAACCTGACAAAAGCCGATATGGAGCAGATTGCAGCCGGTATTCAACTGGATGACGGGGAAATCCATGCAGATGCCATCAGCTATACGGATGACTTCAAGAAAGATGATGTCGGTATTGAAATCCACTCCGGCAAGAATCGTATCGTGCGTCGTATCTTCGAATCGCTGGGATACAAGGTGATGAAACTGGACCGTGTGTATTTTGCCGGTTTAACCAAGAAAGGCCTGCGCCGCGGCGAATGGCGTTACCTCACGGAACAAGAGGTGAACTTCCTGCGCATGGGTTCTTTTGAGTAATATATAATAAGGTATAATAACTGTTTTATGGAAAAGATTAGTAGAACAAAGATTGTTGACCTGCTGAAGCGTGAAGATTTTGGCGCTATGGTCAACGTGAAGGGCTGGGTTCGTACCCGCAGAGGTAGTAAGCAAGTAAACTTTATCGCGCTGAATGACGGTTCTACAATAAATAATGTGCAGATTGTAGTAGACTTGGGTAACTTCGATGAGGAGATGCTGAAAGAGATTACTACCGGTGCTTGTTTGAGCGTAAACGGTGTGCTGACGGAATCTGTCGGTTCCGGTCAGAAGGCCGAAGTGCAGGCCCGCGAAATCGAAGTGCTGGGAACTT
Source organism: Bacteroides sp. AM32-11AC (assembly GCF_003603515.1). Classification (NCBI taxonomy): domain Bacteria; kingdom Pseudomonadati; phylum Bacteroidota; class Bacteroidia; order Bacteroidales; family Bacteroidaceae; genus Bacteroides; species Bacteroides sp. AM32-11AC. The sequence continues at coordinate 255,880 of NZ_QTNH01000006.1, read as the reverse complement.
GCGATAACACGTATCCGTTGCAGAAGAAAGGTCATTCCATGGAGTTCCTCCGTGAGATAGCCCATCTGCGTCCCCGTACCAATACGTTCGGGGCTGTGTTCCGTATTCGTCATAATATGGCGATTGCCATCCACAAGTTCTTCCATGACAGAGGATTCTTCTATTTTCATACTCCGATTATCACGGCTTCCGACTGCGAAGGCGCAGGCCAGATGTTCCAGGTGACTACGAAGAACCTTTACGACTTGAAGAAAGATGAGAACGGTTCCATTATTTACGATGATGACTTCTTCGGAAAGCAGGCCAGCCTGACTGTTTCCGGACAGTTGGAAGGCGAACTTGCCGCTACTGCATTGGGAGCCATCTATACATTCGGTCCTACGTTCCGTGCCGAGAATTCCAATACTCCCCGCCACTTGGCAGAGTTCTGGATGATTGAGCCGGAAGTGGCGTTCAATGATATTACGGACAATATGGACCTGGCGGAAGATTTCATCAAATATTGTGTACAGTGGGCTTTGGACAACTGTGCCGACGATGTGAAGTTCCTCAATGACATGTTTGATAAGGGCTTGATTGAACGTCTGCAAGGTGTCTTGAAAGAAAGCTTCGTGCGCCTGCCTTATACGGAAGGTATCAAGATATTGGAAGAGGCTGTTGCCAAAGGGCATAAGTTTGAATTCCCGGTGTACTGGGGAGTTGACTTGGCTTCCGAACACGAGCGCTATCTGGTGGAAGACCACTTCAAGCGTCCGGTTATCCTGACTGACTATCCGAAGGAAATCAAAGCGTTCTATATGAAGCAGAACGAAGACGGCAAGACCGTGCGTGCCATGGATGTACTCTTCCCGAAGATTGGAGAAATCATTGGCGGTTCCGAACGTGAATCGGATTACAACAAGCTGATGACGCGCATTGACGAACTTCACATCCCGATGAAGGATATGTGGTGGTATCTCGATACCCGTAAGTTCGGTACATGTCCCCACTCCGGGTTCGGTTTAGGCTTTGAGCGCTTGCTGCTGTTCGTTACGGGCATGACGAATATTCGTGATGTCATACCGTTCCCGCGTACGCCGCGCAACGCCGAGTTCTAGGTTTCGGAATATACAAACTGGATAAAATCATCCGCACAAACATTCTGTTGTTTGTGCGGTTTTTTTATACCCAAAAATGTTATAATCTCAAAATAAATCTTTATATTTGTGTCTAGCGGAACGACATAACGTTAACCAACATCATACGAATATGAAACGGAACTATTTCTTTACCATGCTGGCAGCGGTGCTGCTTGCGGTAGCGGGAGCCAATGCGCAGGAGAGCGCAGAGTTTAGGCCTGCGGAACTGGCAGGAATTTGGCAGTTATGTCATTATGTGTCCGAAATCCCGGATGTTCCCGGGATATTGAAACCGAGTAATACCTTTAAAGTGCTGAGTGATGACGGCCGCATTGTCAACTTTACAATTATTCCAGGCAAGGATGCCATCATCACGGGGTATGGGACTTATCAGCAGCTGACGGATAGTTCCTATAAGGAAAGTATTGAGAAAAACATCCATCTGCCCATGTTGGACCACAAAGACAATATACTGGAGTTTGAAATAGGGGACGACGGGGTAATGTACCTGAAGTATTTTATAGCTAAGGACTTGAATGGGAATGAACTGAATACATGGTTCCATGAAACATGGAAGCGGGTGGGCATGCCCGCGAAATTCCCCGAGGACCTTGTCCGTTGATATTTCTTTCTCTTTCCCGTTTCTTTCTCAATGCAGCTTTGAAGGTCTTCTATGACGGCATTGGCCGATGAAGGCCGCATCATAAAGAGTTGTTCTAGCGGAGATTCTTTCGTTTCTCCGCAGGATAACTTTGTCTGTTGTATATCAGCCAAGTGGCTCTCTAAAAAAAAGTGGAAAACTTTTGCCAGTTCTAAGAAAAACCGTACCTTTGCAAGCCGATTATTATCTCAAAAGGATAAGCATTTAATTCATAGCGAGTTAATCTTCCATTGTCCGGGATGACTGGCTTGCGGTGAAGAAAAACATTTTAGTAGTAACATTTTAAAAAACAATTAAGAGTGGATACTTTAAGTTACAAGACCATTTCTGCAAACAAAGCTACAGTGACTAAAGAATGGGTCATTGTTGACGCTACAGACCAGGTATTGGGTCGTCTGGGCGCAAAAGTTGCGAAACTGTTGAGAGGAAAGTATAAACCTAACTTTACCCCTCACGTAGATTGTGGCGATAATGTAATCATTATCAACGCCGACAAAGTAAAATTAACCGGTAACAAGTGGAATGACAAGGTATATCTGTCATATACAGGTTATCCCGGCGGCCAGAGAGAAATCACTCCTGCCCGTTTGCAGGCAAAACCGAACGGTGATGACAAGTTACTGAGAAAAGTAGTAAAGGGTATGTTGCCTAAGAACAAGTTGGGCGCAAAATTGCTGGGCAATATGTATGTATATGCCGGCAGCGAGCACAAACACGATGCTCAGAACCCGAAAATGATTGATATTAACGTACTTAAATAAGAGATAATGGAAGTAGTAAATGCATTAGGCAGACGTAAAAGTGCAATTGCACGTATTTTCGTAAGCGAAGGTACTGGAAAGATTACTATTAATAAGAGAGACCTCGCAGAGTACTTTCCATCAAGCATTCTTCAGTATGTAGTTAAACAGCCGTTGAATAAGCTGGGTGTTGCTGAAAAGTACGACATCAAAGTTAATCTCTGCGGTGGCGGTTTCACCGGCCAGTCTCAGGCTTTGCGTTTGGCAATTGCCCGCGCACTGGTGAAAATCAATGCTGAGGACAAGGCTGCTCTCCGTTCTGAAGGTTTCATGACTCGTGATCCTCGTTCTGTTGAACGTAAGAAACCGGGACAACCGAAAGCACGTCGTAGATTCCAGTTCAGTAAACGTTAAGAGTTGGAGAACGGTTGGGGCGGACAAGTTGCTTAATTCTCGACTTTCACCTCTCAACTCTCAACTGAAAAAGCGTTTAGTATCTAAACTACCGGGACTCTTCAGATTCAGACTACCCGGCGGTTGGTTTAGAAGAAACAAAAAAGAAAGTAAACGATTAATTTAAAAGAAAATGTCTAGAACAAATTTTGATACATTATTGGAAGCCGGTTGCCACTTCGGTCACTTGAAAAGAAAGTGGAACCCTGCAATGGCTCCTTACATCTTCATGGAGCGCAATGGTATTCACATCATTGACCTCAACAAGACGGTTGCTAAAATTGACGAAGCTGCTGAAGCTTTGAAGCAAATCGCTAAATCAGGAAAGAAAGTCCTGTTTGTTGCTACTAAAAAACAAGCTAAGCAGGTGGTTGCCGATAAGGCTGCATCTGTAAATATGCCTTATGTAATCGAGCGTTGGCCGGGTGGTATGTTGACTAACTTCCCGACTATCCGTAAGGCTGTCAAGAAGATGGCTACCATCGACAAGTTGACAAGCGACGGTACCTATTCAAACCTCTCCAAGAGAGAAATTCTTCAGATTTCACGTCAACGTGCAAAGTTGGACAAGACTTTGGGCTCTATCGCTGACCTGACTCGTCTGCCGTCTGCTCTGTTCGTTATCGACGTAATGAAGGAAAACATCGCAGTTCGTGAAGCTAACCGTCTGGGGATTCCCGTATTCGGTATCGTTGATACAAACTCCGATCCTACGAATATCGATTTCGTAATCCCGGCAAATGATGACGCTACTAAGTCAGTAGAAGTTATTCTTGATGCTTGCTGCGCTGCTATGCAGGAAGGTCTGGAAGAACGTAAGGCCGAAAAGGTAGACATGGAAGCTGCCGGTGAAGCTCCTGCCAACAAAGGTAAGAAGAAAGCTACAAAAGCAAGACTCGACAAGTCCGACGAGGAAGCAATCAATGCCGCTAAGGCTGCTGCTTTCATGAAGGAAGAAGAGGCTTAATCATACTGTTGAGAGTTGAGAATTGAAAGTTGAGAGTTACTTTACGGCAATTCTCAATTCTCTATTCTCAACTCTCAATTACTTTATAAGGATATTATTAACAATTAAAATAAAAAGATATTATGGCTGTAAGTATGGCTGATATAACCAAGCTCCGCAAGATGACCGGTGCTGGTATGATGGATTGCAAAAATGCTTTGACTGAAGCTGAAGGCGATTTCGACAAGGCAATGGAAATTATCCGTAAGAAGGGACAAGCTGTTGCAGCTAAGCGTTCAGATCGCGAGGCTTCTGAAGGCTGTGTGCTGGCTAAGACTACGGGTGACTTTGCCGTTATCATCGCTCTGAAGTGCGAAACTGACTTCGTGGCTCAGAATGCTGATTTCGTGAAATTGACTCAGGACATTCTGGACCTTGCCGTGGCTAACAAGTGCAAGACTCTGGACGAAGTAAAAGCTCTGCCGATGGGCAACGGTACTGTACAGGATGCTGTAACAGACCGTAGCGGTATCACTGGCGAGAAGATGGAGTTGGATGGTTACATGACTGTAGAAGGTGCAAGCACTGTGGTTTATAACCACATGAACAGAAATGGCCTCTGCACTATTGTTGCTTTCAACAAGGCTGTTGAAGAAGGACTGGCTAAGCAGATTGCCATGCAGATTGCTGCCATGAACCCGATTGCAGTAGACGAAGATGGCGTATCTGAAGAAATCAAGCAGAAGGAAATAGATGTTGCTATCGAGAAGACAAAAGCTGAACAGGTACAGAAGGCTGTTGAGGCCGCTTTGAAGAAGGCTGGTATCAACCCGGCTCACGTGGACAGCGAAGACCACATGGAAAGCAACATGGCCAAAGGCTGGATTACTGCTGAAGACGTGGCAAAGGCAAAGGAAATCATTGCTACTGTTTCTGCCGAGAAAGCTGCACATCTGCCTGAACAAATGATTCAGAATATTGCTAAGGGCCGTCTTGGCAAGTTCTTGAAAGAAGTTTGCTTGCTGAACCAGGAAGACATCATGGACGGCAAGAAGACAGTTAGAGAAGTCTTGAAAGAAGCTGATCCTGAATTGAAGGTTGTTGACTTCAAACGTTTTACTTTGCGCGCTGAATAATTCCGCTTAGAAACGATTCTATAAAAAGAAGTGGCCGTATATGGAGTTGAATTCCTAAACGGTCACTTTTTTATGCCTCTACAGTTGCAGTGAGACGGATGATGCGTTTATCCCACGGGCTTGGTTTGCGTGTATCCTTCTGCCTTCAGGAGGTCGATGACACGTTGTTTGAAGTCGCCTTGCACGATGATTTCTCCATCTTTGGCACTTCCGCCTACTCCACATTTACTTTTCAGCAATTTGCCCAGTTCTTTCAGATTATTGTCGGTGCCCACGAAACCGGTGACAAGAGTGACGACTTTGCCACCCCGGTTCTTGCGGTCCAGCTGTACACGCAGGCGTTGTTGTGCAGGGGGGAGGCTAGCTTGCTCCTCATCGTCATTCATCTCATAGTTGTAGTCCGGGTTGGTGGAATAGACTATATTCAACCGTTCTTTCCAATCATTATTCTTCATACTTCTTTCTTTTAAACTTCCCAAAAGTACGATATTATGTGGAATTATGCAATTAGAAATTATGTTAAGCTTTTGTTGCATCCGTGTTACTGATTAGAAAAAAAGCACTACTTTTGTCAATCGCAATATTGAGAACTTAAATAAGAAACTATGAGCAGTCCGTTACAGAAAAAAGAAACCATGAAGGTGCCGGAACCTACCTTGCGCCGGCTTCCGTGGTACCTTTCTAATGTAAAGTTGCTGAAACAAAAGGGGGAACGATTCGTATCATCCACCCAGATTTCCAAGGAAATCAATATTGATGCTTCACAAATTGCCAAAGACCTTTCGTATGTCAATATCTCGGGGCGTACGCGTGTGGGCTATGAGGTGGACACACTGATAGCTGTACTGGAGGACTTCCTGGGATTTACCAATATACACAAAGCCTTTCTGTTCGGTGTCGGAAGCTTGGGAGGTGCCTTGCTGCGCGACTCGGGCCTAAGCCATTTCGGTTTGGAGATAGTGGCTGCTTTCGATGTGAAGCCCGAACTGGTGGGTACGACACTGAGCGGCATCCCCATCTATCACTCGGACGAGTTCAAGCAGAAGATGCAGGAGTACGATGTCAATATAGGCGTGCTGACGGTACCTATCGAAATAGCCCAGCAGATAACGGATTCCATGGTAGAGGGCGGTATCAAGGCCGTATGGAACTTCACCCCGTTCCGTATCCGTGTTCCCGAGAACATTGTCGTGCAGAACACTTCCCTTTATGCCCATCTGGCCGTGATGTTTAACAGACTGAACTTTAACGAAATCAAGTAATGAAGATTATTGCTGTAGGAATGAACTATGCTCTGCACAACAAAGAGCTGGGACATACACACGAGAATAAGGAACCGGTTATTTTCTTGAAACCCGATTCGGCCATTCTGAAAGATGGCAAGCCTTTCTTTATCCCCGATTTTTCCAACGAGGTACATTATGAGACGGAAGTGGTGGTGCGCATCTGCCGTTTGGGCAAGAATATTGCTCCTCGCTTTGCCCATCGCTATTACGATGCGGTGACGGTGGGCATCGACTTCACGGCACGCGACTTGCAACGTAAGTTCCGTGAGGCGGGTAATCCGTGGGAGCTTTGCAAAGGGTTCGACAATTCGGCAGCTATCGGCACCTTTGTCCCTTTGGAACAAGTGGGCGGCAATGTACAGAATTTGGACTTCCATTTGACGATTGATGATAAGGAGGTGCAACGCGGTCATACATCGGATATGCTTTTTCAGGTAGATGAAATCATTGCTTATGTCAGCCGCTTCATGACCTTGAAAATCGGTGACTTGCTGTTCACGGGTACCCCTGTGGGAGTAGGTCCCGTCAGCATCGGACAGCACTTGCAGGGCTATCTTGGGGAAGAGAAAGTACTTGACTTCAATATCCGCTGAGCAGCATTCGGGATTTTTGTCCGTAAACCTCTATGTTAGCTTACTAAACTTCTGCTTTATAAAGCTAAAGTATCCCTTTACTAATTTCGTCCAAACATCTTTTGTCCAAAGAACTTTGTAATCAACGGGTAAATGTTTACTTTTGTGATGTAATCTTGAACTATAGACAGAGAAACCGTACTGCATGAAACGTTTGTTTGCCATCCTTTTCGCTTTGTTTTGCGCTATGCCTTTATTCTGCCAAGATAGAGAGGTGGATTCATTGCTTCGGGTGCTTGATGCATCTGTGCAGGGGCGTGAACGATATACACTGGAACGTCAGTCTCAAATCAATGCCTTGCAGTGCCAGCTGAAGGCTACCCGTTCCGATGCGGAATTACTGGAAATCTACCAGGAGTTGTTCGGCAAATACAGCGCCTACCGCATGGACTCTGCCTTGTGGGCAGCAAATCGTTGCGTGGAAGTAGCCCAGCGTATGTCCGTAGCATCGCATCTCTACTCTGCCCGTATGCGTGTGGCAGAGGTGATGATTGGTACAGGAATGTATAAGGAAGGACTGGAAATTTTGGAAGACATTCCCCAGGAGGAACTGGGTGCGATAGATATGTTCTACTACTATAATCTTTATCATAAAGTGTACACGCTGATGGCATCCTATGCTTTTTCAGAAGAATTGCAGGCGTCATACTCCCGGCTGGCATATCAGTACAAAGACTCCATTCTGCGTGTGAAGCGTCCCGATTCGCAAGGCTATCAACTGACTTTGGGCGACAAACTACTGTATGAGGGTAAGTATGACGAAGCCATAGGTGTTTTGGAGGGTTGCTATGATATCCATAGCCAGAAGGACTTCAGCCTTGCCATTCCTTCTGTTGCATTGGCAAGCGTTTATGGTGCCAAAGGAGACCACAAGCAGGAAAAGAAATATCTTACCATCTCGGCAATAGCCGACGTGCAAAGCGGAACAAAGGAATACATTTCGCTTTGGAAACTTGCCAACCTGCTCTATGGCGAGGGCGACATAGAACGTGCGTATACCTATATGGAATGCTCCATGCAAGATGCTACCTTCTGTAATGCTCGCTACCGTACGATGGAGATTTCGGGGATGTTGCCCGTCATCAACTCCACCTACGAGGCCAAGTTGCATGAGGAAAAAGAACAGCTGGTCACCTTATTTATATGGATATCCATCCTGGCGGCAGTATTGCTGGTGGCCTTGGTCTATATTTATCATCAGATGAAGCGCCTTTCCCTTGCCAGAAAGACCATGGATGACATGAACAAGGAATTGAAGCACATCAACGGTGACTTGCAGGAACTGAATGCTCGGTTGCAGGAGTCGAACCGTGTGAAGGAGGAGTACATCGGCTACGTCTTCAACATGTGTTCCGTCTATATAGACAAGCAGGAAGAATTCCGCAAGATGCTGGCAAGGAAAGTGAAGGCCGGGCAGCTGGACGACCTGGTGAAAACCATCCACTCCACCACCTTTGTCACCGGCGAGTTGAAAGAATTCTTCCATACGTTCGACAGCGTCTTCCTGAAACTCTATCCTAAGTTTGTGAACGACTTTAATAACCTTTTGCAGGAGAACGAGCGCATCTATCCTAAAGAGGGCGAACTGCTGACTCCGGAACTCCGTGTGTTTGCCTTGATTCGGTTGGGAATTTCAGATAGCGGAAAGATTGCCACCTTCCTGCATTACTCTTCGCAGACCGTATATAATTACCGCTTGAAAGTGCGGAGCAAATCCTTTCTTTCTAAAGAAGATTTCCTGAATATGGTGCAGAAAATAGGGTAAAACTCCTCCTATGCCCTTTATGTGAATCTACTTTCTTACTTTCTGCTGATTTTCACAATATGCTGTTTTTTAATGTTTTATAGATAAAGCTAATCTGCTTGCGTCTACTTTAAGCTTCTACTCGCCTTTTTCGCGGGACAGTTAATCATATACCTTTGCAACATCGACAAAAGATTAAAGTTAACTGTAGTTTTTTGATAAGTATTAGTTAAGAAGATTGGGTATAAGGATTGCATGGAACCGGGCGTGCTTGGTTCCTTTTCTTGGCAAACATTATTTTTATTAACTATATATTGTATTATATGAAAAGCATGATTAAAATCGCAAAGAGTATTCTCCCGTTGCTGGGATTGCTCTTGTCTTTGTCACTTTCGGCACAAGATATTGCAGTGAAAGGACATGTGAAAGACCACACAGGTGAACCACTGATTGGGGCTAACATCTTGATAAAGGGTACCTCTGTGGGAACTATCTCTGATGTGGACGGTAACTTTACTTTGAAAGCTGCCGTCAATGATATTCTCTCCATTACATGTATCGGTTTTAAGGGCCAGGAACTGACGGTTACCGGCAGCAATACACCGCTCGTCATCACTTTGCAGGAAGACACGGAGATGCTGGACGAAGTCGTTGTAATCGGTTACGGTCAAGTGAAGAAAGGAGATGTCACTGGTTCTCTGCTAACTGTGAAGCCGGACGAGCTGAACAAAGGAAAGCAATTGACTGCCGAAGACGCTCTGGTGGGTAAGGTTGCCGGTGTGAACATTGTACCGGGCAGCGGTGCTCCGGGCAGCGGCGGTACCATCCGTATCCGTATGGGAGCTTCTTTGTCAGCAGACAACGACCCACTGATAGTTATCGACGGTGTGCCTGTCAGCAACGCCTCCATCAGCTCTATCAACCCGAATGACATTGCTTCGTTTACGGTATTGAAAGATGCTTCGGCAACAGCCATCTACGGTTCGCGTGCCTCCAACGGTGTCATCATTATCACTACGAAGAAAGGAAACACCGACGGTGTTTCACGTCCCTCTTTCAGCTACAGTGCCAACGTGACGGTGGGCAATGTGTATAAGAAACTGGATGTACTTTCCGCTTCCGAATATCGCGAAGCCTTTGCCAAGTATGCCAATGCTCCGGAGGCTTTCAAGCTGGGTGATGTCAATACCGACTGGCAGGATGAAATCTACCGCGTGGCAATGGGTACAGACCACAACCTCTCCATGACTGGTGCTTTGAAGAATATGCCTTACCGCGTGTCCGTGGGCTATACCAACCAGAACGGTACGTTGAAAAACAACAACTACCAGCGCCTCAATGCCAGTATCGGTTTGTCGCCCAAGTTCTTCGACAAGCATCTCTCTGTTGACATCAATATCAAGGGTAGCATCGAGGACGAAAAGCCGGTTTCCACCAGTGTCATCGGAAGTGCCGTAGGTTTCGACCCTACACGCCCTGTATATCAGAACTATGACGGTAATGTAGGTTTGGGGTACTATATGTGGATGGGTGTAAGTAATACCCCCATCACGCTAGCTGCCTCAAACCCCGTCTCCGACTTGGAACTTGCCGACAAGCAGAACAAGACCAAACGCTCCATCGGTAATATTGCCCTCGATTATAAAATACACGGTTTTGAAGACTTTCGACTGAACCTGAACATGGGGTATGATTTCCTGACGGAAGACAAACACGATAACATGCCTGACTTGGCCCCCGCCATGTACACCGGCAACGAACAGGATGGTACCGGAAAGCGTTATACATATCATAACGACAAACGCAATACACTACTCGACTTCTACGCCAACTATGCCAAAGACTTCAACGACCATAACCTCAATGCCATGGCTGGTTACGGCTGGCAACGTTTCTGGTACAAGAACCATGATACCACTACCGACACCAAGGGTGAGGATCTTACCTCTCCCAAGCACGAGGAAGCTGAACTCTACCTGCTCTCCTTCTACGGTCGATTGAACTACTCTTGGAAACAGCGTTATATGCTGACTGCTACGTTACGTGCCGATGCTTCTTCTCGCTTCTCGCCCGAGACCCGTTGGGGCTACTTCCCTTCCGTAGCCGCTGCATGGCGTGTGAACGATGAGGCTTTCTTGGCAGACAACAAAGTAGTGTCCGACCTAAAACTCCGTTTGAGCTACGGTCAGACCGGCCAGCAGTCCATCGGTTCCTACTACCAGCATTTGTCCACCTATACTGCATCTTACGATGAGTCCAGATACTTGTTCGGTAACAAGTGGTACACCACCTACCGCCCCAACGGCTACGATCCCAACATTAAATGGGAGACTACGGAAACTTACAACATCGGTATCGACTACGGTTTCTTGAACAACCGCATCTCGGGTACGATTGACTACTACTGGCGTAACACGAAAGACCTGCTGAACGACATTTTTGTACCTGCCGGCAGTAACTTCACCAACCGTATCGAAACCAACATCGGTGATATGGAAAGCAAAGGTCTTGAAATCGGTGTGAACTTGGTTCCCATCCAGACCAAAGATTGGGAATGGAACATCAGCGGTAACTTCACTTGGAATGCCTCAAAGATTACCAAGCTGAACACCATCGACAACGAGAGCAACTACGTAAAGACAGGTAACGCCGGAGGTACAGGCCGCTATCTGCAAGTACACATGGTAGGAGAGACTCCGAATACCTACTATCTACTGAAGCAAGCTTATGACGAAAACGGACAGCCGCTGGACGGTAAATACATTGCCAAAGACGGCTCCATCACTTCTAGCGAAGAAGACTCTAACAAGTACGTCACTGGTAAGAGTTCCAAGGCCCCTTACTATTGCGGTCTGTCCACCCGTCTGTCCTACAAGAATTGGGATTTGGGCATCAACGGACACGGTAGCTTCGGTTTCTATGTCTATAACTATGTGGCTGCTTCCAACTCCTTGGATGCACTCTATGGCAGCAACGGCGTTTCCAGCAACATCCTGCGTTCTACGCTCGAAAACAAGTTTACGCAAGACCGCCAGTTCACCGACCATTTCCTGGAGAGAGGCAACTTCTTCCGTATAGACAATATCACCATCGGTCATACGTTCAATAAACTGTGGAACGACGGGACATCGCTCCGTCTCTCCTTCGCCGTACAGAATGTATGCACTTTGAGCGGATACTCCGGTCTTGATCCGGAGCTTTATGACGGAATCGATAAAAACATCTATCAGCGTCCGCGTACGTTCATGCTGGGAGTTAACCTTAATTTTTAATGACTAAAAACAGATACATGATTATGAAAACTAGATATTTCAAATTAGTAACAGTATGTTTGCTGGCTGTGTCACTTTTTGCTTCTTGCCTGGGCGACCTGGATACATTGCCGCTGGATGATAACGAACTGACCGGTGAGATGGTGTACTCTACTCCCGAGGGCTATATCGGCATGATTGCCAAGTGTTATGCTGCCCTGATACAGACAGGGCAGAAGGGTGGTGACGGAGGAGACGGCGATGTGTCGGGCATCGATGAAGGATATTCTGGTTATACTCGTGCCTTGTTCTACTTGCAGGAAGCTTGTACGGATGAAATCGTATTCCAGTCCGGTGGCAGCAAGGGTGTACGTGCCATGCTTTACTTGAATTGGGATGCTTCTACTGAGATTGTGGGTTATCCTTATTACCGTCTTTTCATGACCATTAACTATTGCAACGAGTTCCTACGTGAATGTACAGAGAGCAAATTGCAGGAGAGAGGTGTGTATGAAGCCTTGAAAGACGAGTATCAATACTATTGTGCCGAAGCCCGCTTCATCCGTGCTTATAGTTACAGTATGCTCTGCGACCTTTACGGTTCTACACCCTTCGTGGACGAAACGATGGAAGTAGGTGACATGCCCGAGCAAGCCACTCGCGAGGAAATCTACAACTTTGTGGTGTCCGAACTGGAAGAATTGACCACCCTGCTGAAAGAACCCAAAAAGAACGAATATGCCCGTGTGGACCGTGTAGCAGCCTGGTTCTTGCTGTCACGTGTTTACTTGAATGCCGAAACTTGGGTAGGAAAGAATGAATACACAAACGCATACAAATATGCCAAAAAGGTAATTACGGAAGGTAATTATCCGCTGGCTTCCGATTATCGCCACATCTTCTTGGCAGACAATGAAACTTGTTCCGAAATCATCTGGCCGCTGGTGCAGGATGCAGACTATGCGCAAGGCAGCGCAGGTACTAACTTCCTGATTAAGGCGTTGATGAATGGAGATATGGGCAACTATATCCGGATAGGTGTGAACGGCACCTGGGGCAATGCCCGCGTAAAGACACAGCTGGTGGATATGTTCGAAGAAGAAGACCAGACTTTTGTGGCAGACGACATCTGGGGGAACGGCAAGAAAGACAAGCGTGCCCAATTCTTCTCTATTGGCCACACCAAAGAAACTTGGGTAGAAGGCAAGGAGTTCCAGAGCGATTTCAATAACGGCTACGCCTGCATCAAGTGGAGAAACGTGCGCAAAGACGGCAGTGAACTGGAACCAGGCGGCACGAAGTACTCCTCTGTCGATTATCCGATGTTCCGTACGGCAGATGCCTACTTGATGGCGGCTGAGGCTATTCTGCGTGGCGCCGAAGGTGGTTCGCGTACCGAAGCGTTGGAGTATGTGAATGAAATCAGAGACCGTGCTTACATGTCCGGCAAATATGGTAATGGCGTATCGGGACGCATCAGCGACAGTCGGTTGAATCTTGATTTCCTTTTGGATGAACGTGCCCGCGAGTTGCACATGGAGTTGGTTCGCCGTACAGACCTGATTCGTTTTGGTAAGTTCACCAAGGGATATAACTGGGACTGGAAAGGTAGTGACAATGGCGTGGCAGGTTCTTACATAGGTAAGGATGTGGACGACAAATACAACCTCTTCCCCATTCCGCAGGACGAGTTTACCACCAATCCTAATTTGACACAAAATCCTGATTTCTTGAACTGAAAAGCTTTATTATCCTATGAATTTTAGATTGAAACGAATCGTTTTTTCTACCATTCTTTTTGCCGCATCGGCTGTGCATACATCGTCGTATGCACAAGCCACGCGCGAAGAAATCTTCGATAACATTGCCGTTACCGGAGGAGTGTATTATGCCTATCCGGCACCGGGTGTACAGACCAAGGCACCGAAGGGTTACGAGCCTTTCTATATCAGTCACTTCGGACGTCATGGCTCGCGCTGGCTGATTTCTGACGAGGAGTATATCCGTGTGATGGAAGTGTTTGAAAAGGCACATCAGGCAGGTAAACTTACTCCGCTGGGCGAAGATGTGCGCAAGCGGTTGGCTATTGTCTGGGCAGATGCCGAAGGACGCGGTGGAGACTTGAGCCCAGTGGGCGTGGATCAGCAGCGCGGTATTGCCGAACGTATGTATCAGGCATTTCCCGAAGTCTTTAAAGGTGCGCCGGAGATGTCGGCATGTGCTACACTCGTAATACGTTGCGTACTCAGTATGGATGCCTTCTGCGAACGTCTGAAGGAATTCAATCCCCAACTGAAGATTGAGCGTGAATCCAGCAACAAATACATGCCTTACTTGAACTTTCATACGCAGGAAGCCATGAAGTTCACTTCGCACAAGGGCCCTTGGTACGAGGAGTTCCGCAAATTCGAGAAGAGCCATGTTCGTCCCGAACGTCTGATGAACTCACTTTTCTCCGATAAAGAGTTTGTCCATAAACGTGTGAATCCGGAGGAACTGATGCGCGGTCTTTATGCGATAGCCTCGGACATGCAGGACGTGGAGCAGGAAGTATCGTTCTATGATATTTTTGAGAAGCAAGAGTTATTCGACATTTGGCAGATACACAACTACAAGAACTACGTGTGCGACGGTCCCTCGCCCATGACCAACGGACTGATGGTGGCAAACGCCAAACCGACACTGGAGAACATCATTGCCGCTGCCGACGAGGCTATTGCTTCGGGTAGAAACTCGGCTACTTTCCGCTTTGCACATGATGGAAACATTATCCCCCTGGCAGGATTGATGAAGTTGGAGAACTGCTATAACGAGGAGGCCGACCCCGATAAGTTCTATCAGGCGTGGTGCAACTACAAGGTTGCGCCGATGGCAGGAAATATACAGCTGGTGTTCTTCCGCAAGAAAGGCTCGCCGGAAGATGTGATTGTAAAACTGTTGCTGCACGAGCATGAAGTAAGTATCCCGGTGAAGACGGATATGGCTCCTTTCTATCACTGGCAAGATGTGAGAGCTTTTTATAAAGGAATTGTAGACAGTCTGCCCGACAGACCGTAACATATTCTTCATGCTCCATACCGATTGCACGGTTTACGTTCGATTTTCTTTCCACAAGGGGAGCAAAAAACGGCGTAATCCGTGCAATTTGTGTCTTGTTCCTTCTCTTGTTCCTATTTTTTCCGTACTTTCGTATCAACTTAAAGAAGTAACGATATGAAGATACGTGTAGGTTTCGGCTTTGATGTCCACCAACTGGTGGCAGGGCGCGAGCTTTGGCTGGGCGGTATCCGCCTGGAACATGAAAAGGGATTGTTGGGGCACTCGGATGCAGACGTGCTCATCCATACTATCTGTGACGCATTGCTGGGAGCGGCGAATATGCGCGACATCGGCTATCATTTTCCCGATACTGCCGGTGAGTTCAAGAATATAGACAGCAAGATTCTGTTAAAGAAAACAATAGAACTGATAGCTGCTAAAGGCTATTTGGTGGGTAATATTGATGCTACCATCTGCGCTGAGCGGCCTAAGTTGAAGTCCTATATTCCCGAAATGCAACGTACGCTTGCCGCGGTGATGGGAATAGACGAGGATGACATCTCCATCAAGGCCACCACCACGGAGAAACTCGGCTTTACGGGCAGGGAGGAAGGTATATCCGCCTATGCCACTGTATTGATAGTGAAGGAATGACATGAAATAATATCAACTCAATTTAATCATCCACTTATATGAAGAAAATCTCCTTGACCTTTTGTCTGGCACTTTTATCCTCCTTGTTCTGCCCGGCACAAGTATCGCCTTTACAGTTCAACAAGAATGGAGAGTTTAAAATCGTCCAGTTTACAGACATCCACTTTAAGTATGGTAATCCGGCTTCAGACATTGCTTTGAAGCGTATTGGCGAGGTGCTCGATGCTGAGCGCCCCGATTTAGTAGTCTTTACCGGCGATGTGGTCTATGCCGCACCTGCCGATACAGCCATGCGCAAGGTGCTTTCCTATGCTACGGACCGTAAGATTCCTTTTGTCGTAACCTTTGGTAACCACGACAACGAGCAGGGAAAAACACGTGCCGAACTTTATGATGTTATCCGTTCCATGCCTTTCAATATCCAACCCGACCGTGGCGGAGTTGAATCCCCCGACTATGTCCTCACACTGAAATCCTCGGACGGCAAGAAGGATGCAGCCCTGCTTTACTGTCTGGATTCCCATTCCTACTCCAAACTGCCCGATGTAAAAGGGTACGACTGGCTCACTTTCGACCAGGTGAACTGGTACCGCCAGCAGAGTGCCGCTTATAAAGCAAAAAACGGTGGGCAACCTTTGCCTGCACTGGCATTCTTCCACATCCCTCTGCCGGAATATAACGAAGCCGCTTCCGATGAGAACGCCATACTGATAGGTACTCGCATGGAAAAGGCTTGCGCTCCGGAGCTGAATACGGGCATGTTCACTGCCATGAAAGAGGCCGGTGATGTGATGGGTATGTTTGTCGGACACGACCATGACAACGATTATGCCGTAATGTGGAAAGGCATTCTGCTGGCTTACGGCCGTTTCACCGGTGGCAATACCGAGTACAACCATTTGTCCAACGGTGCCCGTGTCATTGTGATGAAGGAAGGTGCCCGTACTTTCACCACCTGGATTCGTCTGAAAGGTGGTGAAATCATTGATAAAACGGTCTACCCCGACAGCTATGTGAAAGACGATTGGCGTAAGCGTCCGTTGGTGACGGAATAAGGGTGAACTTAAAAAGAACGATATGGACAAGATAAGAACCGGATTAGCCGCTTACGGAATGTCGGGACGTGTTTTCCATGCTCCCTTCATCTCCACCAACCCTCATTTTGAATTGACTGCCGTTACGGAGCGCAGTAAGGAACTCTCCCGGGAGAAGTATCCCGACGCTTGTATTGTGCGGAGTTTTGAGGAACTTATCGGACTTGAAGGGTTGGATTTGGTTGTCATCAACACACCGGACAGCACTCATTATGAGTATGCCCGCCGCGCCCTCGAAGCAGGTAAGCATGTGGTTGTGGAGAAGCCTTTCACCACCACCGTAGCAGAAGCTGAGGAACTTGTGGCACTTGCCGCAAGCCGGGGGCTGACCTTGAGCGTTTACCAGAACCGCCGGTGGGACTGTGATTTCCTGACAGTCAAGCAAATACTGTCCAAGGGCTTGCTGGGACATCTGGTGGAGTTTGAATCCACCTTTCCCCGTTATCGTAATTTCATCAAGCCGAATACTTGGAAGGAAACCGGACAAGATGGCGGCGGCTTGACCTATAACCTGGGCGCCCACGTCATAGACCAGGCTGTGCAACTGTTCGGGATGCCCGAAGCCCTTTTTGCAGATATTGCCACGCTGCGCAAGGACGGCAAGGTGGATGATTATTTCATTATCCATTTGTTGTGTCCCTCAAAAGCGCCTGAAGTGAAGATAACACTGAAATCCAGCTATCTGATGTGCGAGAACGAACCCCGTTTCGTCCTTCACGGCAGGGAAGGGTCTTACGTGAAATATGGCCTCGACCCGCAGGAAGCGGCCTTGACCGAGGGTGTATTGCCTGGCACTCCGCACTGGGGCGAGGAGGATGAGTCCTCTTGGGGGCTGCTTCATACTGAAAGGGACGGCAAAGTCGTGCGTGAGTCCTATCCGAGCCTTCCCGGTAATTATGCTGCTTTTTACGAGAATATCTATCGGCATATCCGCCACGGCGAACCTTTGCAGAGCGATGCCCGCGAGGTGATCGGAGTCATCCGCTTGATAGAGGCAGCCTGGGAAAGCAGCCGTATGCAGCGTGTGGTTCGTATCTGATAGAAAATCCTTTACCCGGTAGGGACGTGTAACTTCACATGTGTCAGCCGGGTATATTTGCTGCTTCCTATCATATAGGTACGTGCTATGCGTGCCGATGCTATTTCCATGATTTCCCCTACTTGGTAGGCATGTTCCACGGCAGGCAGTTGGCATGATTTCCGGCTTGCCGTGCGTGCGTTCATCCGGATGCTGACGAAGTTGCCGACGGAGTCTTTCAGTTTCAACACTTGGCGTACGTAGAAATAAGGAGTGGTTCCTTTGAGCTGTGTCTTGTAGGGGTTGTCTTCCAGTCGTACGCTGAGTACGGTCAGTGTCAGGTTCTCCACTCTTTCCCCTTCCTTCCCCAGAAAACGTCCGCCGTTGGTTTGGTACGTTTTTCTTCGTTGTATGTCGAGGTAGACCGAATGGTAAATCTTGGCAATCTGTACGAAACGTTCCTGTTTGGGGATGCGAGGCTGGAATTTGAAGGCTATCCACGTGAGATAGGCAGGGTCTATACGGAGAATTTCGTGCAGGAAGTGGCCGTGGTATTTGCCTATGGAGATAATGTCGTCCCCTTTGCTCTGCATTCTTTTGGCATTATACTCCACAAGCAGCAGGCTGCGCGGCGAGTAGAAGCATAGCGTGCTTGCCATCTGTAGCGTTTCGTGAATGTCGGTGGAAAGGTCGCAAATGTAGAAGATGGACTGTCTTCCGGGCAGTGGAGAGTAAACCCACAAAGTATATTGGGGATGTTCCGGCCGGGGCAGTACGACAAGATAGGCGCCTACTTCCTTATAAGAGGCTCTCCCTTGATTGTATGCATTCAGTTTACTATACAATAAGTCTTGTTCAGTCTGCGGTATACCGGGTATGATTGGATTTGCCATAGCTCGGAATAATTTATTCCAAATATACATTTTTGGAATGAAAGAAACAAGGGGAAGCCAAGAAATATCAGAAACGTACCATCAATTCCAATACTATTTTGTCTTGTTCCGACTCCTTCGCTATGCTGTTTTTGGCATAGAAGTATTTCTCGTAATTCAGCCGGAGGTCTGTGCGGAATGCCTTGCTGAGGCTGAAGGTGATGCCGCCCGTTAGGCGTTGGCGTTTGTAGTCGGTCACTGTCAATCTGCCGGTTTCCTCATCGGCGGTTTTGGCGTCGCTCTGGTCGGTCATCATGTCATAGCGTAGCAGGAAAGACATTTTGTTGAATACTTTCCGTAACGGCAGATCGTAGTTGATGAAAGTGTTGACGGCATGTACATCTTTGAAGGCATTGTCGGAATATTGCTTGTACAAGTATTCGCCTTCGATGTGGAAACGGCCGGTTTCATAGTAGGCACCGATGTCGTAGGATTGCATACGTACTTCTTCCGGTTGGATGCTCTGCACGCTCAGTGTCAGGTTCAGTCCTTTGGTGAAGAGGAACTGGGCTTTGGCGGAGTAGTTCACTTCCTTGTGCCATTCTTTCTGGTTGGTCAGTCCGGAACCGTTGAAAAGTCCTCCTTCCACGGTGATAGGTACATCGGTGGGCAGGGTATATCCTACTGTGAATCCTACATCCCGTACATTGCCCACTTGCTTGGCGATGAACGACCGGTTGGGGAAGTATTGCTGGTGCGGTGAGCGGTGGGCATCGATGGTGAAGGGAACACGCATTTGTCCGGCGGTGACCGTCAGTCCTTTTGTCGGGAAAAGCCGGGCGTAGGCATCCAGCATCTTGATTTGGCCTTCGTCGGAGAGGTCTATCTCGGCTTTGTAGGCAACAATGGGCAGTACGTTGCCCGTTACGCTGATACGTGCATTGCGTACCTCGAAACGTCCTGCACCCATAGTGGTCTGATATTCGTATTTGGCGCGGATGGTTCCGTGGACTTCCGGCAGGTAGTCTTTCGTTTCCATCTTTTCCTTTTCCATCTTTTTCCCGTCCTCGTTGATGGAAGGGGGCTGGGCAATTGCGGCCAGTGGCAGCAGGGCAATCAGTACTGTCAATACGCTTTTCTTCATGATTTGTTGTTGTCGAATGATTTGTCGGCGGCAAAGTTCGGACATGCGTGTTGTGTTTTTGTGTCATATATGTTGCATTGTTGTTACAAAAGCTGTTGGAGAGGAGAGTTCTTATGGGTACTATTTTAATCTTTTTATGGCTTGATTTAGTTTCTTGTTTTTGTTAATATGTTGTTTATTAGTATTGTATATGCGAAGTGTCAAATGTTTCAGCCTGAAATATCAATGAAATATTCTTATCTTTGGAAGCAATATAAAGAATGTTTGTTTTAGGACCTTGATGCTTATGAAAAGACAGTTGTTTTTAGCAGGAATAAGTTTGATGTTGGGCGGCATGCCGATGCTTGCTCAAGATATATCTCCGGTGAATTCCGTTTCTTACGAATGGAAGAGCGTACCGATAGTGGGAGGAGGCTTTGTGGACGGTATCGTTTTTCACCCAGAAGCTCCTGGTGTCCGTTATTGCCGCACCGATATGGGAGGAGCCTATCGGTGGGACACTGTTTCCAACCAATGGACGCCTTTGCTGGACTGGATAAGTCTGGATGAAAGTAATCTGCAGGGGGTGGAGAGCATTGCCATCGACCCGCAGAATCCGCAGAACGTGTATATTGCCTGCGGTACGTATACCAGTAGCTCCAATGGGGCCATACTTTGTTCTTATGATGGCGGCAGAACCTTTACTCGTGTCGATGTGCCCTTTACGATGGGCGGCAACGAGAATGGGCGTGGCAATGGGGAACGGATGATGGTGGACCCGCAGAATGGGAATATCATTTATATGGGGACCCGTTTGCATGGCTTGTGGCGCAGTACGGATAAAGGACAGAGCTGGGCACGGGTGGCGTCTTTCCCGGATGTCTCCGAGAAGTTCAATCCCGCCGACCGTGTCGCATGGGGGAATCGCGGCAGTGGCATTGTCTGTGTTGCCTATGATGCACAAGGCACTCGTGATGGGCGCGGCACCTGTGACATTTATGTGGCAGTTTCATTGATGGGCAGGGAAAATCTGTTCGTGAGCCACGACTATGGTGAAAGTTGGCAGCCGGTCGGGGGACAGCCGGTGCAGTATCGCCCCACGCATATGGTCTTGACCGGTGACGGGCAATTGGTTCTGACGTATGGAGATACTCCCGGTCCAAGCCAGATGGGGGATGGAGGCGTATGGAAATACGATACCCGTAAAGGCAAATGGACAGACATTTCTCCCGTCAGACTGCCAGGTGGCGAAAAGGCAGGATTTGGCTATGCAGCCGTATCTGTAGATTCTCGTAATCCGAAGCATCTGATTGCCAGTACACACAGTCTGGGGGGCAAGCACGGTTATAAAAGTGATGAGATGTTCCGTACGACTGACGGTGGCAAGAGCTGGAAACCGATTTTCAAGACGGGATATGAGTATGATTATTCTAAGGCTCCCTATACAAAAGTAGCCCCTCTGCACTGGATGTTCGATATTGAGATAGACCCTGCCGACGCCGAACATGCCATGTTTACCACCGGTTTCGGTGGTTGGGAAACTTTTAATCTCTCTGCCGTGGAACGTGGGGAACCGGTGAAATGGAGTATCATGTCTGCCGGTATCGAAGAGACCGTGCCCCTCGAACTCTATGCTCCCGAAAAAGGGGCGCGTCTGATTTCCGGTATCGGTGATTATGGTGGCTTTACGCATTTCGACCTCAATCGGCCCGACCCGTTGGGCAGCCATGCCAATCCTCATTTCGGAAATACGAATGGAGTGACGGGTGCCTGGCTGAAGCAGGATTTGATAGTCAGGGTTGGTACACTGTTCGGCCATCAGCCGGGTGCAAAGACTATTTCATATTCAGAAGATGGAGGCAGGCACTGGACTATGTGTGCCACTGTTCCGACTGAAAAATCTCGTAATGGGCATATCGCCGTGGCAGCAGACGGCTCTTCTTGGATTTGGACACCCGACCGCTCGGAGGCTTATCTGACTCGTGATAAAGGGGCTTCTTGGCAATCTTGTCGTGGTTTGCCTAAGAATATCCGCGTCATTGCAGACAAGGTGAACCCCCAACGTTTTTATGCTGTAGATGCTGTGGCCGAAATATTGTATAGCAGCGAGGATGGTGGGGCGACTTTTCATGCCGACACATTGAATTTAACTGTTAAACGGTTCCAACGGGGTAATGCCGGTGCCGCCGTACGAAGAGGAGATCCGCGTGGAGGGCAAGACCGTATCTACGCTACTCCCGGTCATGAAAAAGATTTGTGGATTGCAGCTTATGATGGTTTGTACCGCTCTGCTGCTTCAGAAAAATTTGATTTCCGAGCTTTGGATAAGGTACGTACCATCTATGCTTTTGGTTTTGGCAAGGCAAAGCCAGGCAATGATTATCCTGCCATCTACCTGATAGGCGTAGTCAACGGGCAATATGGTTTCTTCCGTTCTGACGATGCGGCGAACTCTTGGGTACGTATCAACGATGATGCCCATCAATATGGCCTGGTATTGCATATCTGCGGTGATATGCAGGAATATGGGCGGGTTTATATAGGGACACATGGCCGGGGAATTGTGACGGGAGTACCTGCGTCATAACTTTTCCATGCTGCTTTCCTAATCTCTCCGTATCTACTTCTCATCCAGTCCGTACATCTTCCGCTTCTATAGGAGCGAGGATGATACGGACTTTTAGTCTTTTATAATAGCTGTATAGGAACTTACTTTATTTTAGCAAAATATTATTCGTTCATTAATATTTTATATATTTGCATTTCAATCTTCCCATCATTTCTTAATAAATGTTGGCTAATGTTTTATGATGGCATTGCATAACCTTAAATGAAAACCTAATGGTACATTTATATAGATATATCATTTTAATAATCAGTCTTTGCACTACCCAAATGGTTTCCGCATACGGATTGAGATTTCGTGGCGCAGCCAGCCCTATCGACGAAAGGACATCCTATGATGTGTTTGCCCACAGTTGTCCCTCTTTCAAAGACTACTTTGACTTGGAATTCAATATGGCTCTGTATTCTACAGAAAGTGTCGGTTATGTGTTGCGAGTGAAGGGGGGTGACGAAGGACAGATTTTCAATCTTTTCTTTGATTTTCGTGGTGATGACATCTTGTTCCGTCTGAACCAGGAGGGGAAGTGTGTGTTGATAGCCTTGCCAGTCAGTAAGGCCGGGGCTATGAAATCCCATTGGTTTAAGGTGAAGATAGCTTTCAATCTGAAGCAGGATGAGATTACTCTCAAGATTCACGATCAAGAAAAGGTATGTAAGGGGGTGTTGCTCTCTGATGAGTTCAGTCCGAAAATCGTGTTCGGTAAGAGCGACCACATCATTGACGTTCCGGAGATAGCTGTTGACAAGCTGGTTGTGAATGCTGAGCATACTTACACATTTCCCTTGGATGAGGCGGACGGAGAATCTGTCTGTAACCAAGAGGGTACTCTTTATGGAAAAGTGGAGAACCCGATATGGTTGATTAACGAGGCCTATCACTGGAGGAAAGAGGGTGGCTTTGCGTCGGCTTCGGAAGCTGGTTCTTGCTACAATGCCGACAGAAACGAGATTTATTATTTCAACCGTGATTCGTTGTTCGTCTACAATATGGAGACGGGAAGCACTTCTGCCAAGGCTTTTGCCGAACGGTGCCCTGTGAAGCTGTTTCTTGCCGGCAGTTTCTTCGATAGTGGCAGTGAAAGGCTCTATGCCTACGAGGTGTATACCGAGAATGGAGATTCAGAGCCTATGATAGCGAGTTTGGACTTGCATACGTTGGGCTGGAGGGTGGAGAGTTACAGTCGGCTGAGTATGCAATTGCATCATCACTGTTCCTATTATGATGCAGTTCGCAAACGTTACACCATCTTCGGCGGCTTCGGCAATATGTACTACAGCAATAAGTTCTATATGTTCAATGCGGAGGAGGAACGTTGGGATACGCTGGGTTCTCTGTCCGGCGATTTTCTTTGTCCGCGTTATTTCTCTTCGGTTGGTTATCTGGACAGTAATCATTCTGTCTATATTTTCGGCGGTATGGGCAATGAATCGGGCGACCAGGTGATAGGCCGTCGTTATTTTCACGATTTTTATAAGGTGGATTTGCAAGAAATGCGTGTGCAGAAGCTTTGGGACATTTCAGAAGGACAGCCTAATATGGTTCCGGCGCAGGATATGGTTATACTGAATGACTCTTGTTTCTATGTCTTGCGTTATCCCGAGAGTGTGTCCAACTCATTTTTGCATCTTTACCGCTTTTCTGTAAAAGATGGCAGTTGTCATATATTGGGTGATTCCATTCCCATTTACTCCGACAGAATCATGACGAACGCTCGTCTTTATTACAACGAGCGTCAAAGCAGGCTTTTTGTGACTGTGCAGGAAACAAGAGACGACGTGTCTTCCAAATTTTCTGTCTATTCGTTGCTATTCCCATCGGTTTCTCTTGAAAAATATACTGCAAATAACGGTGGAGGAAATGCTTTACATGTGTGGCTGTTACTGGTAGTCGCGGTTGTGGCTGTAGCTGGCGGGGGCGTGTGGATAGTGTGCAAGTGGTGCCGAAACTCCGGTAAGTGCAAGGATGGCAAAGCTGTGCGACAAGACAAGGAACAGCTTTCTGATGTCTCTGATGCAAAGGCAGAGAAGATGGCGGTAGATATGGGAGCTGCCAATTCGATGTATTTATTCGGTGACTTCTCCGTGTTCGACCGGAACGGGCGTAATATCTCCTATATGTTTTCCTTGCGTATCAAGCAGATATTCTGTCTCATTTTGCGTTATAGCGATGCCGACGGAATTTCTTCCAGACAATTGAGTGACCTGATATGGCCCGACAAGCCGAAGGATAAGGTGAAAAACTCTCGTGGTGTAGCCATCAACCACTTGCGCAAGATTCTGAAAGAACTGGACGGTATAGAATTGGTCTACGAGAAAGGATGTTTCCGTTTCACACTGTCCTCCGGTTTTTATTGCGACTACTTGCGGTTTAAGGCAATAGTCACCGAGAACCGGATAGAGGAATGTCGGCAAGAGTTTCTGCATATCGTGGGGCGTGGCAAGTTTGTAGGCTTTATGGACGATCCGTTGTTCGACGGTTTCAAGCAGGATGTGGAGTGCCGCTTGGAAGTGCTTGTCTTGCAGTTGATGAAGGAGGCTTTCGAGGCGCAGGATTATGCGGAAGCTGTGAGCCTGGCCGAAGCGGAATTCAATATCGACCCGGTGAACGAGACAGCCTTGTCTTGTTGCCTCAAGTCACTTTTCATACTCAAGCATGAGAATGCCGCTATTGGCACTTACCAGAAATTTGTGGCGGAATACAAAAAACACACGGGGGAAGATTATCCTAATCCTTTCAGTCTTTACTGGAGTTAGTTCCCCGGCACGTTGCATCCGCTACTTTCAGTCTTTTCTCTTTTTGTTCTTCGGTCTGCCTCTTTCAGCTTGTCCGATAACTCTTGTTATGTTTCATGTGTGGCTGATAAATGTTTACAAAGCAAAACACTTTTGAACTCAGCCGCATATTCAGGGTACCTCAGTCGTATACTGAGATAGAGCTATTATAATGCCTTTGATAATCAGTCTTTTAAAAAATAAGGTTCCGGCATTGATAAAAGGGGACAAATGGACTCTTGGAAATGGGTATTTAGTAGAACCGTGCGATAATTGTTTGACTCACGTCTTCCCTTTCGAAACTTAAAGAGTCAAGTGCAGTCAGTCCTTTCTTTTATGGGTTAAAATAGCTCGGATTAATGTTTTTTTTGTTCCATTATACGCAAATTAACCCTAAAATTAACCCATGCGAAATCAAATTTGTGGTCGAGGGGGCGCTTTGCAAGCCCTGAGGCTGATGTGGGCGATTGGCATCGGCTCCTTTGTTATATTAACTTCTAATAATAATTTAAACTATGAAACAGGCAAGAAAGCTGAAAGTCTTCGGACTGATGACCATGCTTATAAGTATGGTGTTCGCGCTAAGCTCCTGCTCGGATGATGACACGGGCGGAGGGGCTTTATCTTATGGAAAGGTGACGGGTGTCGTCACGGACGATTTATCTTCTCCCCTCGAAGGGGTAACGGTTCAAGTCGATGGTTCCGGTATAACGGCTACACCGGACGGCCCTCGGGCCACGACAAATTCACAGGGTGTATATACACTCGAAAACATTTCAATAGGTACACATATAATTACATTTACGAAAGCCGATTACCAGACGGTAAGCGTTACCGTTGTGGCAGGAAAATTCAACGAAGAGCAAGTGGCCGAAGTCAGTCCTAAGATGGAGTACGCAGCTGCAAAAATCAAGGGAAAAGTGACCGATGCGGGAAAGGGAAGTGCTCCGTTGGAAGGAGTGACGGTCAGCATCAGCTCCACACAGACTACCACCACCGGAAGCGACGGTACGTTTGAAATCGGCAATTTGCCGCTGGCGGACTATACCGTTACCTTTACGAAGGATGGTTATGCCTCTATCGTGAAGAAAGTGGCTATGGCCGACTTTGTGGATGGTATTGCCACTGCAGACGTGCGCATGGGTGGATCGGAAATCCTGCGCGGACTGACCCTCGACGACTTGAAGGCTGCCGAAAAATGGTATTATAACGAATACCGCGGCGGACGAAACGCCGAAAACTATCCCCACTGGGACTGGGCTTGCAACTACATGTGTACGATGGACTTCCGCGGCGACTGGGAAGAGCAGAACGAAGGAACCACTCTCCGCATCCGCAACAATGAAGACGACCGCAAGAATCCCGCCGACTTGGAAATGTTCGATTCCTTTGTATTCGGAAGCAAACTGATTACAGAAGACAACTACATGATGACCCTGCAGATTCGTACGCACAGTGCCGACGAAGCTTCTCCGGCTTACTATGGCGTGCAGGTGGTAGACCTGGCCGCGGCTGAACCGAAAGCAGAGATGGTGGGCGACGTCAGAACCTATGCCTCGGGAGACTACGGCTCTGTTCCGGTGGACTTGAGCAAATACATCGGCAAGGAAGTAATCATTGCCATCGGTACATTCCGTGCCCAGACGGGCGACTATTGGAAGCAGCTGGTATTGCGCCGCATCGCTTTTGCCAAGGAAGTCGTTGAAGGTTGGGGATGGTTGCCGGGAACGGCAGTCGAAGAACTGGACGGCTGGAAGATGACTCAGGAAATGGTACGCTCTACCATGCCGCACGTGAAGTCGCAGTTCACGGGTATGAGTCCCATTGAAGGAAATCGCGACAACTATGTGGACGCTTATCGTGCATGGCGCGAGGTGGACCATGTTTGTGCCGAGTGGTCGTATATGCCGCTCAGCAAAGACCCTGAGGTATTCCCTTCCGAAGGTTATCTGATTAAGACACGTGGTGGAAACAATGTAAGCACCACCGTGCCCGAATCTTATTTCTATGCCAAGTTCTCCATTGCATCCGGACGCAACAAGATGACATTGAAGACCCGTAACTTCAGCGGAACGAATGCCACCTTCTTCAAGGTGACGGCCATCCGTATGGATGGAACTGCCATACACCTGGCACCAGCATCCAATACGGCTCAGTTTGCCGAGGCTGCCGCCGACGGTTGCTGGAAGTTTATCCATGAGGCCGGAGGAAAGGGCAACCCGGACGCGTATGCCGACTTTGTCTACGATTTGTCTCAGTTCAACGGGGAAGACGTGATGCTGACCATCGGTGTCTTCAAGGGAGAAGAGAACGGCGACGAGAACAAACTGGTGCTGCGTGGCATAACAATGGAATAACAAACTAATTGTATGAACAGAATGAAAAATCTATTTACTTTACTGATATTACTTTTATGGACGTTGATGGCTTGCAGCAATGACTCTGCTGTTGACGAAAAGCCGGGCAACGGGGGGACGGAAGTTCCGGGCAATCTGCCGGTGCAGAACGTGGCGCGTGCCATCGAACTGATTGACAATGCCGTGGAGTGCTATTTCACCGGAACGGGCATGGCTATGTCACGTTATTATAACCCTTATACCGGAAGTCGTTCCAGCGAGGTGGGCAGTGTGTGGATGTACACCAGTTCCATTGAGGCTGTGAATGCTGCGATGAAAGCCATGAAGACCGGGCAGGCAAAGGGTGAGGCGGCTCTTTATGACTCTCACTTTAACCGTTACAAGGAGCTTTTGTCTCAACTCTATGACAATCTGGAGTATTATGCAGGCACCTTTACGCTGACCTCTTATACACAGACCAGGCAGTGGACTGTATACGGCGTAAACCGTGGAAACGACAAGGGAGCTGCACAGGTAGAAGGCATCCTCAATGTTTATGACGACCAGATGTGGCTGGTGCGTGAATTGTTGGAATCCTATCATATCACCGGTGAGCAGCGTTATCTGGAAAAGGCGGAATACCTGATGGAATACGTGCTCGACGGTTGGGACTGCACCCTTGACGAACAAGGCAATCAGTTGGGAGGCATCACATGGGGACCCGGATACCTCACCAAGCACTCTTGCAGCAACGGTCCCATTGTCAGTCCGTTGGTGTGGCTTCACGAAATTTACAAAGGAAAGTCCGATGAAGTGACCTATGGCTACGTGGCTGCCGACAACAGCCGCAAGCTGCGTACGGAGAAGAAGTCCGACTATTACTTGAACTTCGCCAAAGCCGTTTATGATTGGCAAAAGAAATATTTGCTGAGACCCGACGGAGTGTACGATGACATGATGGGCGGTTCCGAGTCGTCCGACATAGAATATGTCACCATTGACGGCGAACGCTATCGGAAAGGTTCCAAACTGCGCGACCGCGTAGGTCCGGCCATCACTTACAACAGCGGTACGATGCTTTCCGGTGCCGCCGACCTCCTCAGGGCTACGGGCGATGCTGCCTACCGGACAGACCTGGCTGAATTGACTGATAACAGCTTTGCCTACTTTGCCAAGCCCGATGCCACAAAATCGGGTTGCTATGCATTCGATATCAGCGGATTCTGTAACTGGTTCAACGGTGTGCTGATGCGCGGGTATGTGGATGCCTATTCAGCCCACGCTGCCGCCGCAAGCAGTATCGAGGCCTTCCAGAACAACCTGGATTATGCCTACGAAAACTATCAATACAAGCATATGCTTCCCACTAACCTGCTGGTGGGCTGGAATAAAGCCGAAAGGACCAAGAACAACGTGGAAGGCATGTTCACTTTTGCTTTTGCAGCCGAGTATGCAGTGTTGGCGAATTATGAATGGAGCAAAAAATAATTTTAAAAATAATGGACTATGAAGAATTTTAGCAAGATGCGACAAGGATTATCCTGCATGGTTATGGCACTACTTCTGATGCTGGTTCCGGCAGATATATTCGCACAAAACTCTATTTCCGTTTCGGGAATAGTCATGGACGATACCAACGAGCCTGTCATTGGTGCTGCCGTCATGGTGAAAGGTACTACCACCGGTGTCATTACCGACATTGACGGCCACTATACCATCAGTGCTCCCGCGAACGGTATCCTCAGCTTCTCTTATGTGGGATTGAAAAACAAGGAAGAGAAAGTGAACGGACGTACCACTATCAATATCATCATGGAAACCGATTCCAAGATGATAGACGAAGTGGTGGTGATAGGTTACGGAACACAGCGCCGCGGGTCGGTGACGGGTGCCGTTTCTGCCGTAAAAGGTCAGGATATGATAAAGACCAAGAATGAAAATCCGCAGAACATGCTGACGGGGCGTATCCCCGGTTTGCGTGTATGGCAGAAGAGTTCTGAACCCGGAACTTTCAACAACAGTTTCGATGTTCGCGGTATGGGTGCTCCATTGATTATCATCGATGGAATTCCCCGGAGCACGGAAGAGTTCCAGCGTTTGAATGCAATGGATATTGATGACATTTCTGTGTTGAAAGACGCTTCAGCCGCTATTTATGGTGTACGTGCCGCCAACGGTGTAGTACTGGTGACTACTAAAAAAGGAGGAGCAGGAAAAACGGAATTCTCTTACAACGGTTCCTACACTTTCCAGCAACCTTCACGTATGCCCGAACTGTGTGACCCTTATGAATCCATGACACTGTTCAACGAAATGTCGATGAACAACATCAACGGCGGTTCATGGGTTTTCAGCGAAGAGAGTTTCGAAGCATTCCGCAACGGCACGCGTCGTACAACGGATTGGAACGACCTGATTATCTCTAACGTGGCTCCGCAAACGCAACACGACATCAGTATTTCCGGTGGTACCGAGAAGACGAAGTTCTACATCAGCATGGGCTACTTCTATCAGGAAGGTATCTTCCGTTCAGGAGACTTGAACTACAATAAGTTCAACCTGCGCTCTAACATTTCGACTGAAATTGCTAAAGGTATAAAGTTCGAACTTGGCGTGAGCGGTATCTCCGACGAACGCAACACGCCTTACACCAGTTCACAAGACATCATCCGTAATTACTGGCGCCAAGGTGTTCTCTATCCGGCATACGCCGACCCCGAGGGAACGATGCTGAACTACAACGGTTTGGATATGGAACAGAACACTGTGGCCATGATGACGGCCGACATTTCCGGTTACAAGAAGTACAAGCAGAAATATTTCCAGTCCTCGGCTACTTTGACGGCCGACTTCGGTGAATACACTCCGGTGTTGAAGGGCTTGACTGCCAAAGCCATGTTCAGTTATGACTATCGTGCCGACAACAACGAGGCTTTCCGTAAAGAGTACTATCAGTATGCTTATGACGAACAGACCGGTACCTACAAGCAGAAGGTCTATAACGAAAGTTCGCCCAGCAACATGCGCCGCGAGTTCTATGACAAGTCGCAGATGCTGGGACAATTCACAGTGAACTACGACCGAACCTTTAACGATGTTCACCACGTGGGCGGTGTTATCGGTTGGGAGGTGCAGAAGCGCAACGGTGACAACTTCTACGCTGTCCGCGACCTGGCGTTCTCCATGCCTTACCTGCTGGCAGGTGTGACCGAAGGTCAGATTGGTGCCATGCAGACCGGTAATAACGACCTCTATGAACAAGCCAACGAAGCCTTGATAGGTCGTATCAACTACTCGTTTGCCGATCGTTACCTGCTGGAAGCACAGTTCCGTTACGACGGTTCCAGCAAGTTTGCCAAGGGACACCAGTGGGGCTTCTTCCCCTCCGTATCGGCTGGATGGAGAATTTCCGAAGAGCCTTTCTTCAAGAGTATCGATGCGCTGAAGTTCGTCAATCAGTTGAAGCTGCGTGCCAGCTATGGTATACTGGGGGACGACGGCGACTTGAATTATGACTGGGCTATGGGGTACACCTACCCTTCGACCAGCGGCAACATGGCCAACGGCGACTACAACGGTTATTCGCCGGGCTACATCTTCGGTGGCAAGTTTATCAGCGCGGCCAGCCCTATGGCATTGCCTAACGAAAACATCACTTGGTTCAAATCGAAGACATTCGACATCGGTTTCGACTTTGAAGGATGGGACGGTCTGCTGGGTGTTTCGTTCGACTACTTCAACCGTTTGCGTACTGGCCGTTTCGCTCGCCGTACCGGTGCCCTGCCTACCGTGGTAGGTGCCACTGCTCCGCGTGAAAATCTGGACAGCGACCGCCAATTCGGTATGGAACTGGAGCTGACCCACCGCAATAAGATTGGTGAAGTAGGCTATAACCTGAAGGGTATTGCTACCGTTACCCGTCAGAAATACATGACTGCTTCGGAGAAAGGACCTTGGGCCAACTCGTATGATCGCTGGCGCAACGACAATCTGACGAACCGTTACCAAGGTGTACAGTTTGGTTATACTTCTGCCGGTCGTTACACCAGTTGGAACGACATTTGGAATTACTACGGTTTCAAGGAACGCGATGTCTTGCCGGGTGATTATAAGTATGAAGACTGGAACGGCGACGGCGAGATTAACGGTCAGGACGAACATCCGTTTGCCTTTGACCAGACTCCGTGGTTGCAATTCAGCTTGAATGCCGGCCTGCAATGGAAGAACTTCGACTTTAATATGCTGTTGCAAGGTTCTGCACTGGGTTCTATGGAATACAAAGAGCCTCTGCATGAAATTTGGGGTAAGAATGGCGGTGGTGCGTTGACGCAATTCCTCGACCGCTGGCATCCCGTAGACCCCCAAGCCGATCCCTATGATCCTTCTGCCGTCTGGACTTCCGGTCACTACGCTTACACAGGTCGTTGGGCAAGAACCAATTCCGCTTTCAACCGCGTAAGTACTGCTTACCTCCGTCTGAAGAGCATCGAGTTGGGCTATACCTTCCCGAAATTGAAGCAGATTCCCAATGCCAGCCTGCGTGTCTATGCCAATGCCTACAACCTGCTGACTTTCACAGGCGTGAAGTTCGTTGACCCTGAGCATCCCGATGATGACCTGGGCCGTATGTATCCGTTGAACAAGACCTATACACTGGGAGTTTCCCTCTCTTTCTAAGTAATCAATGATATAAACCTAAAAAATAGTAAATATGAAACATAAACTGATATCCGCGATGTTGTGCATGACCCTCGCCACTTCATGTGTCGATATGGATATTGCTCCCAAGAATATCGTGACTTCCGAGTCGTTGCTTTCCAACGAATCGGGTATGGACATCTACATGGCGCGTCTATATAGTTATATGCCGTGGGAAGATTTCAAGTACTTGTCCCAATGGGGTTTTAACTTTAGCGGATGGCTGAATGCCATAGGTATCGACGGTACCGGTGAAGCAATGAACCGTGACGGTATCTGCACTGCGTTTACCGGTGAAGACTATGCTTATTGGAGCACTGATGGAAGTAAAGGAAGCCCGTTCATGTTATTGCGTGATGCCAACTACCTGATTGAGAACCTGCCGAAATACCAAGGTTCCTACGCCGAGATTACCTACAATCACTATTTGGGTGAAGCTTATTACGTGCGTGCCACGGTCTTCTACGCCATGGCTCGTCGTTTCGGTGGTATCCCTTTGGTAACAAAGGTCATCCAGTATCCCGGGGACGGCAATTTGGAAGTACCCCGTGCCAGTGAGGAAGAAACTTGGAATCAGGTTTTGGCAGACTATGACAAGGCCATCGAACTGATGATGCCCAACAGTCCCAAGAGCGGTTACAGCAACAAGTATGTAGCATTGGCCTTCAAGTCGGAAGCCATGCTCTATGCAGGTAGCGTAGCCAAGTATAATGAAACGGTAACCGGCCGTCTGACCGGCTTGGGTGCCAAGACAGGCGTACGCGTCATTGGATTCGATGAAAACCGTTGGCAAGAGGCTTCCAAGAAGTACTTCACCGAAGCCTACAAAGCTGCTTCCGAGGTGATTAAAAGCGGTGTGTATTCACTTTACAAGAAGAAATGGGCTGCCAATGATCCGGAAGCACAATATCAGAATATGGTAGATATGTTCTCCGATCTCAGCAATAACCCTGAAAATATCTATGTGAAGGAGTACACTTATCCTACGAGCACTCACGCTTACGATTCTTACAACCTGCCGCTTACCTTCAAGGCTCCGTTGAATTGCGGTGTCTGTCCGACAGCCGACTTTGTAGAGTTGTTCGACGGTTTCGATCGTTATCCCGACGGCACCTTGAAGGTGACAACAGGCAATTCTCCTACCGAAGGCAACTACGTTATGTATGATAGCCCGATGGATTATTATAAAAATGCTGAGCCTCGTTTGCGTGCTTATGTCATCTTCCCCGGTGATGTATTCAAAGGTAAAGAAATTGATATTTATGCCGGTGTTTATACGGGTTCTGCGCCTATCAAACCACTTCTTAGCGACTATTCGTATGGTTCGGCCACTACTAAGTACAATCATCTGAGTGCTTATAAAGAGAAACCCAAGACACTTTATCTCAGCCCGAAACCTAAAGACCAGCAAGAAATTGTGACCTTGCCCGACGGCTCTACGATGACGGCTGCCGGCGAGAACGGTCCTTTCTATGAAGATGGTGGAAGCGCCATGACCGGTCTGTTGGCACGCAAATGGTTGAATCCTGACCCTGCATTTGTTCCCCGAGAAGGAAATAGTGCGCAACCCTTTATCTTGATGCGTTATGCCGAGGTGCTGCTGAATGCAGCCGAGGCTGCTGTGGAACTTTCGTTGGCTGGTGTATCTTCGCCGGATGGTACGGATATGCTGAGCGTAGCCACGAAAGCTATCAATGACATCCGTGAACGTGCCGGTGCCCGGTTGCTGACTGCCTCGCTGACCGGCACGACCGACAGCCGCGACATCGTCCGCAAGGAGCGCCGCAAAGAGTTGGCCTTCGAGCATAAGACCAAGTGGGACTTGCGTCGCTGGCGTGTGAACCACTATGAAGGTCGCGACGGATTCTGGGGTGAACAATGCAACAAGGACCGCTTCAGCAACACGACTCGTTATCGTTTCCGTGGTATCTATCCGTTCTATTCGACGGAAACCGGCAAGTGGTTCTTCGATGTTTGTTTCAACTATACGACTGCCGGTGACAAGGACTTTGGTTACACTCCGTTGGACTATTACTTCTCGATTCCGGGTGGTGAGGTTTCAAAGAGTCCTGTGATTGACCAGCAGCCTAATCGATAAAACTCAATAAATTAAAAACTTAAAACGTATGAAAAAGACAATATTCTATAGCTTATTCAGCGCCCTGTTCATGTTAACCTCGTGTAGTATGTTCGAAATAGACAACTATGAGGAACCTGCCGAGACTATCTGGGGCGAGGTGGTAGATGAAGCAACCGGTAAGCGTGTATTGACCGACCAGGGCAGTGAGGGCATCCGTGTCCGCCTGACTGAATTGAGCTGGGGCGACAACGTGCAACACAACCCGGATTTTTACTGCATGATGGACGGTACATTCCAGAACACGAAAATCTTCAAGGGTGAGTATAATGTCCGTATCGACGGTCCGTTCATTCCCTTAGTACGTGAGAATACAGACGGTACCTTGCTTCACGACGGTTCTATCAATACTGAAATCAGTGGCACGACGAAAGTGAAGTTCGAGGTGCAGCCCTTCCTGAACGTCGAGCTTGTGGGCAATCCGCAGGTGAGCAACGGTGTCATCAAGGCGCAAGTACGCGTAACACGCGGCGTGTCGGATGAAGTCTTCCGTGAGAAAATCGAGCCGATGGGCAATTGGAAAGACGAATACTTGAACGTAACCGACATCCAACTCTTTGTCAGCTACTCAAACACAGTAGGCTACCGGGCACGCGACGAGCGTTGGTCGAGCAGCATCAACTATGAGGGCAAGAGTTTCGAGGGCTTACTGGGGAAGGAAGTTACCATCCAGTCGAACGGCAACGTGCCTTCGGGGCGTAAAGTGTTTGTACGCGCTGCCGCACGTATTAACTACGACACACCCGTAGGTAGCGGTACACGCCGTTGGAACTACAGCGAGCCGATGGAAGTGCTTATTCCGTAGCCTGATGGTATACAGCCGGGGCTTTGCCACTATAGTGGCAAAGCCTTGCTTGTATGTGGGCAATCTTTTGCCACTATAATGGCAAGAGTAACGATTAATACCATAAAAACAAGAAACCAATATGAAGCAAAAACATTTTTTGATAAGTTTGGCTGTCCTGGCAACAGGCATCTCCGTAGGTGCCCAAACCAAAGACAATGTCAAGACCACTTTTCAAACCTCACGCGAGTGGAAGCCTTCCATTGACAATAGGGCTGATGCGGTGATGGTGTATGGAGTAGGAGGAAATCCCTCGGACAAGTCACGCAAACTATCTTTCGAAGAACGGGTAAAGTCTTGGAAGGAGCGCGGATATATCATACACTTTATGACCGGTATTGCTTGGGGTGAATATCAGGACTATTTCACCGGACAATGGGACGGGAAATGGCATTTGGACGAGGGGCAGGTCACGCAGGCCGGAGACACGATATGGCACGGTCACATGGTGCCCTATATCGTACCGTCGGAGAATTTTTTAAGTTATCTGAAAGAGAGACATGTGAAGAGAGTAATCGACGCCGGTGTGGATGCCATCTTCATGGAGGAACCGGAATTCTGGGCAAGAGCCGGTTACAGTGAGTCCTTTAAGAAAGAATGGAAAAAATACTATGGCTTCGACTGGAGACCGCAACATGAGTCACCGGAAAATACTTATTTGTCGAGCAAACTCAAGTATTACTTGTACTATCGTGCACTGAATGAAGTCTTCACCTTTGCCAAGGAATATGGTAAAAGCAAAAGGATGGACGTGAAGTGCTACGTTCCCACCCACTCGTTGGTGAACTATTCGCAATGGCAGATTGTCAGTCCGGAAGCAAGTCTTGCTTCACTTCCTTGTGTAGACGGTTACATCGCCCAGGTATGGACCGGAACTTCGCGCGAGCCGAATTTCTTTGACGGTCGCAAACGTGAGCGTGTGTTCGAGACTGCCTATCTGGAGTATGGTTCCATGGAGTCGATGACTGCTCCCACCGGTCGTAAGATGTTCTTCCTGACCGACCCTATTGAAGACTGGCCGCGTGACTGGGCGGATTATAAGAAAAACTATCAGGCCACTTTCACTGCACAGCTACTCTATCCGAATATAGCCGATTACGAAGTGATGCCTTGGCCGGAACGTATCTACGAAGGACTATACCGTACAAGTGCGAATAGCGACAAGAAGGAACGTATTCCCCGTTTCTATTCCACACAGATGCAAGTGATGATTAACGCCCTGAACCGTATGCCTCTGACTGATAATAAACTGACCGGAAGCGAAGGATTCAGCGTACTGATGGCAAATTCCTTGATGTTCCAGCGTTTTCCTACGCATAATGGATATGAAGACCCGCAACTGGCTAACTTTTACGGTCAGGCATTGCCTCTGCTCAAACGAGGCGTGCCCGTCAAGACCGTCCACATTGAGAACCTCGGCTATAAAGAAGCGCTGGCTGACACAAAAGTGTTGCTGATGACTTATGCAAACATGAAACCGCTTGAGTCCGAAGCGCACAGCCACATTGCCGATTGGGTGAAGAAGGGCGGAGTGCTGATTTACAGTGGAACGGACAACGACCCTTTCCAGAATGTAAGGGAATGGTGGAATACCAACGGGCATAACTATGCTACTCCTTCCGCACATCTTTTTGAGCAGATGGGACTTCCTGCCAGACCGGAACAGGGAGAATACAGTTACGGTAAGGGAACCGTATGTATTGTCCGTACCGACCCTAAAGATTATGTCCTGCATGAAGGCGGTGACAAAGATTTTTTGTATCTTGCAGCCCGAATGTACGAGCAGAATGCGAAAGCGGGGAAGCTGGAGTTCAAAAATAACTTCTATCTGCAAAGGGGAGATTACGACTTGGCTGCTGTGCTTGAAGAAAGCGTGAGCGACGAGCCGTTTACTGTGGAAGGATGTTTGATTGACCTTTTCGACCCCAAGTTACCGATATACACTTCCAAGCGGATAAATCCGGGTGAGCAAGCCTTGTTGCTGAATGTAGAACGTGTAGCCGGTAAGAAGAAGCCGCAGGTTCTGGCTTCGGCAAGTCGCGAAGAACAGGAAGAACGCGGAAAAGGCCGGTACTCCTATGTGGCGAAAAGTCCTGCCGAGACTTCAAACGTATCGCGTGTGCTGCTGCCCCGTTGTCCTAAGAGTGTGACAGTCGACGGCAGAGAGGTATTCGATGCCAAGCGTTGGCATGTAGCAAGCCATACATATTTGATAGAGTTTGAGAATAATCCTGACGGAGTGTCGGTGAAGTTTTGCTGGTAATCTCAGGCCTTTTATTTTTTAAAGTGTAACAACATAAACAATTATTTTATATAAACAATATGAGAAAAAAGCTTTTATACACCTTGTTGGCTTCATGCCTTTTTGCATGCAGTGACAAGGATACGTCTTACGAAGTCATAAAGAACGACTTGAGAGCACCTGCCTATCCGCTTGTAACCATCGACCCTTATGCCAGTGCATGGTCCATGAGTGATAACCTTTACGACAGCCCCGTGCGCCATTGGACGGGTAAGGATTTCCCGCTGATTGGCGTGGTGAAGGTGGACGGTGTTTCCTACCGTTTTATGGGAACCGAGGAATTGGAGATGAATGCCATCGTGCCCACCTCGCAGCAAGGCGATTGGACGGGCCGGTATACCACAGAGAAGCCTGCGGGCGATTGGACCTCTGCCGGTTACGACGATTCCAAATGGAAGTCAGACCGTGGTGCCTTTGGTACTAAAGAAAATGAGCCTACGGCAAAAACCCAGTGGGGAACCCGCAATATCTGGGTGCGCCGTACGGTAAATATTGACCGTGATTTGACCGGTATACCTGTCTATCTGGAATTCTCCAACGATGACGATGCCGTATTCTACATCAACGGAGTGAAAATACACGGCACAGGAACCACGTGCAACAAGAACAAAGTCGTGAAACTTCCCGATGAGGCTTTGGCGGTTTTGAAGCAGGGCGACAACATCATTGCCGCCGAATGTATCAATCCGGTTGGTAACGGCTTGCTCGACTTCGGCCTGCAGATTCCGAAACATCTGGAAACCGTGTTTGGCAATACAGCTGTGCAGACCTCTGCCGACGTGCAGCCCATGCAGACACACTACGCTTTTACCTGTGGTGATGTCGACTTGAAAGTCACCTTCACGGCACCTCTCTTTATGGAAGACCTGAAGCTGCTGAGCCGTCCCGTGAATTACCTTACTTATAGTGTTGCTGCCCGTGACGGCAAGGAACACGAGGTGGAGGTGTATTTTGAGGCTTCTCCGCGCTGGGCGCTCGACCAGCCTTACCAGCAATCTGCAAGCAAGGGATATGAAGCTGACGGACTGCTCTACCTGAAGAGTGGAAGCAAGGAACAGAACATCCTGGCAAAGCAGGGCGATGACCTCCGCATTGACTGGGGATATTTCTACATGGTTGCCGGCAAAGAAAACACTGCATACAGTGTTGGCAACAGTACCGAACTGCGCAAGAACTTCGTGAACGGAACTTTGAACTCAGCTTCGCTCGAGGGAGAGGACAGCAATGGAAACATGGCTTTGGTGCGTAGCTATGGCAAAGTGAAGAATGTTACCGACAAGATTATGCTGGGATATGACGACATCTATTCCATCCAGTACTTCGGTACAAACTTGCGTCCTTACTGGAACTCAAAAGGCGACCGTACCATCGAGGCTGAAATGCTGGCTGCCTACAATGAGTATGACAAATTGCTGGCACGTTGCTATGCTTTCGATAAAAAGTTGATGGAAGACGCTTCGGCAGCAGGAGGCAAGGAATATGCCGACCTCTGCGCGTTGGCCTACCGTCAGTCCATTGCCGCCCACAAACTGGTGGAAGCTCCCAACGGTGACCTGTTGTGGCTGTCGAAGGAGAACAACAGCAACGGCTGTATCAACACCGTAGACCTGACTTACCCCTCGGCTCCCCTCTATCTGATTTATAATCCGGAACTGGAGAAGGGCATGATGAACGGTATCTTCCATTATAGTGAAAGCGGTAAATGGACCAAGCCCTTCGCCGCCCATGATTTGGGTACTTATCCTCTTGCCAACGGCCAGGTATACGGAGGCGATATGCCGGTGGAAGAGAGTGGAAACATGCTGATTCTTACAGCTGCCATTGCTGCCGTAGAAGGCAATGCCGACTATGCTGCCAAACATTGGGAAGTGCTCACCACTTGGACAGACTATCTGGTGGAAAAGGGACTTGACCCTGAAAACCAACTCTGTACCGATGACTTCGCCGGACACTTTGCCCATAACACCAATCTCTCCATCAAGGCAATTTTAGGAGTAGCCTCTTATGGCCGGTTGGCTGAAATGCTCGGCAAGAAGGATGTGGCTGAAGCCTATACCATGAAGGCTCGCCAGATGGCAGCTGAATGGGAACGCATGGCCAACGACGGCGACCATTATCGCCTGACATTCGACAAGCCGGGTACATGGAGCCAGAAGTACAACCTGGTCTGGGACAAACTGCTCGGACTGAACATCTTCGACAGCAAAATTGCAGAAATGGAGATACCTTATTACCTGACCAAACAGAATATCTATGGTTTGCCCCTCGACAATCGTGAGACTTACACCAAGACCGACTGGATTATGTGGACTGCCACAATGGCTTCCGACCGGGCTACTTTCCGTGAATTCATCGTCCCGGTGCATAAGTTCATGAACGAAACGATAGACCGCGTGCCGATGTCCGACTGGGTATTTACCGACAAGCCCAACTGGCGTGGCTTCAAGGCCCGCTCGGTAGTAGGCGGATATTACATGAAGATGCTTGAAGGCAAGTTGATACAGAATAAACAATGACAAAATTTACCAAACGAATGAAAAGACTCTTTGCATGGGGAACCGCCCTCCTTCTTGTAGGCGGTATGCAGGCGGCCTCGTTGCCGGTTGATGAGCCGATTACACCTGTGGATTACGTCAGCACCTTGGTTGGCACGCAGTCCAAGCATTCCCTTTCTACGGGTAATACTTATCCTGCCGTGGCTATGCCTTGGGGCATGAATTTCTGGACTCCACAGACCGGAACCATGGGTAACGGATGGGCATACACCTATGATGCCGACAAGATTCGCGGCTTCAAGCAGACACACCAGCCCAGCCCGTGGATTAACGACTACGGACAGTTTGCCATTATGCCCGTTACCGGAAAGGTGGCTTTCGACCAGGACGGGCGTGCCAGTTGGTTTTCTCACAAAGCCGAGACTGCCACTCCTTATTATTATAAGGTCTATCTTGCCGACCATGATGTGACGGCGGAGTTTGCTCCTACCGAGCGTGCCGCTGCTTTCCGTTTCACTTTCCCTGAAACGGAGGAAGCCTATGTGGTGGTAGATGCCATGGACAACGGCTCTTTTGTGAAAATCATTCCGGCTGAAAAGAAAATCATAGGCTACACCACCAAGAACAGTGGTGGTGTGCCAAGCAATTTCAAGAACTACTTTGTATTGCAGTTCGATAAGCCTTTTACTTATACTGCTGCCGTGAAGGACGGAAAGATTGACCCCCGTACCACCGAGGCAGGTGCCAATCATGCCGGTGGCATCATCGGTTTTCATACCCTCCGTGGCGAGCAGGTGAATGTACGTGTGGCTTCCTCATTCATCAGTCACGAGCAGGCCGAGTTGAACTTGAAGGAACTGGGTGGCCGGACGCTTGAAGAGGTGGCGAAAGCCGGGCGTGACGAATGGAACCGGGTGCTGGGCCGCATTGAAGTGCAGGATACCGACCTCGACCGTCTGCGTACTTTCTACTCTTGTTTCTACCGTTCGGTGCTTTTCCCGCGCAGTTTCTACGAGATAGATGCGCAAGGTCAGGTAATGCACTACAGCCCCTATAATGGTGAGGTGCTGCCCGGCTATATGTTTACCGACACCGGTTTCTGGGACACTTTCCGTTGTCTCTTCCCCTTCCTCAACCTAATGTATCCGTCCATGAATACCAAGATGCAGGAAGGATTGGCCAACACTTACAAGGAGAGCGGTTTCCTGCCCGAATGGGCCAGTCCGGGACACCGTGGTTGCATGGTGGGGAACAATTCCGCTTCTGTGGTGGCGGATGCCTGGCTGAAGGGGCTGCGTGGCTACGACATCGAGACATTGTGGGAAGCCGTGAAGAGCGGTACGGAGAATGTGCATCCCAATGTTCCCTCTACCGGACGCTTGGGGCATGAGTATTACAACAAGCTGGGTTATGTGCCCTATAATGTGGGTATCAACGAGAATGCAGCCCGTACGCTGGAGTATGCCTATGACGATTGGTGCATCTACCAGCTGGGACTTTCGCTGGGCAAGTCGAAGAAAGAACTGGCTCCTTTTGCCAAACGTGCGCTGAACTACCGGAATCTTTTCGATTCTGACTACAAGCTGATGCGCGGCAAGAATGAGGACGGCACATTCCAATCGCCGTTCAATCCCTTGAAGTGGGGTGATGCCTTTACGGAAGGAAACAGCTGGCACTATTCGTGGTCGGTTTTCCATGATCCGCAAGGACTCATTGACCTGATGGGAGGCAAGGATTCCTTCAACCAAATGATGGATTCCGTGTTTGTGTTGCCGCCTGTGTTCGACGAAAGCTATTATGGCAGTGTCATCCACGAAATCCGGGAGATGCAAATCATGAATATGGGCAACTACGCTCACGGTAACCAGCCCATACAGCACATGATTTACCTCTATAACTATTCCTCTCAGCCGTGGAAGGCGCAGTACTGGCTGCGTGAGGTTATGGAGCGCATGTACAATGCCAATCCCGACGGCTATTGCGGTGATGAGGACAACGGCCAGACATCTGCTTGGTACGTGTTTTCTGCTTTGGGATTCTATCCTGTCTGTCCGGGTACAGACCAGTATGTGCTGGGTGCTCCTCTCTTCCGTTCTGTGCGTCTGCACTTGGAAAATGGTAAGACTGTGGCGATTGAAGCTCCTGAGAATAGCCGTGCCAACCGCTACGTGCAGAAACTCACAGTGGATGGCGTTGACTATACACGCAACTATCTGACACACGAGCAACTGATGAACGGCTCCTCACTGCGCTTCACTATGGACAATGTGCCCAACAAACAGCGTGGGGCAGGAGAGGAGGATGCTCCTTACTCCTTCTCGAAAACGCTTAAAAAGAAGAAGTGACCTCAAAGCCAAAACCATAGCAATCAATGATGAGGGT
Source organism: Bacteroides sp. AM32-11AC (assembly GCF_003603515.1). NCBI lineage: Bacteria > Pseudomonadati > Bacteroidota > Bacteroidia > Bacteroidales > Bacteroidaceae > Bacteroides > Bacteroides sp. AM32-11AC. The sequence goes on along the minus strand of NZ_QTNH01000006.1, from coordinate 213,522 downwards.
GTGCCGGATGTCTGACGGAGTAATCGCTGAAAAACGTTTTGACACACCCTCTCTCTTTTACGATGAATCACTGTTTGAAAACCCTATTTACCATGAAACTTAAGAAACTTACTGTTTACTGCTTGGCATTGTTTTGTGCCTCTTCATCTCTTTATGCGCAATCTGGTGAAGAAGTTCAAAAGAAACGTAGCGGCAATCCGATTTTTCCCGGTTGGTATGCCGACCCTGAGGGAGTAGTGCTGGACGGGAAGTTCTGGATTTATCCTACATATTCCGCTCCTTATGATGAACAGACTTTTATGGATGCCTATTCTTCGCCCGACTTGGTGCATTGGACCAAACATCCACGCGTGCTTTCAAAGGAAAATATCCCATGGTTGCGCCGTGCTTTGTGGGCGCCGGCTGTTATCGAGGCCAATGACCGCTATTATCTTTTCTTCGGAGGGAACGATATACAGAACAACTCTGAGATTGGCGGTATCGGTGTGGCTGTGGCAGACAATCCGGCAGGTCCTTTCAAAGATGTGCTGGGCAAGCCCCTGATTGATAAAATTGTGAATGGTGCACAGCCCATTGACCAGTTTGTGTTCCGTGATGACGATGGCACTTACTATATGTACTATGGCGGATGGGGGCATTGCAACATCGTGAAACTGTCTCCCGATTTACTTGGTGTCGTTCCTTTTGATGATGGCACAGTCTATAAAGAAGTGACCCCTCAGGACTATGTAGAAGGTCCTTTCATGTTGAAACGTAACGGAAAGTATTACTTCATGTGGTCGGAAGGCGGTTGGGGAAGCCCCGACTACCGTGTGGCCTATGCCATTGCCGACTCTCCCTTCGGACCGTTCCGTCGCGAGGGAATCATTCTTCAGCAGGATGCCGATGTAGCTACCGGTGCCGGACATCATTCGGTGGTGCGTGGGAAAGGTAAGGACGAATGGTACATCATTTACCACCGTCGTCCGTTGGGAGAAACGGCTGCAAACAGTCGTGCCACCTGCATTGACCGGATGTACTTTGACAAAAAAGGAAAGATAAAGCCGGTGCGCATGACTTTCGAGGGAGTGAAAGCTACCCAAACCCCACTTGACTAATAGCAATTTTCAATTCAAATTTATATAGAAGAAATATGAGTCTTAATACCAAAAAGATTTGTTTCAGTCTTGTTCTGGCTGCGGCTGCCGGGATGGTTCAGGCTGCCAATGGTAGCTGCCTTCTTGCCGATGCGGGTTTTGTGGCCGTGCAGGATAATACGGCATCTGCCGGAAACTATTCCTCTAATCGTCCTAAAGAGAAACAACGACTTTTCCGTTCCACTGCCGTGGAGAAAGAGATTGCCCGTGTACAGAAACTTTTGAAGAACCGCAAGCTTTCCTGGATGTTTGCCAACTGTTTTCCCAATACGCTGGATACTACTGTGCACTTCCGCAAGGGTAGCGATGGAAAGCCTGATACTTTTGTATATACGGGTGACATCCATGCTATGTGGTTGCGTGACTCAGGGGCGCAAGTATGGCCATATGTGCAGCTTGCCAACAACGACCCGAAACTGAAAGAGATGCTGGCCGGTGTTATTCTACGCCAGTTCAAGTGTATCAATATCGACCCATATGCGAATGCTTACAACGATGGTGCACTGCCCGATGGGCATTGGATGAGTGACCTTACTGACATGAAGCCCGAACTGCATGAACGCAAATGGGAAATCGACTCGCTTTGTTATCCCTTGCGGTTGGCTTATCACTATTGGCAGGTGACGGGTGACACTTCGGTTTTCGGTGCTGAATGGCTGGAAGCTATCCGCAATATTTATACTACTTTTTGTCAACAGCAGCGTAAAGAGGGTGTCGGTCCCTACAAATTTCAACGCAAGACGGAGCGTGCGCTCGATACGCTGAACAATGACGGTCTGGGTGCTCCTGTCCGTCCGGTGGGACTCATCGTGTCCTGCTTCCGCCCGTCGGACGATGCCACAACGCTTCAGTTCCTTGTGCCTTCCAACTTCTTTGCCGTCACTTCCTTGCGCAAGGCTGCCGAGATTCTGGAAACAGTGAACAAGGAGACTGCCCTGGCTGCCGACTGCCGTGCCTTAGCCGATGAGGTGGAGATGGCTTTGAAACGCTATGCAACCTACAACCATCCTGAATTCGGTACCATTTATGCTTTCGAGGTTGATGGTTTCGGCAATCATCTGCTGATGGACGATGCCAATGTGCCCAGCTTGCTTGCCATGCCCTATTTGGGAGATGTAGATGTCAATGACCCCATTTATCAGAATACCCGCCGTTTTGTGTGGAGCGACAGCAATCCCTATTTCTTCAGCGGCAAAGCCGGCGAGGGTATCGGCGGACCGCATATCGGCTATGACATGGTGTGGCCCATGAGCATTATGATGAAAGCCTTCACAAGCCGGGATGATGCCGAAATCAAAACTTGCATCAAGATGCTGATGGATACGGATGCCGGTACTGGCTTTATGCACGAATCGTTCCATAAGGATGATGCAGCCAACTTCACCCGCCCTTGGTTTGCCTGGCAGAACACCCTTTTCGGTGAGTTGATATTGAAGTTGGTTAATGAGGGGAAGGTGGATTTATTGAATAACATTGATTAAGATATAATATGAAGAACTTATATACATGGGTGGCTGCCCTCCTTTTCGTGGCATTGACAGTTTCGGTTACGGCTTGTACTTCTGCCTCTTCTGCCGGTACGGTGACGGTGGTGGACCGGCCGGATACACATGCTGTCAATGTCAATTATATGGGTTACCGTGCCCCGCTTCGTCCGTTGAACTTTATAAAATTGCCGGTAGGCAGCATCCGCCCCGAGGGTTGGGTAAGGAAATTTTTGGAGTTGCAGCGCGATGGCCTAACCGGACATTTAGGGGAAATCAGCGCTTGGTTGGAAAAGGATAACAATGCCTGGCTTACGACCGGTGGGGATCATGGTTGGGAGGAAGTTCCCTATTGGCTCAAAGGGTATAGCAGTTTGGCATATATTCTGAATGATCCGAAGATGATAGAAGAAACCAAATACTGGATTGAAGGCGTATTTGCCAGTCGCCAGCCGGACGGTTATTTCGGCCCGGTCAACGAACGCAATGGGAAACGCGAACTTTGGGTACAGATGATTATGCTTTGGTGCCTGCAATCTTATTACGAGTATTCTCAAGACCAGCGTGTCATAGACCTGATGACAAACTACTTTAAATGGCAGATGACGGTTCCCGACGACCGACTTCTGGAAGACTATTGGGAGAACAGTCGTGGAGGTGATAACATCATCAGCATCTACTGGCTTTACAGTCATACGGGAGATGTTTTTTTGCTCGAATTGGCCGAAAAGATTCATCGCAACACTGCCGACTGGACTCAGTCGACCTCTTTGCCCAACTGGCACAACGTAAACATTGCCCAATGTTTCCGTGAGCCTGCCACTTATTATATGCAGACCGGTGATTCTGCTATGCTGAACGCCTCTTATAATGTCCATAGGCTGATTCGTCGTACTTTCGGGCAGGTGCCCGGCGGCATGTTCGGGGCAGATGAGAATGCCCGTTTGGGATATATCGACCCCCGCCAGGGGGTGGAAACTTGTGGGCTGGTTGAACAGATGGCTTCCGATGAAATTATGCTTCGCATGACGGGCGACCCCTTGTGGGCTGAGCATTGCGAAGAAGTGGCATTTAACTCTTATCCGGTTGCCGTGATGCCGGACTTTAAAGCGCTGCGTTATATCACTTGCCCGAACCATGTCGTCAGTGATTCCAAGAATCATCATCCGGGTATCGACAACCGCGGACCGTTTCTTTCGATGAATCCTTTCAGCAGTCGTTGCTGCCAGCACAATCATACACAAGGCTGGCCCTACTTTGCCGAACATCTGGTTTTGGCAACTCCCGACAATGGAGTGGCAACGGCTCTTTATGCAGCTTGCAAGGCTGTGGTGAAAGTAGCTGATGGAAAGGAAATCACTTTGTACGAAGAGACGAATTATCCTTTTGAGGAAGACATCCGTTTTTCTGTCTCTACCGAGGGAAAAGTCACCTTCCCGTTCTATTTCCGGATTCCTTCGTGGACTCAAAAGGCGAAAGTGCGCGTGAATGGTGAGGAAGTGGATGTGGTTCCCGTGGCAGGAAAGTATCTCTGCATCCATCGCGAGTGGTCGGATGGGGACTGTGTGGAATTGACGTTTCCGATGTCTTTGTCCATGCGCACCTGGCAGGTCAATAAGAATAGCGTAAGTGTGGATTACGGCCCTCTCACCCTATCTCTTAAGATTGCAGAGAAATATGTAGAGAAAGACAGCCGCGAAACGGCTATCGGTGATTCTAAATGGCAGAAAGATGCTGACCCTCAAAAATGGCCTACTACTGAGATATATCCCGGCAGCCCGTGGAATTATTCGCTGGTGTTGGACAAGACAGAACCTTTGAAGCACTTCGAGGTAATCCGTAAATCATGGCCAGCCGACGACTACCCTTTTACAGTGGCCAATGTACCTTTGGAGGTGAAGGCTGTCGGCCGGTTGGTTCCCGAATGGAAAATAGATGAAACCGGGTTGTGTGGCGTGTTGCCCGAAGAGGATGCAGCGAGAGGCGATAAAGAAGAAATCACACTCATCCCTATGGGAGCTGCGCGGTTAAGGATATCTGCGTTCCCGAATACAAGAGAATAAATTGATGAATGATGCGAATAGGAGTGAAGCACTAACACTTTTAACTCTTGATTTGCATAAATAGAAAACTTAAAATAAAATGAAACGAATTGCTTTTTTGGATTATGTGCGCGTATTTGCGTGCTTCTTGGTCATGTTGGTCCATGCCAGCGAGAATTTTTATGGAGCCGCCGGCTCTACGGACATGGCAGGACCGCAGTCTTTCCTTCAGAATGAGGCCGATAGGTTGTGGGTATCAGTTTACGATGGCTTCTCCCGTATGTCTGTGCCTCTGTTCATGATTGTTTCGGCTTACCTGCTTGCACCGATGAAGAAAGGGCAGAGCTGTTGGCAGTTTTATCGCAAACGTTTCCTGCGCATCATGCCGCCGTTCGTCTTTTTCATGGTGCTGTATAGCACGTTGCCCATGTTGTGGGGACAGATGGACGGCGAACAATCTCTGAACGACCTTTCACGTATCTGGCTGAACTTTCCTGCGCTTGCCGGGCACTTCTGGTTCATGTATCCGTTGATAGGTCTTTATCTGTTCATCCCGGTCATCTCACCGTGGCTGGAGAAGGTTTCGGCCAAAGAAGAACGTTTCTTCATCGGACTGTTTCTGATTTCTACTTGTATACCTTTCCTCAACCGTTGGTTTGGTGAGGTATGGGGACAGTGTTTCTGGAACGAATATCACATGTTATGGTATTTTTCGGGTTATTTGGGCTACCTTGTGCTGGCACATTATATCCGCGTGCATCTTACTTGGGGGCGCTCCTTGCGTCTGCGGGTCGGTTTCCTGCTTATGCTGGTCGGCGCGGCGGCTACCATATGGTCGTTCTATGTCCAGGCTGTTCCGGGAGTGGTTCATTCTACGCCGGTCATTGAGGTGGGATGGGCTTTCTGCACCCTTAATTGCGTGGCGTTGACGGCAGGCACATTTTTGTTGTTCGGCTGTATCAGCATTCCGCAGCCTCCGCGCATCATTGCCGAAATGTCTAAACTCAGCTACGGCATGTTCCTTATGCACATTTTCTGGCTTGGCTTGTGGGTGTCGGTGTTTAAGTCTACATTGGGATTGCCCACTGTGGCTGCCATTCCGGTAATAGCGGTATGTACATTTATCAGTTGTTTCGTGGTAACCAAGCTCATCTCGTTGATACCGGGCAGTAAGTGGATTATCGGGTAAGCTCCTTGCGTTCGCTTTCCCGTTGAAGGCTCGGGAGCTGTCAATTGCCTGCTGCTAACCTCACTGTAGTAGGGGTGTAGCATCAGTGCAAAATGGATACATTTTTTTGCTCTGATTATCTGTTGATTCATAAATGGTTATGCTAAGAGGAAAGGAGGTATAATCAAAGACAGATGCGTAATTGATAAGAAAATACCGGAACACCTATGAGGTGCGGTAGTGCGAAGGAAAGAGGTCTTACCGGAAAAGCCGATGAATAGAAAGATTGAGGAAGAAGGTGAAGGCGGTGGAGGATGAAAATACTCTCTCTTTAGCTGAAAAGCTGTGTATTCTGCTTGAAAACGTGTATTTTTGCAAACTGTATGAATGAATGGCAGAATATGAACAAATCCGAAAAGCGAGTATTAGTGGGAATGAGCGGAGGTATAGACAGTACCGCCACTTGCCTGATGTTGAGGGAACAGGGCTATGAGATAGTCGGCCTTACCATGTGGGTGTGGGGAGACGAACCGACGGAAGCCCGCAACCTTGCCGACAGTATGGGAATCGAGCACCATGTGGCAGATGAGCGTGAGGCTTTCCGGCAGATTATCGTTCAAAACTTTATCGATGAATATCGTCGGGGGCGTACTCCCAATCCTTGTGTGATGTGCAACCCGTTATTCAAGTTCCGTATCCTGACGGAGTGGGCCGACAGGCTGGGATGTGCATTCATTGCTACCGGACACTACACCCGTCTGGAGGAACGGAACGGGAAGGTTTACATTGTTGCCGGGGATGATGATAAGAAAGACCAGTCCTATTTCCTTTGGCGACTGGGGCAGGAGGTGTTGAAGCGATGTATCTTCCCGTTGGGAGCCTTCACCAAGATGCAGGTTCGCGAGTATCTTCGTGATAAAGGATATACGCTTAAGGCGGAAGAAGGGGAAAGCATGGAAGTCTGCTTCATCAAGGGCGACTACCGCGACTTCTTGCGCGAGCACTCCCCGGAGATAGACAGCGAGGTGGGGCCGGGATGGTTTGTCAATTCGGAAGGCGTCAAGCTGGGCGGGCACAAAGGATTCCCTTACTACACCATCGGGCAGAGGAAGGGGCTGGAGATTGCTTTGGGCAAACCCGCCTACGTGCTGAAAATCAATCCGCAGAAGAACACCGTGATGCTGGGCGATGCGGAGCAGTTGAAAGCCGGATACATGCTTGCCGAAGAGGAAAAACTGATTGATGAGGCGGAATTCTTTGGCAGTGAAGAGCTTACCGTGCGCATCCGCTACCGCAGCAAACCCATCCCTTGCACCGTGAAGCGCCTGGAGGACGGGCGTCTGCTGGTGCGCTTCTTGTCGGAGGCTTCTGCCATTGCTCCGGGACAGTCTGCCGTGTTCTACGTTGGCCGGCGTGTGGTTGGCGGCTCATTCATCGCTTCCCAACGGGGCATCGGGATGTATATTGCAGAAAATAATAAAAACACAGATATATGAGAAAACTCTTTTTCCTTCTACTTTTCATCTTGGCTGCTGTAGGTGGTGCATCGGCCCGGCAAGACACTTTGAAGTATCGCATCAGCCTGAAGGACAAGGCTGCCACCACGTATTCGCTGGAACATCCGGAAGCGTTCCTCTCTGAAAAGGCGATTGAGCGTCGCCTGAAGCAGAACCTTCCGATAGACTCGACAGACCTTCCGGTATGCCGTAAGTATGTGGATGAGATTCGCAGGCAAGGCGTGAAGATTGTCGTTACCGGCAAGTGGGAGAATTTTGTTACGGTGTCCTGCAACGACTCTGCATTGGTGGAGCGCATTGCCGCCCTGCCTTTTGTCCGGGAGACGGAAAAGGTATGGATAGCTCCCGGAGGTGACGGGCCGTTCATGGCGACAGGACGCGACTCTCTGATAAACCGCCCGAGCGTGCATCCCGACAGCATTTATGGACTGGCTGTCGACCAGATACGGCTGAGCAATGGCGATAAGCTGCACGAAGAAGGCTTCAAGGGACAAGGAATGACGATTGCCGTTATCGACGCGGGTTTCCACAATGCCGACAAGATAACCGCCATGCAGAATATCCGCATCCTGGGTACGAAGGATTTTGTGAATCCCCAATCGGATATATTTGCCGAAAGCAGCCACGGCATGGCGGTGCTCTCGTGCATCGCCATGAACCGTCCCGGTGTCATGACCGGTACGGCTCCCGAAGCTTCTTTCTGGTTGCTGCGCAGCGAAGACGAATACTCCGAGCATCTGGTAGAGCAGGACTACTGGGCTGCGGCTGTGGAATATGCCGATAGCGTGGGAGTGGATGTACTCAATACTTCATTGGGATATTACGCTTTCGATGATAAATCCAAGAATTATAAGCTCCGCAATCTGGATGGGCACCATGCGCTGATGTCACGTCAGGCATCGCGCATAGCCGATAAGGGCATGGTATTGGTATGCAGTGCCGGAAATTCGGGCGCCGGTTCTTGGAAGAAGATTACGCCTCCGGGCGATGCCGAGAATGTGTTGACGGTGGGCGCTGTCGACAAGGAGGCTGTTCTGGCTCCTTTCTCGTCTGTAGGGAATACGGCAGACCATCGGATAAAGCCGGATATTGTAGCTGTCGGGCTGGGTGCCGACGTGATACGCACGGACGGCAACCAGGGAAGGGCGAACGGTACCTCTTTTGCCTCACCCATTATGTGCGGCATGGTGGCCTGCTTGTGGCAGGCTTGCCCCGAACTTACGGCAAAAGAAGTGATAGAATTGGTGCGCCGTTCCGGTGACCGTGCCGATTTTCCCGATAACATCTACGGTTATGGCGTGCCCGATATGTGGAAGGCGTATCAGGATTATCAGCCCGAAAGAAACAAATAGCGGGAACTTCTGTTGGTTTGCCAATAGTGTATTGTCACTTTATCACGGATAAAGTGTTACTTTACTGCGGATAAAGCATTACTTTACTGCGGATAAAGTGCCACTTTATTACGGATAAAATCTTATAAAGTTGTAACTGGTTGAATGATAGCAATATGGAAGCCTTGTCTTTACATGAGTTGAATGCCCTTGTGCGTCGCAGTCTGGAGCAGTGTCTCCCCGATGAGTTTTGGGTGCAGGCGGAGTTGAGCGATGTGCGTACCAACAGTACGGGGCATTGCTATCTGGAATTTGTGCAGAAAGACCCTCGCAGCAACAGCTTGATAGCTAAGGCGAGAGGAACAATCTGGGCAAATGTGTTCCGCCTGCTGAAGCCCTATTTTGAGGAAGCCACGGGGCAGGCGTTTGTTTCGGGCATCAAAGTGCTGGTGCAGGTCACTGTCAACTTCCATGAGCTTTATGGCTACAGCCTTACAGTGCAGGACATAGACCCTACCTATACCTTAGGCGATATGGCACGCCGCCGCAGGGAGATACTGAAACAGCTCGAGGAAGAGGGGGTGCTCACCCTCAATAAGGAACTCGAGATGCCTCGCCTGCCGCAACGTATTGCCGTCATATCCTCACCGACGGCGGCGGGCTATGGTGACTTCTGTCATCAGCTGGGAAACAATTCCCGGGGGTTCTACTTTTATACGGAGCTGTTTCCTGCCTTGATGCAGGGTGACCGTGTGGAGGAGTCTGTCCTTTCTGCTCTCGACCGGGTGAATGCACGCTTGTCCGAGTTTGATGTGGTTGTCATTATTCGCGGTGGAGGCGCCACGTCCGACTTGTCCGGTTTCGATACCTATCTGCTTGCTGCTGCTTGTGCACAGTTTCCGTTACCTATCATAACGGGTATCGGTCACGAGCGGGACGACACGGTGCTGGATTCTGTGGTACATACCCGTGTAAAGACCCCTACGGCCGCCGCCGAGTTCTTGATAGACCTCATGAACAATGCCGCCGATGAACTGGAAATGCTTGTTTCCCGCTTGCATGAGGGGGTCAAGAATCTGTTGCAGCAGGAACAGCGCAAGTTGTCTGTCTGCAAGAACTGGATTCCTTCTGCTTCATACCGTTGCATATCCGATGCAAAAATAGCTTTACTGACTGCGCGGAAAGATGTAGTGCAAGCTGTCACTTCCTATTTGTCCCGCTATCGCCACCGTCTGGAATTGTTGCAGCAGCGCTTGGCAGATGCTTCACCAGAAAAGCTGCTTGCCCGTGGTTACAGCATTACGTTGAAAGATGGGAAAGTTGTGAAAAATGCAGATGAGCTGCAAGCGAATGACGAGATAATGACTTGCCTGCAAAATGGTAAGGTGATCTCAACTGTACATATTTAAGTCACATTCATGCAGTGTTTTGCTGTATTTTGCATTTTATCAATATTACTTAAATCATTTAAAATGAATTAATATGAAAGCACAAAATTTGTTTCGTATGCTGATGCTGATGGTCATGGCATTTAGTTTTATTTCATGTACGGATGAGGATGATAAGGTCGAAGTTTCTCAACTGGTAGGTAAGTGGATTGTGAAAGAACCAGTCCTGCCGGACGATTTTGTGACCAGCTACACGTTTAATGCAGACAAGACCTATGAAGTTTATACCGGAAGCCCGTCATCTAACGGAGTTCCTCTTCGTGGTACTTATATCATAAGTCTTGATAAAAAATTGATTATGTTGTATGATAAAGAGGAACATTATACCGAACAATATCATATTCTGAAACTGACGTCCAAGGAAATGAAGTGGGAGAATGCATCGCCCAAAGACGGGAATTCTGACAAACGGCTTGAGAAGTACAAAGATTAATTAAATTTCAATTATGCCAGCAACAAAGAAAAAAGAAACCTACTCCGAAGCCATGGCGCGTTTGGAGAAAATTGTCAGCCAGATAGACAACAACGAACTGGAGATAGATGTACTTGCCGAAAAGATAAAGGAGGCAAACGGAATTATAGCATTTTGCAGCGATAAATTGACCAAAGCCGACAAGGAAATTGAAAAATTACTGTCGGAGAAGCGAGAATCTGAAGAATAAAAGCTATTTTTGTTGCAAATTGTACGTAATGCAGTAACTAATACTTTGAGATATGAAAGAACTTGATTGGGCTAATCTGCCGTTCGGATATATGAAGACAGATTACAATGTGAGAATTTATTATCGTAACGAACAATGGGGTGAACTGGAAGTTTGCAGTGAGGAAACCATTCCTATGCACATGGCTGCCACTTGTTTGCACTACGGTCAGGAAGCATTTGAAGGTTTGAAAGCTTTTCGTGGTAAAGACGGTAAGGTGCGCATCTTCCGTTTGGAAGAGAATGCGGCGCGTCTGCAGTCCACCTGCCGGGGTATCTTGATGCCGGAGCTTTCTACGGAGCGTTTCAAAGAAGCCATTTTGAAGGTGGTGAAGCTGAACGAGCGTTTCATTCCGCCTTATGAATCGGGTGCTTCTCTGTATATTCGTCCGTTGCTGGTGGGTACCGGTGCACAAGTAGGTGTGCATCCTGCCAGCGAATATCTGTTTGTGGTGTTCGTGACCCCGGTAGGTCCTTACTTTAAGGGTGGATTCTCAACCAATCCGTATGTCATTATCCGCGAATTCGACCGTGCTGCACCGTTGGGTACCGGTACTTATAAGGTAGGTGGTAACTATGCAGCCAGCTTGCGTGCCAATAAGAAAGCGCACGATTTGGGTTATGCCTGCGAGTTCTATCTGGATGCCAAAGAAAAGAAATACATGGACGAGTGTGGTGCTGCCAACTTCTTCGGCATCAAGGACAATACGTATATCACTCCGAAATCCACTTCCATCCTGCCCTCCATCACCAACAAGAGCCTGATGCAGTTGGCAGAGGACATGGGTATGAAGGTAGAGCGTCGTCCGGTTCCTGAAGAAGAGTTGCTGACTTTCGAGGAAGCGGGTGCCTGCGGTACGGCTGCCGTTATCAGCCCCATCGAACGTATTGACGACGTAGAGAACGGTAAGTCATACGTTATTTCCAAAGATGGAAAACCAGGACCGGTATGTACGAAGCTCTACAACAAGCTGCGTGCTATCCAGTATGGCGATGAGCCGGATACTCATGGCTGGGTGACTATCGTTGAATAATTAGAGATTCTCTTGTGTCGTGAAAGTTTCCCGAAACCAAGATGGCACACAGATGACACAGATTAAACGGATGACCACAGATAAAGAGAAAAAAAATAATCTGTGAAAATCTGTCTAATCTGTGTCATCTGTGTGCACTTCTGTTTTCGGGGCATAGCATATATATATAGGACCAAGTAATTATGGGAAAAAACAAGTTAGAGAAGTTTGCTGATATGGCGAGTTATCCGCATGTTTTCGAATATCCGTATTCTGCGGTAGATGATGTACCGTTTGACATGAAAGGGAACTGGCACGGGCAATTTTTCAAGAACGACCATCCTATTGTCCTGGAACTGGGCTGTGGTAGGGGAGAATATACTGTCGGATTGGGACGCATGTTTCCCGACAAGAACTTCATCGGAGTGGATATAAAGGGAGCCCGTATGTGGACGGGAGCTACCGAGTCGCTGCAATCGGAAATGAAGAATGTGGCCTTTCTGCGTACGAATATCGAAATCATCGACCGTTTTTTTGCTTCGGATGAAGTGAGTGAAATCTGGCTCACTTTCTCGGACCCGCAGATGAAGAAGGCGACCAAAAGGCTTACTTCCACTTATTTCATGGAGCGCTACCGCAAGTTCCTGAAGAATGACGGCATAGTCCATCTGAAGACGGACAGCAACTTCATGTTTACCTATACCCGGTACATGATTGAAAGAAACCGGCTGCCGGTGGATGTGATGACGGAAGACTTGTACCACTCCGGCATGGCTGATGAGATACTCAGCATCAAGACCTATTATGAACAACAATGGCTGGATCGTGGTTTGAATATCAAGTACATCAAGTTCCATCTTCCGCAAGCAGGCGAGTTGCAGGAGCCGGATGTGGAGATAGAACTGGATGAGTACCGCAGTTATAACCGTAGCAAGCGTAGCGGACTGCAAACCAGCAAGTGATGCGAATCAGTAGTAGTTTAAGCCACTGATTCGCATAAAAATAGTAAATAGTAAATTGTCAAATAGTAAATGCAATGGCATTATATCCAAAATTAATCCTTGATGCATTGGCAACAGTGCGTTATCCCGGCACCGGAAAGAACCTTGTCGAGGCAGAGATGGTAGCCGATAATATGCGAATTGACGGGATGAAGGTCAGCTTCTCGCTGACGTTTGAGAAACCGACCGATCCTTTCATGAAGTCGATGGTGAAAGCTGCCGAGACAGCTATACACACATATGTCTCTCCCGAAGTGGAGGTTGTGATTACCACAGAGAGCCGCCAGGCGGCGCGACCGGAAGTAGGCAAACTTTTGCCTCAAGTGAAGAATGTTATCGGAGTGTCTTCCGGAAAAGGTGGTGTGGGCAAGTCTACGGTTGCTGCCAACCTTGCTGTATCTTTGGCAAAGTTGGGTTACAAGGTAGGGCTGCTGGATGCAGATATTTTCGGGCCTTCCGTTCCTAAGATGTTCCAAGTGGAAGATGCCCGTCCTGTGGCGGAGAACATTGGTGGACGTGATTTAATTGTTCCGATAGAGAAGTATGGCATCAAGCTGCTTTCCATCGGTTTCTTTGTCGACCCCGATCAGGCCACCTTGTGGCGTGGAGGCATGGCAAGCAATGCTTTAAAGCAACTGATTGGTGATGCCGACTGGGGAGAACTGGATTATTTCCTTATTGACCTTCCTCCCGGAACGAGTGACATTCACTTGACCGTGGTGCAGACCTTGGCGCTGACGGGGGCTATCGTTGTCAGCACACCGCAGGCTGTGGCACTGGCAGATGCACGCAAAGGCATCAATATGTTCACCAATGACAAAGTGAATGTGCCTATCCTCGGTTTGGTAGAGAATATGGCTTGGTTTACACCTGCCGAACTGCCGGAGAATAAATACTATATTTTCGGTAAAGAAGGAGCCAAGAGGTTGGCGGAAGAGATGAATGTACCGTTGCTGGGGCAGATACCTATTGTACAGAGCATCTGTGAGAGTGGTGATAAGGGCACTCCGGTTGCTTTGGATGAGAATACAGTGACCGGGCGTGCGTTCCTGCAACTGGCTGCTGCCGTAGTCCGTCAGGTAGACCGCAGAAATATGGAAATGGCGCCGACACGGATTGTGGAAGTGCATAAATAAACATGGATATTTTCCTTATGAAAAAGGAGCAATTGCCCGTCGCCGGGTAACTGCTCCTTTTTCATTTAAACTTGTTTAGAGAGAAAATTAGTTTATTTAGTTGGAGTAACAGTGGCATTCTGGACAGCAGGGTTTTTCTCCGGTTCTTGCAGACGGAACATGATGGGGACTGTATATTTTACGTTTACAGCTTGTCCTCTTTGCATGCCGGGCTTCCACTTGGGCATGATGGTAGTCAGACGGATTGCTTCAGCGTCCAGCAGTGGGTCGGCACCACGGATTACTCTGGGGCATATGATGTTCCCTTCTTTATCCACTATAAACTGTATGACCACTCTTCCCTGAATCTTAGCTTTTTGTGCAGCTACCGGATATTTGATGTTTTTACTGATGAATGCCATCATTGCAGACATGCCGCCGGGATATTCCGGCATTTTTTCTACGACTTCGAAAACGGTTACTTCCTCCGGGTAGGTTGTCTCTTCGGGAGCGTAACCCACTACTACCATTTCATCTATCTTGTTTTCAATGGGAGCATACTTAACTTGTGTATTGTCTTCTGTCAGACGGAACATCACGGGAACTGTATATTTTACTCGTACGGCTTCTCCTTTTTGTGTACCGGGTTTCCATTTGGGCATGACACTGACTACGCGCACGGCTTCTTTGTCCAACTCAGGGTCAACACCACGAAGCACTTTCGCATTGGCGATGCTACCGTCTTTTTCCACCACGAATTGTACGGTTACCCGCCCTTGTGTACCTTTCTTCATGGCTGCTTCCGGATACTTGATGTTCTTTTTCAAATATTCCATCAGTGCTGACATTCCTCCGTCGGGGAATTCGGGCATGTGTTCTACTACCTCGAAAATACCATTCGCATCGGGGGCGAGTGTAGGTGGGGTGTACTGATGCTCATCCATGTTGATGGTGCGTGTGGTTTCTCCTTGAGAGAGAACAAAAATGAAGTTGTTCCCGGTTTGGGAGGTGGCATACATCGTGGCATGTTTCAGTCCGTTCATGTCTAAGGTGATGTCGGTCTTTCCATCTCCTCCGGTCTTGAAGTTCAGTTGCTTTCCCGCCAGCGTGGTTTGGATTTTTACGTTCGGCACAACTTTCCCTTGCTTGTCTATTATGGTGACGTGGAAGGTCGTTTCGCCTTTCTGTTCAAGATTTATAATACTGAGGGGCAGCTCTTCTATTGCCGTTAGGGTGGGCATCCATATCTCGGAAGTCCGTGCCACGGTTTCGATATTGCTGACAATCATAAGTAAGGCCGCTAAAGGAAGGAACATCAAATATTTGGTTCTTCCTATTTCTTTTGTTCTCTTTTTGTTCATCATCTTGATGCGTTTTTTTAGAGGTAAAACATTGAAACTGTTATAGATATTTGCTGCAGCCTTTTGATGTGACAATCCTAACAAATGGTACTGGTAGGTTTTGGAGTCATAGCCGTTTTCCAATACGCGGGCGTCGGCCATATATTCCAGATTGGTACGGATTTCCCGTTTCATGAGCCAGGCAAAGGGATTGTACCAGCAGAAAATGCACACCAGTTCACTGATGATGACATCAATGGAGTGCCATTGCCGGGCGTGTGTCTGCTCATGGGTCAATATTTCGTTGAACTCCTCTTCCGTATGCGAGGACGGATGGATAAAAATCCAGTGGAAAAAAGAGAAAGGCCCGTCTGCCTTGGGAAGCAGATGTATACTTGTGTTGCCTATTTGTATCTTGCGGCATCGGCATGCCAGGCGAATGATGCCTGCCAGTTGCACGACGAGGCGTATCATCAGCAATGCCGCTATTCCCCAATAGGCGATATTGGCATATTCTGAAAGGATGCTTTTCCAGTCGGTCGGAGCCGCTTCGGTGCCTACTGTGAGTTCCGGCAGTACAACGCTGGCATAGAGGTCTGCCATGGCTACCATCGGTTCCTGCTCCGTAATCCACGTTTGTATGTTCAGCAAAGGTACGGCGGCGGAAACGGCAAAGAAACAGAGCAGTGCGGTTCTGCGCCAGCCGAAAAACGTGTCTTTGTAGAAGAATAGCCGATAGAATGCATAAAACAGTACTATCGCTACGTTCACTTTCAGAAAATAGGCTAACATGTTTACTCCTTTCCTTTCTCTATCATATCTATAATGTCTTTCAGGTCATTGGCCGAAATCTTCTGGTCTTTGGCGAAGAACGAAACCATTTCCTTATAAGAATTTTCAAAGTAGTTGCGCACAAAACCGCTCATAAAGGTACGTTTGTATTCGCTTTCGCGTATAAGCGGAGTATACTGGTAGGTGTTGCCTACACGTGCGGCACGGATATACTGCTTGCGCTCCAGGTTTTTCACAATAGATGCTACTGTTGTGTAGGGAGGCGCCGGTTTGGGGTATTTGGCAACAATGTCTTTTACGAAGCAACTGCCCAGTTCCCAAATGTACAACATTGCTTCTTCTTCTTGTATCGTTAACTTTTCCATGGATAAAGTATTTAAATGAATTCAATGCAAATCTACGAATATTTCGTAAAGTAGCATCAAACAGTGAGTTAATTAATCTAAATGCGTTTACTGTATGTATATTCTTTTGTCTGATTGAAAAGAACATGGCTGTTGATAATCTTCTTTTGGTTAAGATTATCTATCTTTGCAGAAGAAGCGAAGACTGGCGGCACCTCAGCATAAAAAATGAACGGGTTCATTTTATTCTGCATTCGGTTTGCGCTGTCTTTGTTGCAATGAATTCTTTTACCTTAAATAAAGCAGAAATATGGGAACAGTTAAATCGTTGTTGCTGGGAATGTGCTTCGTATTGGGTGCATGCACAAGCCAGACTTCTACTGTGCAAACCACAGAGAAGGGAACTCAATGGGAATGGCAGAATGGTACCATTGTTGTCAAGACTCCCGAGCGTCCGGCAGGACAAAAGAGTGTATTGGGACTGACTACTCCGAAGCTGGAGGCAGTCCGTGTGGGTTTTGTTGGTCTGGGTATGCGTGGTCCCGGAGCAGTGGAACGTTTCACTTATATTCCGGGTACGCAGGTAGTGGCTCTTTGTGATTATGAAGAGGCCCGTGCAGATAAATGTCAGGAGCTCTTGAAGAAGGCATCCATGCCCAAAGCCGCCGTCTATTCCGGTGATAAGGGATACGAGGAACTCTGCAAACGTGATGACATAGACTTGGTTTATATTGCTGCGGACTGGCTGCATCACTTCCCCGTTGCCAAGTGTGCGCTGGAGAACGGAAAGAATGTAGCGATAGAAGTACCTTCGGCCATGAACCTGCAGGAATGCTGGGATTTGATTAACCTGAGTGAGTCTACCCGCAAGCATTGCTTCATCTTGGAGAACTGCTGTTATGACTGGTTCGAGATGAATACGCTGAACATGGCGCAGCATGGCGTATTCGGTGAGGTTATCCGTGCACAAGGTGCTTATATACATAATTTGAGCCCGTTTTGGGACCATTACTGGAAGAATGGAGAAAATGACAAGTTGGGCTGGCGTTTGGACTACAACATGAAGCATCGCGGTGACGTGTATGCCACCCACGGCCTTGGTCCGGTGGCGCAAGCACTGGATATTCACCGTGGTGACCGTATGGAAACGCTGGTAGCCATGGATACCAAGTCTGTGGTAGGCAAGGAGCTGGTAGAGAAAAGAACCGGTGAGGAGTGCAAGGAGTTCCGTAACGGTGACCATACCACGACCATGATTCGTACAGCCAATGGAAAGGTGATTGAGATTCAGCACAATGTAATGACACCACAGCCTTATAACCGTTTGTATCAGCTTACGGGTACCAAGGGATTCGCCAACAAATATCCGGTAGAAGGGTATGCGCTTGACGCTGACCAGCTGAGTGCATCGGGCGTTCAGCCCAAAGTGGATGATTTGAATTCACACGGTTTCCTGCCGGAGACGGAGATGGAGGCACTCGTGGAGAAATACCAGCATCCCATTTTAAAGAAGTACGGTGAGATGGCGAAGGAAGTAGGAGGTCATGGTGGCATGGACTTCGTGATGGACAGCCGTCTGGTATATTGCCTGCAAAACGGTCTTCCTTTGGATATGGATGTATACGACCTTGCTGAGTGGTGCTGCCTTGCAGAATTGGGAGAACTTTCTATGGACAACGGTTGTGCGGCTGTGGCATTCCCCGATTTCACCCGTGGTGAATGGAATGTGGTGAAGGGCTACAAGCATGCATATGCAACTCCGGAAGAGGAAGCGGCTGCTATGGAGAAGGCAAAGGCATTTACTGCTAAACTGAAAGAGCAGGGAGCCAAGGAATGGGCTGAAAAGTAATAGCGGTATACTGATAAAACAAAAAAACAGCAGGTGATAAGCCTGCTGTTTTTTTGTTTTATCAGTTTGTCATTTAGTCACTTTCAGCAACTCTTCCTTCATCTTCTCTACTCCCGGAAAGCCGGTTTGTCTGAACGTGGTGTTTCCTTCGCGGTCTACAATCAGATAAGTCGGTACCCCTTCTATCTTGAATGCGTCCGATAGGTATTTCCATTGGGCATCCGTCAGGCGGAAGTGTTCGCCGTGGATGTCGGGAATCATATTCTCCCAGGTCTTCAAGGGGGAGGTTTCACCGGTGATGTACAGATATACGATATCCTTGTCTTTCAGTTCCTCCTTCATGGGGGCCATCATCTTGTTTGCCATACGGCATGGACCGCACCAGGTGGCCCAGAAATCTACTAACAATACTTTTCCTTTGAATTTGCTGATGATGGAAGTAAACAAATCTTCGTTGCTGACGTTGGCGTCCACTTGGTTGATGGTGTAACCCGTCTTTTTCTTGTTGGCTTCGAGCTGTGCAAGCAACTCGTCATTGGCGGCAGTCAGCATTTCGCGGTATGCGGCGGGCATGGCGGCAACGGTGGCCTTTTGCTCGTCGGTGAGCGGGGTGAAGTTCTTGATACCCCGGTAGAGGGTGACATTACGGGCTATATCGAAGAAGATACCTTTGTCGGTTCCCCAGGCTTTGGCCAATTCTCCACTCCGTTCGACATTCCTTGAAGCCATTTGTACATACTGGTTGGACAAGACTGCCTGCGGCACATTCAATATACTCATATCTTCGTCGGACACGTAGTTGGCGGGTACTTTCCGGGCAAGTTCCTGATAGTAGTTGTTTGCTTCCTCCCGTTTGATGAGATTGGCGTGTAGGGCAGCCGATGTCAAGATGCTGGCAACGGAAGACAGCATGGCATTTGTAATCAGTTTGTTATTGATAGTCAAAAGTTGTCGGGTAGAAGCACTACAAGGCAACTTGTCTATTGCTTCTTGTGTTTCGCCGGATATTTGGAGTACGTATGCTTTGGCTGCATCAATATCCTTGCCGGCCAGTGCAGCTATGTTTTGATAGAGCTTGTCTTGCATGTCGATGCCGGGGTGGTTTCCGTTCAACTCTTGTGTCACGGTTTCCAGCGGCCCGTTGATGTATACCATTTCTCCATAGGGTTTCCCCTCGCTGTGGAATTTAGATTTGCGTCGGGAAGCTTCGCGTAGATTGACGTATATTTCTGTTGTCTTGCCCGGTTCCATGAAGAATTGGAGCATATGTTCTCTGCCCAGATACATGGTACATGGGGTAGTGCCGGGCAACGTTACTTCTTTGGTGAAACTGCCGTCAGGCTGGATGTCGAGTGGTATGTCCGTGATGTCTCCTTTGATATTCTCCCACACGGCAATACTGATTGGCATTCCCATATTGGGGCGTGAATCCAGGAGTTTTCCTTTCAGCATGGCTTTTCCGTATTGGATGGCCGGTTCGGGAAGTTCGGCATTAGGGTCGGCTTTGTGCACTACGGCGTTCTGGGGAAGTGCCAGTTCCGGCAGTTTCTTGCTTTTCAGTTGTATTCCCCAGATGCTGAATCCGTTTTCCACCTTTTCGCCTTCGGTGAAGTCGAAGGAGGTAGCATTGTCGGATAGGGGAGGAAAGACCAGTTGGAATTCCGCTTCGCCCGATTCGGGCATCCAGAATTCCTTGCCTGGTGTGATGCCTATGCCGGAACGCAGTTGGTAGGTTTCTCCGTTATTGTCTGTCAAGTAGCTGTCGGGTGCAATCTGTATCCAGTTCTTGGGACGGTACTTAGCATAGATATGGAGCACGGTTGCCGTGTCACTGATGACTACTTTACTCACTTCGATGGAAGTCGTGTTTCTTACGATAAACGGTGGTTGGTCAATCACTCGGTTTTTGGCTTGCAGGGTACAGCAGATACACAGTAGGAAGCCTGCTAAGATGAAATGGATGTGTCTCATATGAATTGTTTTTTGCGAAATTACGAATGTTTCGTAAAGAAACAAGCATGTGGGAGTTAATTGATGTAAAATGCTCCTATTTCTCCATTTTTCAAAGAAACCTTGTATCTTTGCAACCTGAAGTTACGAAAAGAGTGTAATTTATTGAAAATGAGCGTAGGTTAATTGCTCTTGATAGTAATAGGTTACGATTTAGTTAGTTATCTACTGCATTATCCTTCTGCGCGTCGCGTAACCTTCAAAGAACTCTTTGTATGCAAAAGTAGCTATTTTATCCGAGATTTTGATATAAACTCCCGGATTTTTTATCACCTCATTCATTAGTTTTTCCGTAAAAGCGGTATTGTTCGTCGGAACACCATTGCCCAAAACGAGTTTAGAACAAACGTGTGCCGACTACCGCATAGCCAGAGAAAAGGGCATTGCCTCACGCCTAAACGATGTTTAGACTGATGAAGCAATGCCCCTTTCTTTTGCGTCTATGCCAAGAGGTGCTTTTACGGGCTACCAGATGATTTTTCTTTTTTAGCTGTTTTTTGTGCCGGAAGCGGAAAGTGAATGCAGAGAGTGTCAGCCTGCCCCATAAATGAAACAAGCGGCCACACACAGCGGGCAATCCGGGAAGAATGATTGTTGCCACCCGGCTGGACAAGTCCCGTCGGATCGGAAAACAATCATACTCCCTTTGTTGTGGTTTGCCCTTTTCACGCTTCCGGTGATGTCTTTTTCCTTTTGGTGATTCCTTTTTTACGGATTTTCCCCTGAAGTTTTTTCTACCCAATCTGCCTCTGGTTTCGTTTACCTCCATTTTGCGCCTTTCAGTGAGCCGCATCAGTCAGTCATTTTCGTTCAGGGCGCAAAGGTAATTCCGGGATTGGACGGGAAAGCAAGGTCAAGCCTCCTGTTTTCTGCGGAAATCTCCAGCCCTTCGGGTAGTATTTCCCCGAAAAACCTTGCATTCCCTAATCCCTACCTTTTCAAGCACCCGAAACGAAAACGACCGATGCGACAGAAAGACGCATAAAAAAAATGTCGGATAAACGAGAGGCAGATAAGATAGTTTGAAACTCAACTCCCTCAGCTCTTGAATCCGCATAAAAAACAAAAAAATCAAAAACAGCGAAGATATGACGGCAACGGCAAATTTCAGACAAGTGGCGCAATACATCGGGTTGGCGATATGCGGCTTGATGATGCGCACCGCCTTCGGGGTGTTCGGCATCCTTTGGGACATCATCAGAGAGATTATAAACGGAGTGTTCCGAGTGGCGATAGGTGTAATCGTGGCTATCCTTTCCACCATTGCCTACTTCGGCTTCATCCTTTGGTTATTCACCCTTTAACCCTTACCGACATGGCAAAGAGAAACAGCAAGACGGTAGCGCAGCAGTGCAGATATTACGAGGTGGACAACATCTTCGTGTATATGGTGGAAACGTACATCAACGGTAATTTTGAAACTTTCCGAAGATTGTACCACGAACTGAACAAGGACACACGGAGGGACTTCATGGACTTCCTTCTCAGCGAGGTAGAGCCGACCTATTGGAGAGAGAGACTTAAACAGACAATCTAAAAACGACAGCGATATGAAAGGAACAGACCATTTCAAAAGAACGATACAAATGTATCTGGAACAGCGGGCGGAGGAAGATACGCTCTTTGCGAAGAAGTACCGCAACCCTGCCAAAAACATAGACGAGTGCGTGACCCACATTCTGAACTATGTGCAGAAAAGCGGTTGCAGCGGCTTCACGGACGGAGAGATATTCGGGCAAGCCATCCACTACTATGAGGAAAACGAGATAGAGGTGGGCAAACCTATGAACTGCCAAGTGGTGGTGAACCATGTTGTGGAACTCACGGAAGAGGAAAAGGCGGAGGCACGTCAGAACGCAGCTCGCAGATACCAAGAGGAGGAACTCCGCAAGTTGCAAAACCGCAACAGACCGCCAGCGAGAAAAGTAACCCAATCCCAACCCTCATTATTTGATTTAGGCTTATGAAACCGAAGACCAAGATACAGAAAAAGGTGGCAAGACTTTCAGCCAACCTTCGCCCCATATCAGCGACACAAATAGATTGGGCATACCGCCACTGTATTGAACATATCGGCTACCGCACCAAGAAAGGGAACATTACCTGCTCCGACTGCGGTCACGAGTGGTACAGCAACAGCGTACTGTGCGACACCCTTGAAGGCTGTACCTGCCCCAAATGCTATGCCAAACTCAAAGTGCAGGACACACGCAAACGTATCTACAAGGAAACGCAGTATTTCAGCGTGATAACCACCTGCAAAGGCTATCAGGTAATCCGTGTGGCGCAGGTCAGATGCGAGAGCAGGAAAGGCGAGCCGATGCACTTCTATTGCCACGAGGTTGTGCAGCGTTGGATTTCACCCGACGGTAAGGTTACGGACATGGCGTTGCTCCGTGGCTTCACATTCTATTACTGCGATGTATGGGCATTGTGCAGCGCGATGGAGATAAGACCGCACAACAGCCTATACGATGATGTTGTGGCAAGAAGCTGTGCATATCCTAAGATGAGGGTATTACCCCAACTCAGACGCAACGGCTTCAAGGGCGATTTCCACGGCATTTCCCCCGTGCGTCTTTTCAAAGCCTTGCTTTCAGACCCAAGAATTGAAACCCTTATGAAAGGCGATGAGATTGAGGTCATGAAACACTTTCTTTTCAATGCCCGTACTGCCGATGAATGCTGGGCATCATATCTGATTGCCAAGCGTCACAAGTATCGGATAGACAACTTCTCCATGTGGTGCGACTATCTGCGTATGCTCAACAAACTCGGTCAAGACCTCCGCAACCCGAAGAACATCTGCCCCGAAGATTTCATGGCGGCACACGACAACGCAACTCGAAAGATTGAAGCCATACACGAGAAGGAACGGGCCGAACAACGCCGCCGCTGGGAGATTGAAAGGCGTGAGCGTGAACAACAGCGGCAACTGCAAAGGGAAAAAGATGCGGAGGATTTCATTGCCAACAAATCCAAATTCTTCGGATTGGTAATCACTGACGAGGAAATAATCGTCAAGGTACTTGAAAGCATAGACGAGTATTACAGCGAGGGCAAGGCACAGAACATCTGCGTGTTCGGCAGTGAATACTACAAGAAAGCCGACACCCTCATACTCTCGGCAAGGATTGGCGGTGAGATAATTGAAACCGTAGAGGTGGATTTGCGGACACTCAAGGTGGTGCAGTGCCACGGCAAGTACAACCAAGACACCGAATACCACGAGCGCATCATAGACCTTGTGAACAAGAACGCCAACCTTATCCGTGAGCGGATGAAAGCGGCATAGCATAAACCCTAAAACAACATTGATATGGAAGTAAGAATCGAAAGCATGATTTGTGTGTGGGACGATAAAATCCCCACCTTGTTCCTTGAATTTGTAAATCTCCTCACTCTCTCAACAAGTGAGGAGGGATTAAGAAAGAGCGTAAAGGAGTTTGCCGAGAAGCACGAACTTGACAAGTTTTTCCTTTACGGCTTCGGCTCTCACCATTTCTACCTGCACCAACGCTACACGAGCAACCCCGAAATAGTGATGAAGAACAGAGTTCTGTCAGTACATTTTTAATCATCTAAAAAGCAACATTATGGCAACACGAATGACCATCAACGGAGTAAGCACCTGTACGGAAGCAGGGACGGAGAAATATGAGCGTTTCCAATCGGGTATCGGCAGACGCAAGCGGACACTTGTGCAGTACGACTACCGCCATACGGACGGAGAACTGTTCACTTGTGTCAAACCCACATTGGACGAGTGCCGAACCGCAAGGAACAAGTGGCTGAACGCAAAGCAGGGAAAGGAGGGCAACCGATGAACACGACCTATCAAACGCTGATAGTCAAATTCAGCGAACCTATCGCGGCATTGGACGGTATCTTTGACGATGCCCAAGCGTGGGGAACGGACACCCTCAAAGGGTGGATAGATGATTACGAAAGCACACGTTTCACCGCCACCGACAGCCATACGGCAGTCATCACGAGCGAGTACAATATGGAGTGTGTGAAGGAGTGGCTGCAACGGCAGACACCCATTGCCGAGATGCGAGAATTTTGAACAAGTTGGCGGTGTCCGCACCGCCAGCACTTAAAACCCTAAAAACAACGAATATGATAGCACAGACGATATTACAGCAGATAGGTGGAAAACGCTTTACCGCCATGACAGGTAGCCGAGATTACATCAATATGGGCAACGGCTTACGGATGAGCCTTGCAAGGAACAAGACAAGTGCCAACCGCCTTGACATCATCTATGATGCGGGGGCAGATCTCTACAATATGCGCTTCTACCGCAGGACATTCAGCAAAAAGACATTCGAGTGCAGGACGAAGGACATTGCCGTACACGAGGGTATCTATTTTGATATGCTGGAGGAAATGTTCACGATGGTGACGGGACTTTACACACGCTTTTAAGAAGAGGAACGGGCGGTAAAATCGCCGCCCGCTACTTTTGTCAGTGAGCAGTGGGCGGCACAAAAGTAGCAAAAAGCCCAAGTTCCAATCTGTGATACAATTTACAAAAACAAGTTTTAATCATGGAAGCAATCAGACAGAACGGAAAAATCATCTTGCACAGCAACGACGGCATAAGCATAAAGATGATTTTCAGAAACCTTACGGGAAGGAATTTTCAAGGTCAGGAGTATGCGGACTATATTAGCCACATCGCAATTGGGAGCATGGGGTTTACGCCCGGTAGCATTGAGCATTGCAGGGACGGTGGCGTGATAGACACGGGAACAATCCCGAATGTATGAAAAGCGGAAAATCCAATGAAGTTGGCGGCTTCATCGGATTTTTCCGAAATAATCATTAAGTATTTTAATTTTGAAATGTTTTTTGTAAGAATGTTAGTAGTTTAGACATATCTTCCTTTCGATATATCATTTCACAAACTTTTTGAACAAATACATTTTCTTCTATTCCTTGTTCTTTTAAGTTTTTAATGAGGTAATTATAAAACGCCTTGTCGTCATTCTTTTTGATTAAACTATCCACCACTTCTTTTAGTGATTTAACTTTGAAAAAACGGTCACCTATTTCCTTGAAAAAATCAGCATCTTTATTTACAATAATTTTTTCATGTAGGTATTTTTCCAAACTATGTATTGGCAGAAAATTTATTGTTAAATTAGTATATAATCCCTTTTGCTTATATAGTTGTTCAAAATCCGGTTTTACATCACCATCAAGAACACTTAATACTTTTGTTCCAACCCCTGCTAAATTTGACTTACAAATATCATCTTGCATTTTTAACACATTCTCCCAACCACCACTTGGTAGAATATTAATCAATTTACTTTTATACAAGGCATTTTCATCAATTATATTCTCCAATATATATTTAGCCAACACATCCTCTACTAAAATAAGAAAATCGTATCCCGAATGTTGATAAATATCTCGTGTTGCATATGATGGATAACATGGATTTACAATAGCGATATTATCCAACTCCTTTTGTAAATGAAAAATATTTGAAGGCTTTATTTTCCTAAGTAATTCTATTGAATGACTTGAAAAATATATAGCAAGATTATACTCTGTAGCCAATTTTTGCAAAAAATCAACTAACCTCATGATTGCAGATGGATGCAATGCTAATTCAATTTCATCTATCAATATAAGCCGTACATCTTCAGACTTTGCAGGGCGAACAATGACAACATTCAACATATGCAATAAGCTAATCAACATATTTTCTCCTGCACTCATACAAAACTGATTAACTATTCCATTAGTTCCTTCAATGAAATATGGAATTCCTTTGAACGCTTTAAGTTGTGCTAATGTTCTATTTTTAATGCGTTTAAGATTTGTATAGAAATCATAATTTCCATGCAAAATATAACTTAAATTGCGCGAAACAAACGAATCTGCATCAGTTAAAATTGTATTATTAACTCTTTCAGCTTTTAGTAATGTATCATAATTTGCATCTATAAAACGCATTCCATGTATTATGCTACCTTCATAAAAACCTTTTAGAGATATTATATCAGTTGAACTACAACTCCATCCTCTACTGGCTTTTGTCCAAGAATTTTCTTTTCCATCATAGGATATTGTGATTTTACTATTAGATGAATAATCATGAGGTTGAAAAACATTGAATGCAGAGTTACGTACAACCTTAGAAATGACTGTCATGATAGTACTTTTGCCTGTTCCATTAGCTCCAGTTATAGCATAAAGTCCTGTTTCTATTGGTAGATTTAACTCAATATTATTGATGTTCTTTAATTGTTCTATTTTTATATTTAATTTATTATTCATAATTGTTCTGTCTTTGGACGCAAAATTAGGCATTTTATACTGAATGACAAAATGTTATCATAAAATAATACAACTAAAGTAATATTGAGGTGATACATAATTACCCCTGCTCTTGAATTATAAAACAGAGGTAATTATTTTTTTTACGAATTTTGCATCAATCACGGGATATACAGCAGCGCAAACTCCACCTTTCTCCGTGTGAGCAGCATGGCATGGCGTTTTCCCTTGTAACTGCAAAAAGCAATATATTCATGGTAGATGTTCCTGTCGCCAGCCTC
Organism: Bacteroides sp. AM32-11AC; assembly: GCF_003603515.1. NCBI lineage: Bacteria > Pseudomonadati > Bacteroidota > Bacteroidia > Bacteroidales > Bacteroidaceae > Bacteroides > Bacteroides sp. AM32-11AC. The sequence continues at coordinate 186,654 of NZ_QTNH01000006.1, read as the reverse complement.
CAACTTCTTTATCAAGGTGCTTTTGGGGATTGTCTTGCTACCCAAAAGCCGGTATGGACCCACGTTGTAGGCAAGCGTGGCGAGTAAAAGGCTGTCTTTCCCGAACTGCCGGAACATCGCGCAGAACTTCCGCAAGTCTTTCCGCAGAAGCACGTCCGCCTGCCGCTTCGTCATGGTTCGTGCCGAATATCTTTCGTCCGGCAGAATTTTGTGACCCCAACCCACGTATGGGTGGTGTTTTTCCGAGTGCCAGCCCTCAAAATATTTCGTGCAGCACACCGCCCTCTCGAAAAGTGGCAAACGGTAGATTGCCGCCTGCCCGTCCATTCCCTCTCGGCGGCTGATCCGTGCGGACACGGAACAGACCGCCATAAGCGAACAGAGCATTACCATGAATACACGCATCATTTCAGCAAGGGGCTGAAGTTGCCGATGGGAACGATGGTCAAACCGTCATCCTTTACATTCCGGTTGTTGAAGTCAAATTCCAGCTCGAAGGAGTTGCCGAAGTTGTCCTCCACCACCACAATAAAGTTGTGCGCCTCTTCGCCCTCCGCCGTGTAGTACAGGCGGAACTTTTCGTTCTCCAGCAGGTAGCGGTCGTTGGGCAGGAAGGTGATGCCGTTATCCATTTTCAACTTTCCTTCTCCCTCAAACTGAAAATAGCGGATGGTATAAAGCGTGTTAGCGAAGTCGCCCTCCTTTTTCAGTTCACAGCGGATTTCCACCGTCTGCCCCTTTGTCACCTTGTTCGGCACGGGCATGACCTCCACCGTGAAGGGATAGGACTGTTGGATGTCCATGTCGTCATCGCACGACACGAGGGTGAATGACACAGCGGCTATCAGGCATAACGCCACCACCTTAAAGATGTTTGTACTCTTGTTTCTGTTGTTCAGTATGTTCATTGTTCTTCGATTTTTAGATGATTGTTTTTCTGTTTTTTCGTTGTCCGTTGCAGGTACTCATTCAAGTCCTTGCAACCGTCATAGAGGGAGGAACGGTCGGCGACACGCGCCCCATACCGTTTGGCAAGAGCGTCAAGCGTCCGCCGTCCGGCTTCGTCACGGTCAAGGAAGCATCCGATGCGCCCGTAGCCGTCCAGCAATTCCGCCGCCTTCTCCACGTTGGCGACAGAGTTCAGAACAAGGCAGTCAGCGTTACCGGTTACGCCAAGCGTCACAGCGGAGAGAAAGTCCATGAAGCCCTCAAACACGAGGCACTCGTCAGCCGGGATTTCCTTCGTCCTTGCCAAAGACACATCTTTTGGCGGGATGCACCCCTTGAAAAATCGGCTTCGGACTTCATATCCACCTGCCATATTCAGGAAACCGACAGCAAAATACCGTTTTCCACGCACACTGTAGTTCAGACGGCAACAGTGACGGGATGTGATGGCGATGGGTATGCCACGTTCCGCCAGATAGTCCGTCAACGGTGAGCGAAGTAACGGAGCGACCTCCACATCCTCAAAGACGGGTTCGGTCGGCTTCGGGAGATAGGCGGGCTTTTCCCATCCGGCAACCGTCATATTGGCGGCTTCCGCTATGAACTTCGCTTGCTTCATGAAGTCATCGCTTTGCAGAAACTCCCCGGCAAGCGTGAAGATGTCGCCGCCCTTGCCCAAACCGAAGTCGTACCAGAGCTGTTTCGCCACGTTCACACGGAAAGAGGGTGTGCGCTCGCCCCTGTACGGGGCAAGATACCACAGCTCGTTACTGCTCCTTCTAACAGGCTCATGCCCCAGCCGTGCGAGAAAATCCGTAAGCGGCATCCTTCTGACAGCATCTATTTCCGTCCTTTCCATGCCCGTGTCAGTTGATGATGAACTTGATACCGACCCCGAACTGCGTGTGAAACTTCCGCGTGTCGCCACCCCAAAGGCAACGCTCCCGCAGATTGGCAAGCAGGGCTATACGGTCTGCCACGTAGCATTCCACATCGAGCGTCAGCGCGCCGCCGTAGATGAAGGCGTCCCGGTCGTGCAGCGTAGAACCGTCATGCAGCACCTTCGTTCCCCAGTTCACCGACTCATATCCGGCAAGAGCCGAAGCCCCGGCATAGACGAACACGATTTTTCGAGCGTCCGACAGTATCTTGAAGTAATAGCCGCCCTCCGCCGTGAACTGCGCCACGGGTATCTTGGTGTTCTTGTAAGGATTGTTTTTCAGGAGGTATTCGCCACCGAACACCCACTTGTTTCCCCTCTTCGTGTAGGTGGAAAGAGACGCCCCGAAACTGTAGCCGCCGTCCTTGCCACCGGGATTGAAACCGTCCGCCATGTCCGCCCTTACCTCGATGCCATGCATCTTCGGCAGACACCGCTGGGCGTGCGCCTGCCCCGTGAAAAGGGCAAGCGACGCGATGATTATTGCGATGTATTTTCTCATGGTCAGCGCACTTGAAGTTCGTTAATGGTGCTGGCTCGTACCAAATCCTCGTTCTCAATCACGAAGGACTGGTGACGGCCGCCGTTCTTCTCGTTCAGCTCCACCACGAGGCACTTGTCGTCGGGGATGGTGAACTTCGCCATCGTGAAGACCGTGCGCTCACTTTTTTTGCCCGGCACGAGAGTGGCGTAGTTCTGCGCACGGAGCGGCAGAATGATCTGCTCCTGCACGGCGGTACGTTTCGCCACCTTCTTGTCCACGATTTTCCAAGTGATGTAGTCCACATCGAAAGGCACGTTGCTCTGGTTCTTTATCTCCGTGTGGAAGTAGAGTAAGCCGTTGTGCGTGTAGATGCCTTTCAACAGGTATTGGATGCCGAAACGCTTGCAGCCGATATGCTTCACCTCGCGCTTGTTCTGTTTGTGGATGGACTTCATGATAAGGCGCACCAGCATCGGGCTTTCGCTGCCCAGCTCTTTCAGATAGATTTCCTGCGCATTGTTCGGGCGGTTCACCGTACTGCCGTCATGGATGAAATCGCACATCTCCACGTTGAGTAACAGCGGTTCGGCGGCGTACTTCACGTTGAAGGTGTAGAAACTGCCGTCCTCCGTGATGACGGACATATTCGTTTCGTTGGGAAAATTTCTCACGGTAGCCTTCACGCGGATGACGTTCTCCGCTCCGTCGGCTTTCCCGGCAATCAGGTCGGGCGAGCCTAAATCGACATAGCGCACCTCCGCCGGAAAAATGACGTGGACGGTCTTGTCATAGGTCACTTCCAGTCCGTGCGGCGGTATCATGCGGTCGAAGGTCAGCTTGCGCGACAGACCGTGATACAGGTCGCCGTCCGCCTCCTTCTGCGGATAGACCTCCTTCGTCAAGGTCGGCTGTTCACTTCCTTTGGTCGTTTCAACGGTTACATTCTCCTGCGCGTTGGCAGTTGCGATGCCCATAGCGAGGGCAAACATGATGATTACTTTTCTCATTACTTTTGGATTTTAGTGGTAAATGTTTTTTTGATTGATTGTTGTTTTCAGTCCTTTTCCTGATAGAGCATGACCCTGTACCCGGCTTTCAGATGCACCTTTACGGTTCGCATCTTCTTGGCGATGTACTGGCTCGTGCCTTGTATCAGCCCCTTGCCCAAATCGGAGGCGAGCTGCGCCCCGGCATTGGTGGAGATGTTGATGCTGCTCCCTAACGAGCCGCCCATGTTGGCGGCGACCTCCCTGACGGCGTTCATCTCCATCGAGTTCGGGATGAAGATACCGGGCTGTCCGTCCGTGTCATAGACCGCAAGCTCCACCGGGATAATCGTGCCATCGTATTCCAGCGAGGTGACCTCGATGTCGAGCCGCTCACCCTGTATCTTGCCCGTGCCGACCACCACTGCATTGCGTGGGATTGTTCTGCCCGCCACCGCCATAGGCTCCAGCAGGCGCAACCTTACCGTCTGTCCGTCCGTCACGCTCTGCGCACCATGCACACATGCCGGGATGGTATTCCGGTCCGATACCTCTGTAGTGCCGACAGCCGTGTTGAACCCCCGGTTGCGCTCCTGCGAGAAGGTGGCGACAAACTCCGCGTTGCTCATGGGCTGTGCAAGGGAGGAAACGACTTGGCGGGTCACTTGCCTTACGGGTGTCGCCGTGTTCTTCTTTCCCTTCTGCACGGTGGAAGGCTCTGCCGCCTGTTCCGGCTTTCCTCCGTTCTGACCGCCCATGTACTTTGCCGCCAGCTCATAGGACTTCTCCATAAGTGCCACCTGTTCGTCCATAGATGAAGTCCTGCCCTTCTCGCTTTCCAGTTCCGACTCCAGCGAGGCGATGCGCTCCAACAGCTCATCCATCTCGGCATTGTCGTTCTTCGGCTGTTCGTAGAAGTTGCCGAGGGTGGCGTTCAGGTCACGGTAGGCGGCTGCGGAGGATTGGATGGTCTGCGGCGTGGCGGGCTGTGCCTTTTCCTCTTTGCCGCCCGGATTGGCGAGGTCGAAGTCCGTCCCGTCCTCCGTTCCAGCTATCTCGCGGTCGAACATGTCGCCCAGCTGCCCGATGGCACGGTTGCGGCTCTCCAGACGCTCTTCCATCTCCCCATGCTCGTAGGCTTTCAACTTGTCGCCGATAATCTGCCGGTTCGCCTTGTCCGCGTCGGGCATCTCGGTGTTGTATCCGTCTGTTCCCGGCTGTTGCTCCTTGCCGGAGGACGGGGCGAATATCAGCCACATCGCCCCGATGAACACCAGCACCATAGCGGGCAGGACTATCATCTTCTGCCGTTTCAGCCGCTGCGCCTCGGTCAGCGGTTCGCGCCCCTTTTTCGGCTTTCCCGTGTCGGGAGCGGCTTTGTTCTCTTTCGTCGGTTCATTCTTCGTCTGTTCCATATAAATAAGGTGTTAAGTGATTGTCAGTTTCCACCGGGGTCGGCAGTTCCACCCGTCCGGCGTGTCCCGTTTCCATGCGTAAGCCGTCGTTCCTGCCGATGTCATAGACGGCTCTGCCGAAGGTGTAGAGGGCAAGCACCGCGAAGGCGGCGAGCATCCCCAGTACGATGCGGCGGCGTGTTTCCGGCGGCAAACCGTCCAGATACCCTTTGAGCCTTGCCACCAGCCGTTTCCGTTTGTCGTGGAGCTTCCAGTACACGCCCCACATTGTTTTTCTGATACTTTTTACTTTCCGTTTCATAATCCGTTACCGTTTGATAGTCTGTAAATCCTTATTCTCGATGATGGTGAAACCCTCGATGGTGAAGCCGTTGGGATTGTCGTCCGACCGTGATGCGTTCAGCAGGCGGCAGGTGGTCACGAGGCTGCGCTCGGTGACGTTGCTTTGCCGGATGATTTTCTGCGTGGCGTAGGTCACGGCTCGGTAGGGATAGGCGTTGAAGTCACACACCACGCTGTCCACCTTCAACACTTGGTTGATGTTTCCGGCGATGATGCGGTTGTAGTACCCCTTCTCGGCGAAGTCCGAATAATAGTGGTACACGCTCTTGTCTGCCAGCAGCAAGGCACGTTTTACGTTGTGTTCAATCGCGCTTTTTTCAGGTGACAGCGTGAAGAAAAGCTCGTGGAAGCGGCGCACATGCTCCCGTGCCTCCGCTGGACGGTTCTGCGACAGATCCTGCGACAGCGCAAGCATCAGCGACTTGCCGTTGTCCAACACATAGATTTTCTCCCGTTGCTTCTCCGCGAAACGGTAGGAGTTCCACACGCTCCACACCGTCACCACGGTGCACAGCGAGAGGAAGACGATACCGAACAGGCGTATCTGCCTGAACGATGATTCGATGTTTTTAAGTGACTTAAATTCCATTGTTGTTTATTCGTTTTTAATTGTCAGTTGATTATTTCAGCAGTTTCCCGGCACGTCCGACCACGTTTCCTGCGGCTGCACCCGCCACGCTGCCCGCCATGCTTCCGGCTCGTCCCGCCATCTGGTTCACGTTGCGACCGTAACCGCCCATGCCTCCGGCTTGGATAATCCAGCCGGCAACGGTGGGAATGGTGAAGTATCCGATGATGCCGATGCAGAGGAACACGATATACACCCCGTCGCTCGAATCCAGCGAGAAGTTCGGGTCTGCCTGCATCCGCTCGATGTCGCTTTGCAGCATCAGCACCTGTATCTTCGCCAGTATGGTGCTGAACATGTCCGACACCGGAAGCCACAGATAGACCTGTATGTAGCGGCATATCCACTGCGTGAGCGTGCTTTGGAAACCGTCCCATACCGACAGGGCGAAGGCTATCGGACCGAGTATCGCCAGCACCACGAGAAAGAAGGTGCGGACGGTGTCTATCACGAGGGCGGCGGCTTGGAACAGCAGTTCCAGTATCTCGCGGAAGAAGTCGCGGATACTCTTCTTCATGTTGTACATTCCCCGGTCGATATACATTCCCGCCATCGTCACCATGTCGGAGGGCGACCAGCCGAGTTCCTCCAGTTGCTTGTCAAATTCCTCGTTGGACACGAGGTAGGCGGTTTCGGGGTTGCGTACCATCGCCTCGTATTCCAGCTTGTCCTTCTGCTCCCGGTATCGGTTCATGTCCAGCGTTTCCGCCTCCAGCATCTTTGCCGTGCCCTGTACGACGGGTGAGAGGATGCTGTTTATCGTGCCCAGCACCACAGTCGGGAAGAACATGATGCACAGACCGATGGCAAAAGGACGGAGCATCGGGAATACGTCTATCGGTTCGGCTCTCGCCAGCGACTGCCATACCCGGTAGGCGACGTAGAACAGCGCACCCAGCCCGGCGATGCCTTTCGCCACACCCGCCATGTCCCCACATAGCGGCATCATCTGCTCATAAAGTGAGCGTAAAATCTGATGAAGGTTATCGAACTCCATAGGCTTACCAGTATCTTTCGTTCATGTTCCCGTACAGCCCCATGATGCGGTCGAGGTCGTTCTTTTTCTTCGCACGCAGATAACTCACGGAGATGTTCTTGTTGGTGTAATAGCTCACAAGGTTGCGGTAACGCTTCATTTTGGAGTAGCAGCGTTCCACCACGTCCATGCGCTCCTTGTCGGTCATGGAGAGCGTGGTGATGTTCACCACATTCTTCAGTTCCGTCAATACTTCGTTGCTCTCTTCCAGCAGTTTCGTGTAACCGAAAGCGATTGCCGACAGCTCTTCTGGTCTGAAATTTCCATCACGGAGCATCCTTTGGAAACTGTTTACATAAATGTCGGTGATGTCGCCTACCATCAGGATGGTCTGCTGCACCTTGCGGGCGTCCTTGACGAGATTGTTCACCGATTTGAGGGCATCGTAATACTTTTTGCCCTGCTGATAGATTTTCACCGTTTCCTGAAAGTTGCTCACCATGTTCGTGGCAGTCTTGGAGGTATGGATGATGTTTTTGGAGGCATTGATGATACCCTGCGCCAGATTGCCCGGATCGCTTACGACCCACTGTGCGCTTGCCCTGCCTGCGAAAAGCAGGCACAGGCAGATAATCATTGTTATTCTTGTTCTCATGTTACTTTGGATTTTAGTGGTTGTTATTCTTCTGTCGGGTGTCCCGGCTGCGGTTTCACCCGCACATAGTCGCCGCCCGGCGAGAAGGTCAGCACGTCCGTTGCCTCGTTGTAGGACACGTCGATGCGGAAGCCGGTGTTCATGAACAGGTTGTCGTTTTCCTCCTGCAAGAGATAGGTTTCCGGTTTCAGCTTGCGGCGCAGACCGCTCCGGCGGAACACCGTCACCTTGTAGGCTTCGCCCTCCTTGTAGATAAGCACATCGGGCTTCCCCTCCACGCTCTCCCAGTTCCCGCACAGCATATCACGGCGGTTATCGACCACATCGCAGGATTGCAGCATCATGACCGCCAATCCGATCAGGCACTTGCTGACTTGCAGCATTTTAACTTTTGATAAATTCATACGCATTTCTTGTTTTTAGCTGATGATTAAATGATTAACTTTTGGTTCTCCGCTTCTCGGCAAGTTGCCGGATGGCGGCTTCGATGTCGCCGCCCAACTTCTCCGCCAGACGGTAAACCTCCACTTTCTCCGTTTCCTCGGTGGTGTACGCCAGATATTCTTCTGCACTGACCTCGGTGGCATAGACCGCCGATTGTGTGCCACCCAAGCCTATCCACACCTCCTTGTAGAGCCGTGAAGGGTTGTTCGCCATGTTGATGGAGAGTATCTGCCCTTTCTCCTTTTCCGTCAGTCCGAGCAACGCCTGTATCTGGTCGAACTTGTTCATGTACTTGCGCTGGTCGAGAAGTATCTTGCAGTCGGAGTTGTTGATGATGCTCTCCTTGACCACGGGAGAGGAAATGATGTCGTCCACCTCCTGCGTCACCACGATTGCCTCGCCGTAATATTTTCTGACCGTCTTGTACATATAGCGCAGATATTCAGCCATGTTCGCTGAAGAGAGAGCCTTCCAAGCCTCTTCCACAATAAGCTGTTTCCGTACCCCTTTTAGTCGCCGCATCTTGTTGATGAAGGCTTCCATGATGATGATGGTCACGACGGGGAACAGTTCGCGGTTTTCCTTAATCGAATCTATCTCGAAGACAATGAACCGCTTGCCGAGCAGGTCGATGTTCTCCGTGGAGTTGAGCAGGAAGTCGTAGCGTCCGCCCCGGTAATACTGCCGCATGGTGGTGAGCATGTTGTCGATGTTGAAGTCGGACTTCTCCACCTTGATGTCACGCTGTGCCAGTTCCTTGCGGTAGTCGTCACGCATATACTCGTAGAAGGTGTTGAACGACGGCACGATGCTACGGTCGGATTGGATGCGCTCAATATAGGCACTCACGGCACTGCCCAGCTCGCCGCTCTCCGTCTTTGTCACCTTGTCGTCCTCCGACTTCCAGAGCGTCAGCAGCAGGGTCTTGATGCTGTCCTTCTTCTCCACGTCGAAGATGTAATCGTCGGTGTAGAACGGGTTGAACGATATGGGCTTCTCTTCCGTGTAGGTGAAATACACGCCGTCCGCTCCGCCTGTCTTGCGTCGGATCATGCCGCACAAGCCCTGATAGGAGTTTCCCGTGTCCACCAATACCACATGTGCGCCTTGCTCATAATATTGGCGCACGAGGTGGTTCATGAAGAAAGACTTGCCGCTGCCCGAAGGACCCAGCACGAACTTGTTGCGGTTGGTCGTGATACCCCGCTTCATGGGCAGGTCGGAGATGTCAAGGTGCAGCGGTTTTCCCGTGAGCCTGTCCACCATCTTGATGCCGAAGGGCGAGAGCGAGTTGCGGTAGTTGGTTTCCTCTGTGAACAGGCACACCGCCTGTTCGATGAAGGTGTGGAAACTCTCTTCCGCCGGGAAGTCCGCCGCATTGCCGGGTATCGCCGCCCAGTAGAGTGTCGGGCAGTCGATGGTGTTGTGGCGCGGCACGCATTCCATGCTTGCCAACTGGCTGCCCACGTCGTTCTTGATATGCTTCAGTTCCTCCGCATCGTCGCTCCACGCCATGACGTTGAAGTGTGCCCGTACCGAGGTCAGTCCGTAGGAATGGGCTTCGTTCAGGTATTGGTCTATCCACTCGCGGTTGATGCTGTTGCTCCTTGAATAGCGAGATAGCGACTGCATGTTACGGGCGGACTTCTCGAACTTATGCAAGGTTTCCTCACTGTTGTCTATCAGCACATACTGGTTGTAGATATGGTTGCAGGAGAGCAGAAGCCCCACCGGGGAGGCGAATGACAGTCGGCAGTCACTCCGGTCGGTGGAGAGCTTCTCGTAACGGGTGTCGGTAGCCACCTTGCCCGGCAGGTCTTCCGCGTCGGAGAGGGTGTGCAGACACAGGCGGTTGTCGCCGATGCGCATCTCCCTTGCCGAAAGCTCGATGTCCTGCAAGGTGGTGTCACCTTCCGACATGAGCGAGAAGTAGCGTTCAATAAGTCCCGTATTTCCCTCAGTACCCACAATCTCATCGGTGGAGAGGCGGCGCAGCCTGACAAGCCCGCTGTCGTTCATGATGCGCTCGAACTGTTCGCAGGCTTCCAAGAACTTGGTCGTGGTTTCCCTGTCCAGCTCCTTCGGGATGATATGTCCCCGGCACAGCGTGCTGAAATTGCTCTGCATCCGGTTACGCTCCTTTGTTGTCTTGGTCAGGTAGAGGTAGCAGGTGTGTTTCAGGTACGGACGCTCGTTGAAGTGACGCTCGAAAGAGCGGCTTAAAAAGCTCATGTCGTCCTTCTGAAGCTCCGGTTTGTAGCGTTCCTTGATGAACCAGTCCTGTTTGTGGACGACGGAGTAGTCCGGCAGCACCTTGATAGCCTTGCACCAGCAACTGTGTATCGCCTCGTACTCCGCACCCGTCACGGTGTAAAGTTCCGGCAGTTCCACCTCGAAAGCCACCGTGATGTCGGCGTCCTTTGAGATGATGCAGCCATGCTCCACCGCTAAAAGTGGGAACCTGTTTTCCAGTGTTGTCATTTTCGATGTATTCCTCATTGTCTTTCTTCCTTTCGTTGTCGTTTGAACAGACGGGGTATCCGCCGCCGGTTGATAAGGTATCGGGGATGGCTCCGTGCCGCTCCTAATTTCATCAGCCCGTGTTCGCCGTACCGGGCGTTCAGCGCGAAGGTCTGCCATACAAGGAGGGAGGACGATGCCGCGCCGAAGCCGATACATATCCACTGGTCGATACCGACCATGTAGAGGATGACGAACAGGACGAAGAGAGCCAGCAGACCTCCGCAGAAGATGAAGAGGTACTGTGCCTTCAAGCCCTTGAACTCTACCGGACGGCCGATACCCTTGTTGATTGGGTATTCAGCCATACATTATTTATTAAAGGAAGAATGAGCGCAGGATGGTGGCGGCAACAATCAGGAAGATGCACGCGCCGAACCACGAGGCGGCTGTCTTGCTGGTGTCGGGGTCGCCCGATGAAAACTTGCCGTACACTTTTACGCCCCCGATAAGCCCGACGACTGCACCGATGGCGTATATCAGTTTAGTTCCGGGGTCGAAATAAGAACTCACCATAGAGGTGGCTTCGTTGATGCCCGCGATGCCGTTTCCCTGCGCGAAAGCGGAGGCGGTTGCGGCGATGACAAGTGCCGCGGAGAGGATTGCTTTTCTGTTTTTCAAGATGTTCTTGTTCATAAACTGTTCTTGTTTTTTGCCGTCAAAAGGGTGGATGGTCCTTTGTCGGGCGGTTGATACTTTGTTTCTTTACTTTGGTTTTAGTGGATGCCCGTTTGTTTCCACGGACGTGGGCGTGTCCGTTGCGGATAGGGATGCGCCTTGCGTTTCCTCGCCGCGTGGGTTGATGTCATTCTTTCATGTTCATTTCTTTTATTGTTGTCATACATAGTTGCGAATGTCGAACTCCTCGATGTTGTCCGGCACGACGAACTCCTTTTCAGGTTTCTTCAGCCGAATCTCGATAAGCCCCTTGATGCGGATGCCTATCTCCGAAGAGCCTTCCATCATTTTCTCGTACAACTCCGTGCCCTCCATGTCGGTGAACACCTTCGCCGCCTTTTCACGTTCCGCCTGTGTCGCGTCCGGGTTCTTGGCGGTCTTGCAGGCGTCGTCAATCTCGTCAAAGCTGCTGCCCGAAGCCCGTGGCGTGTCCGAGGCGTCCTCTTCCGGTTCGTCGTCCCCGTATCCCAGTTCCTCCGGCGGTATGCTCGTGAAGGTCTCATCGAGTTTTTCCTCCGGAACTTGTGCCGGGCGGGATGCGTTTCCCGTTTTTCCGTCGTCAAAAGTAGCCTCTTCCTCCGACAGCTCAATGCCTTTTTCCATAGTGGCGGCTTCTTGCGTCGGTATGGCAGCGGTTGTCCGGGTGGATGCCATCCTGAAACGGCTCTTGCCGATGATGTCCGCCTTTTCCGCAGGGACTTCCTCGTGTGCCGCTATGCGTTTAGCCTCATTCCCGTCCAGTGACCGCCATAATCCGACAATGCCCTTGAAGAAGCGGACAATCCGCGTGTCCATGATGCGCTCGTAAAGGAGCAGGAACAGGAACCAGAGGTTGCAGCCGACCGATACCGCCAGCAGAATGTCTGTCATGCTGATTGTGTAATTCATATCCTTCCGTTTTTGGTTAGAATACTGAATTATAATTTCGGGCATAAAGGCTCTTTATCGCATCCTCGCACTGGTTGAAGTGATGCGTCAGCACATGGTCGATGTAAGCGGACAGCATAAGCCGGTCATGCCCGATTACACGGGTGATACACATGATACGCTCGTGGTACTCCGGGCGCACATACGCCATCTTCCCCTCACGTGCCTTTACTTCCGAGTCACGGATGAACAGACGTTCATAGTCCTTCTCGCAGCATTTGCCGCTTACCGGGACAGGCGACAGGATTTCCACACTCGCCTGCACTTGGGCAAACATACCTCCGCAGTCTTGCTGTGGTCTTTTTTCATTCGGTGTCATTTCTTTTTCCATTTTCAAATCAGATCTTCACGTTGTTTCTTGTACAGTTCGTTGATTCTCTCCTTGTGCTGTTCCAGATGTTGGCGCAGCACGGTATCCACATAGCCGCCCACCGAGATTTCACCTCCGGCGATGTCGTTCACGATTCTGAGGATTTTGCCGTGGACATCGCGGCTGATATAGACACACTGGCGGGTCTTTATCTCGTTGCGGCGCAGGAACAGCTCGTTATAGTCCTCATCCTGCCTTTTCCGGCGGCCACTTTCCCTCTGCGCTTTTTCCCGTGTTACTGGTTGCACAGGAGGTGGTTCCGGTGCGGCGGTGTCCTCTTCGGTCGGTGCAGCTGCGGGTACTTCCTGTGCGGGGCGCAGTGTCCCGTCCTGTGTGCGCCGCCCGATGGAAGCTAACAGCAGTTCCTCGTCGATGCCTTCCGTGTTCACTTTCCTGCTGCCCATGCTCACTGCGGTCTGATGATGTCGCTTATCTCTTCGGAAAACTCCCGGATGCCACTCCCTTTCAGCAGTGCCGTGTCCATCGGGAAGATGGTGGAGCGGAAAACGCTCTTGCGCTCTTCCGAAAGGTCACGGCGGAACTTCTTGCTGTCGGGCAAGCGGGTGGAAAGTACCGGAAAGCCCATTTCGGCTATCACTTCCTCGTAGATGCCGTACAGGTCGTTCCTCTCCCTGCCGTCCACCATCGTCCAAAACAGATAAAGCCCCTTTGTTTTCGCCTGTCCGGTAGTCATCAGCCTGTCGCGGAACATTGTGACGAATTTCAGGGTACTCTCCACAACAAAGCGGTCGGCACTCAGCGGAGTGAAGATGTAGTCCATCTGCGAGAGCGTCTTTATCACGCCGTTACTACGGAGTGTGCCGGGCATGTCGAAGAACACCACGTCGGGTTTCACGTCCTCAGTGGCAATCATCCTCTCGGCATCGTCGAGGGCGTTCACCGCATTGCTCTTGACGATGGTGTAGGCGTTCTTTTTCATCCGGCGGAAATGGTCGCAAGCGAGAGCCTTGAAGTAGGTGCTGCTGTCGATAAGCCCCATTTCGTGTTCGCGCAGCCCGTGGATGCTGTGCTGCGGGTCGTCGCAGTCCACGACGGCGACATTGTAGCCTTTCACGTTGTGCAGGTAGCTGGCGGCAAGTGCCGTGACAGTGGATTTGCCGATGCCACCTTTCTGTGTTGCGAATGCAACGAAGATTTCCTTACTCATAGTTCCATTTATTTTAATTGTTGAAGATTTCTTTTTCTATTTATATGCGGATTTGGTTGCTACATTATCCGCTTCAGTGAACAGACACATGGGCGGGTCATCGCGTATCCGGTTCTGTGGTGAAGCGGTGCGGCGAACAAGTGATGAATGACGACACTGCGTCATGAAGTCATTGAATCTGTACTTCACCAGATTGTCGGATAACCGGGGTTCCGACGGTTCGGGTATCCGCTTCGGCAAGTATCCGCCGAAGCGATTGTCCGGGTATTTGAATGTTCCTTTTCTCATATTTTCAAATCGTTCGTTTCTTGAATCATGCTGCAAATAAACAAGTATATTTTGGAACCTGTATCACTTCTCCGGCAAGTGGCAGCACGTTGCGCCGGTTGGCAGTCATTGACCGGGTCAAGCATCTGTCCAATACAGCTTTAAGGGCGTAACTTTGCCCCCCGGACAGCAGGGTTCGCCGATGGTGCGCGGCCCGGAGTCCTGAAAGGTATCTTCCCATCCGTCCCCTGACGGATTTTTATGTTCACCTGAACATAGCAAGGTATGTTTTCAGCCGCTCAAAATATTTTGAGCATCCCGGAAAACGCCTTGCCCTTGCAGGGGGCGGGCTTTCCCTCCGAAGTCGGAAAGCCTTTCAGAACTGCGGTGCTGTGATCCGAAGCGGCGGCTTATGCCGTCAATCCGCTAAATCCAAAGTAATATGAAAGAGAAAAGGAAAAGCAAAGCAGGGAGAAATCCCAAACTTGATCCGGCGGTGTACCGTTACACCGTCCGTTTCAACGAGGAGGAACACAATCGTTTCCTCGCCATGTTCGGAAAATCGGGTGTCTATGCACGGTCGGTTTTCCTCAAAGCGCACTTCTTCGGACAGCCGTTCAAGGTGCTGAAGGTGGACAAGACGCTGGTGGACTATTACACCAAGCTATCGGATTTTCATGCGCAGTTCCGCGCCGTGGGTACGAATTACAACCAAGTCGTGAAGGAACTGAGGCTGCATTTTTCAGAGAAAAAGGCGATGGCGTTGCTCTACAAATTAGAGCAACACACCGTCGAACTCGTGAAACTGAGCCGCCGGATTGTGGAACTTTCAAGGGAAATGGAGGCGAAATGGTCGCAAAAATCAGTGTAGGAAACTCGTTGTACGGCGCGATTGCCTATAACGGGGAGAAGATTAACGAGGCGCAGGGGCGGTTGCTTACGACCAACCGCATCTACAATGACGGTTCGGGAAAGGTGGACATCAACAAGGCGATGGAGGGTTTTCTCACCTTCATGCCGCCACAGATGAAGGTGGAGAAGCCGGTGGTGCATATTTCGCTCAACCCACATCCGGAGGATGTGTTGACCGATGCGGAATTGCAGGATATAGCCCGCGAGTATCTGGAAAAACTCGGTTTCGGCAACCAGCCTTATCTTGTTTTCAAGCACGAGGACATCGACCGCCACCACCTGCACATCGTGACGGTGCGGGTGGACGATAACGGGAAATGTATCAGCGACAAGAACAACTACTATCGTAGCAAACAAATCACCCGTGAGCTGGAGAAGAAATACGGGCTGCACGGCGCGGAGCGCAGGAACCGCCGGCTTGACACGCCGCTAAGCAAGGTGGACGCATCGGCAGGTGATGTGAAGAAGCAGGTGGCTGGCACTGTGAAGGCTCTGAACGGGCAGTACCGTTTTCAGACGATGGGCGAATACCGTGCGCTCCTTTCCTTATATAATATGACGGTGGAGGAAGCGAGAGGCAACGTGCGCGGACGGGAGTATCACGGGCTGGTTTATTCCGTCACGGACGACAAGGGTAACAAGGTGGGCAACCCGTTCAAGTCCTCGCTTTTCGGGAAGTCCGCAGGTTATGAAGCCGTACAGAGAAAATTTATCCGTTCCAAATCAGAGATTAAGGACAGGAAGCTCGCCGACATGACGAAACGCACCGTTCTTTCCGTGCTGCAAGGCACTTATGACAAGGACAAATTTGTATCCCAACTCAAAGAGAAGGGCATCGACACCGTACTGCGCTACACGGATGAAGGGCGTATCTATGGAGCGACGTTTATCGACCACCGCACAGGATGTGTACTGAACGGCTCTCGCATGGGCAAGGAGCTTTCGGCGAATGCCTTGCAGGAACACTTCACCCTGCCATACGCCGGACAACCGCCGATACCGTTATCCATCCCTATGGATGCTGCGGACAAGGCATACGGACAGACCGCATACGACCGTGAAGACGTATCGGGCGGAATGGGCTTGCTCACTCCCGAAGGTCCGGCGGTAGATGCTGAGGAAAAGGCTTTCATCCGGGCGATGAAGCGCAAAAAGAAGAAAAAGCGCAAGGGCTTGGGTTTGTAATCGGAGTATCAACAATTAAAAAATCAATGTATGTCACAACAAGAAGACGATTTGAGGGCATTGGCGAAAATCATGGATTTTCTGCGTGCCGTGAGTATTATTTTAGTGGTTATGAACGTGTACTGGTTCTGTTACGAAGTCATCCGGCTGTGGGGCGTGAACATCGGTGTGGTGGACAGAATCCTTCTGAACTTCGACCGCACGGCGGGGCTGTTCCATTCCATACTGTACACAAAGCTGTTTGCCGTCCTGCTGCTTGCCCTGTCCTGTCTGGGTACAAAGGGGGTCAAGGGAGAGAAAATCACTTGGGGAAGAATATGGACGGCACTCGCCGCCGGGTCCGTGCTGTTTTTCCTAAACTGGTGGATACTGGCTCTGCCGCTTCCGATTGAGGCGGTGATGGGGCTGTATGTCCTTACCATCGGTACGGGCTATGTCTGCCTGTTGATGGGAGGTCTGTGGATGAGCCGTCTGTTGAAACACAATTTGATGGAGGATGTTTTCAACAACGAGAACGAGAGTTTCATGCAGGAAACAAGACTCATCGAAAGCGAGTATTCGGTCAATTTGCCGACACGCTTCTATTACAAAAAGCGTTGGAACAACGGTTGGATCAATGTGGTGAATCCCTTCCGTGCGTCCATCGTGTTGGGTACGCCGGGCAGCGGCAAGTCATACGCCGTGGTAAACAATTTTATCAAGCAACAGATTGAAAAGGGCTTCTTGATGTACGTGTATGACTTCAAATTCAGCGACTTGTCCACCATTGCCTACAATCATCTGCTGAACCACCCTGACGGCTACAAGGTGAAGCCGAAGTTCTATGTGATCAACTTCGACGACCCGCGACGCTCTCATCGGTGCAATCCCATTCACCCGGATTTTATGGAAGATATTACGGACGCCTACGAGAGTGCCTATACAATAATGCTCAACCTCAATAAAACGTGGGTGCAAAAGCAGGGTGACTTCTTTGTGGAATCACCTATCATTTTGTTCGCCAGTATTATATGGTATCTTAAAATCTATCAGAACGGGAAATATTGCACGTTTCCCCATGCCATCGAATTTTTGAACCGCCGCTACGAGGATATTTTTCCGATACTGACTTCCTATCCCGAACTGGAGAACTACCTTTCCCCGTTCATGGATGCGTGGCTCGGAGGGGCTGCGGAGCAGCTCATGGGGCAGATAGCGTCGGCAAAAATTCCGCTTTCGAGGATGATTTCACCGCAGCTCTATTGGGTGATGTCGGACAGCGAGTTTACGCTGGACATCAACAATCCCGAAGAGCCGAAAATCCTATGCGTGGGCAACAATCCCGACCGTCAGAATATCTACGGGGCGGCTCTCGGATTGTATAACTCCCGCATCGTGAAGCTCATCAATAAGAAGGGGATGCTGAAGTCGTCGGTCATCATAGACGAGCTGCCGACGATATATTTCAAAGGGTTGGACAATCTTATAGCTACCGCCCGAAGCAACAAGGTTGCCGTGTGTCTGGGATTTCAGGATTTCAGCCAGCTGGTGCGCGACTACGGTGATAAGGAGGCGAAAGTGGTGATGAATACGGTCGGTAACATTTTCTCCGGGCAGGTGGTAGGTGAAACGGCAAAGACACTATCGGAACGATTCGGTAAGGTGTTGCAGAAACGGCAGTCTATCTCCATCAACCGGCAGGATGTTTCCACCTCCATTAACACGCAGATGGACGCGCTTATCCCGCCCAGCAAGATTTCCGGTTTGACGCAGGGAATGTTTGTCGGTTCGGTGTCCGACAACTTCAACGAGCGTATCGAACAGAAGATTTTCCACTGCGAGATTGTGGTGGATGCCGATAAGGTAAAACGGGAGGAAAGTGCCTACAAGAAAATCCCCGTTATTACCGATTTCACTGACGCAGACGGCAACGACCGCATGAAGGAAACGGTGCAGGCAAATTACCGGCGCATCAAGGAGGAGGTGAAGCAGATTGTTCAGGAGGAATTGGAGCGCATCGCGGGCGATGACAACCTGAAGCATCTGTTGCAGCAGAAGTAACCTATTAAAATAAGGGAGGATAGCTAAAATCCTCCCTTATTTTAATATTCCTCCAAAAGTTTATTTTGACGTAAATCTTCAATGTAACATGCTAAGTTACTTGAAACTTTATTAAATACTTTATCAAGATATGGGATGATATTTTCCAAATTCAATTCCAACTCTAACGGGAAACTATGATATTGATGTAAAAACCTTGTGATGTCATTTCTTTCTGAAACAGATAAAAGCAAAAATGGATTACTGTTTTTATAATATACCATTGCTGAAAGATGAATAAAAGCGCATCCTAATTTATAAACAAAAAAAGGCCAGCCATAAAATTTATCAGCTAAATCCACCATTTGTTTATCGGTCACGACTTTCTTTGTATTGGGATAAGACCATTTTATTCCCTCCAAAGTTTGGTTTATAAAATGCTCTCTAAGGTTTAAGTCGCTAATTGACAACAAAAACATAACTCTTACCATAGAATCTAATTCTTGACGCAGAATAGATATTACCTGCCCATATAATTGTTGTTGCAACAAAATATTTATAGCGCAAGAATGTTCTCCTGACCTTTGAGTAACTATATCGCAAAATAAATTAATATTATTTGTTTTCATTGTTGAGTGATTTCGCTTATAAGATATAGGATTTACTATTGGTTGCCACATATATCTGATGCGGCATTTCTTTTTCGTTGTATATTATTGTATGGTTGTCGCACAAGGTCATTCCCAGCCTTTCAACCACACGGATGGATGCCACGTTTTCCGGTCGGATACTGCAACAGACAGTTTTCAGTTCCAGCTCTCCAAAGGCGTATTCCAAACACGCGCGGGCGGCTTCCGTACCGTAACCGTTATGCCAGTATGTGTTATCGAGTATATAGCCAAGCTCGACAGTCTCGTTCCCGTTTAGGGTACTATTCATCAGACCGGCTTGTCCTATCAATGCGCCGCTTTCTTTCAGTATGACGGCAAAATATCCGAACCCGTCCTTGCGGTATCGGATGAGTTGCCTGTTTATCCATTTGCGCACGTCCTTTTTGGTAAAGCCGTGTTCCCAAGCGTACATGACTTCCGGCTTTCCCATTATGGCAAGGAGTGCGTCCATATCCTTACGGGTTATCCTGCGGATAAGCAGCCGTTCCGTTTCCATGACGACCAGCGATGCGGAATAGGTCTTTATCTCAAATCCGTCCTCTTTCCATTCCTTCACAAGCCTGTTGATCGTTTCTTCCACCAGACTGTCATAAGCGGCATCGGGAATAACCTTTATAAAAAAGGTGTCACGGGTTTCTTTCATGACCCATTCGTTGATGTCTTTCAGTTCCTTGCCTTCGGGAATGTAATTCTTGTGTATCATGAACTCGTTGATGTTGTCCGCCAACAATTCTTCCAACTGATAACGGATGTCATCCTCCAGTTCGGCAAATGGTATGGTTTCCTCTTCATAGATGCCTTCTATTAAAACATCATCCTCTTCCATATCCTCGTCCGGTGTCTGATTGCCCCGTTTCATGTCCAACATATCCTGCGCGAACTGCCCGGATTCCTTGTCCTTGTACTTCTTGGCATATTTTTCCAGCAGTTCCCAGTCCTGACGGCTCATCGGGCATTTGAAAACGGCTCGTTCCACCTCGTTACAGCGCACCATGTCCGCCTTCACATCATCGGGAAGCGACCGGCATTCCTTGCAGATATGCCGCGAGTGTCCTTTGCCGCTGAATTGCTCGTTGGCTTTGTACTCGCTACAAATCCGACAGTAATGCCCCTGTTGTTTCTTCTTTTTCGCCACCATACCCCGTTATTATATCAACAGTTCTTTTCCTTTATCGGTAAGACGATATTTCTGCCGGGGATGTTTCGGATTTTCCGGGTAAATAGGCTCTACCAAATTCTGCCTTATGGCTGGATACAGATATAGTTCTAAAAAATTACTTTTGTCCTTTAATCCTATCACACACATAATCTCTTTGGTTGAAAGTGTCTGTGTGCCGATTGCAGACAACACCTTTTCCACCTGTGGGGTAACTGTGGGGTGACTGTGGGGTAACTGTCGGGTAATTGTCGGGTCGTGCCCCACAGTTTTTCGGGTATAGCGGAAAATAACCCATACACTATTTCCATCTGTATGAAACTCCGGATCGGGAATGCCGACACGCCGGCATTCGCTTATCATAAGCCCGATGCCTCGTCCCCAGCTTTCCAGAACCTCGCTTTTATACAGAACATTCGCAATAATCAGGTTTTGAGGTTCTGAATTATGCCCGCTCAATAACTTTTCCATTGTTATATCCGGCGGAAAAGTTCCACTGTTCTCAATCTCCACACGGTCATCATAGATGGCAATTCCTACCGAACTGCCGGGACGGTGGTATGAGCGGTGGCAAAGGGCATTTGTGCAGCATTCCCTCAATGCCTTGTAAGGAATCTCAAGCTCTTCCTCCCGATACAAGCCTTCAACTTTGCCCGAAAGGGAAAGATGCTTGAAAAAGAACGACATTGCAGTGTCCAGCAGTGTGTAGATATTGCCAGTGGTACGCTGATTGTCTATAAACTCGTCTTTTGTAGTTCCTTTGAAACGCGCCAACCGAAGCAGGCACTGGGGATAGAAGTAAAAATCACGACCGAACAAGACTGCGGAAGCATTATTCAGTTTTCCGTCATGTAACAGGTTGAATTTTTCGAGTATGGTCGGCAAATCCTCCCTTATGGTGGCTTCGGGTAGGCGACCGCACCGGATGCCTCCACGTACCGCTCCCATAATGGCATGTTCATCAAGGTCAGTAACTTTGATGTCGGGATTCGTCATCGCCTCCCAAGCGTATTTCCCACCTCGCTGCATAAGCAGTTGGTTATATACGTCTTGCGGCATGGAGGATGTCACGCTCTCCAATCGAAGATAAGCCCGTCCCTTATAGGAGAACGGACGCATATAACGTTGGCTGTCCGCAGACAAGGCTATCACACTCTTGTCTGTATTTTGGATACTGATATACGAAACTTCGAGTGTGGCAAATGGTTCAAAACGCCGGATGGCTTCCGCAATATCACGCTTCGTCTTGTCGCTCACTTCCTGCCCGATGATCTTTCCTTTGTCGGTCACACCGAACAACACCGTGCCACCTTCGCTGTTAAGGAAAGCGCAGAGCGTTTCCATGCCGCGCTCCAACTGCCCGGTGGTTTCCTTGAACTCCACCTGCCCGTTTTCCTTTTCGGCTATCAGTTGTTTTACTATATCGAGGTTGTCTATGTTCATATTCAATTCGTAACAATTGTACAAAGATAGCGTTTTTCGCTGAAATTCGGGGCAATAGCGCGCCGAAAACGCCCTTTTTCGTATAGATTTTACTCAAACGGGAGAACAGCATGATACCATTCTCCCGCTTATACCTGATTTTATCTTCTCATACGTTCCAGCTCTTCATCGCGCAGCATTCTCTCGTTCAGTTTCTCCTGCATCTTGTCGAGGAAATAGGTACGGCTTTCGTTTTTCCGACGTTTGATGTCGGTATAGAAGCGGTAGCAATCCTTCGACTCAATACCGAATATCTTGTAGAGAATCGGGGCGAGCTGTTTTAGCGGCATATTGCCGTTGTTGATACAGCCCATCTCGTCTATGCCGTAGATAAGTTCCACGAGGTCGATGGCGTTGCCCGTCCAAAGAAGGCTGGCGGTGGTTTCTGTTGCGTTGTTGGCGGATATTAGTGGTGGCACTTGGGGCGTGGCAAGGAATTTCTGCATCTTTCTTACGAAAGACAGAGCCTTGCTGACGTAGGCGGCAATCTCTCTTCTTTCTTCTGACAGATTACGCACCGGATGGTGCTGCAACTCGATTTCGATGTAGGCAAGCGCGATGACGGTAAGGTTCATGTCCATGCCGCCGTTGCACAGTTCTATTACTTGGGTGGCGAAAGCCGTGTATGCTTTTTCCATATTGCAGTCTCCGGCTTCGTTTATCCGGCGGAAGAACTCGGTTTCCGCCAATAAAAAATAATTCATGTCCTGTCAATTTTGAAATTTTACACTCTGTTTTCGGTATGCGCACATGAATATAATTGGCAAAAAACGCGGCAGAAAACAAAAAATCCAACGCTCAATTTTACAAAGTGTTGTATTTCAGTGGTATAAAATTCAATATTTTTTCACAGGGACAAATTATCTCCGACTTAAATTGTTTGTAATCAGAACATTTATTCTATTCTTGAAAATAAAAATGTATGCTTGCCGCACATTTTGGCTATCTTGCTTTTTTATCAAGGATGTAGATAATGCGGCATACACCGTTGGGAAAACTTTTCAAAGAGGAAAGCGTCCAGTGTTGCTCTGGCAGAGCCGACTTAAAAAAATGTCGTCCGCTTCCGGATATGAAAGGAACGGTGTATAGTATGATTTCATCCACAGCGTGCATACGCAGTAGTCCGTTTATATAGTCTGCCGTGTCCGGTGTGGCTTCCGCGAGGTAACGGATGTTTGTGCCGTCTTTTCTCCATTCGTGCAGCATTGAAATGGAATAGTCTGGTGTCACGCGGTAAAGGGCGTTCTTCCTGATTTCATCAAGACCGCAACGGTCAAGGCACAAATCCTGATGTGCTTTATAATATAACTCTGAAGAAAGACATCCGTCCATCGTCAGTACGGCGAGAATCTGAACTTTACCCATAATCGTTACCTTTCATTAGGCAAGGGCAAAAAAGTAGCGTGCAATTCACACTACCTTCAAGCGATGGCTCTGGTAAAGCCTTTACGGAGAGTACGTGAATGCACGCTATGCGTAAGCATAGCATAAGCATCACGCAATCGTCTCCGTAGTTCCAATTTACCAGATTTTCGCTTGAAACGCCTTGCGGTCTTATCCTATATGTTGGCGGCGAAAAGCTCCTGCCAATCGCCGTTTTTCTCAAATGTTATGCAAAGATAGCCAAATTCAGTGAATTACAGGCTATGATTGCTTGAATTTATATTTAAGTCCATACTCTTCAAGTTTGCTGTATAGTGTTGTCCTGCCTATTCCGAGCAGTTCGGCGGCGACACTCCGGTTGCCGTTTGCCTGTTTCAACGCACGCAATATCCGCTCCTTATCCTCCGCGTCATTGCGCAGGGCGAAGTTGACAGTAGAGGTCGGTTTCGTCACGGCAAGTTCCAGATGCTCTTTCATGACAACACCTTCCTGCGCCTGCAATACAGCACCCATAACTTTCTGCCGAAGTTCCCACACGTTGCCCGGCCATGCGTGTGTCAGCAACGCTTTACGTGCTTCGGAACTGAACCCGCTCACGCTACACTCCAGCTCTCTGTTTGCCATATCACGGAAGAACTCTGCCAGCGGCATGATGTCTTCCTGACAGTCACGCAACGGAGGAACGGTTATCCCGAAGTCGTGCAGGCGGTACAGAAGATCCTGCCGAAAACGCTTTTCACTCACTGCCGCTTCCAGATCCTCGTTGGTGGCGGCGATGATGCGGACATTGAAACTCCTGTCTGCCTTGTCTCCGACCGGGCGATACCGCCTCTCCTGTATGGCGCGGAGCAACATCTGTTGGGTTTCCAACGCGAGGTTTCCTACCTCGTCCAGAAACAGCGTGCCGCCTTCCGCCTCATGGAAATATCCTTTCTTGGCACAATCTGCTCCTGTAAACGCTCCCTTGACGTGTCCGAAGAAGGCCGAGGGCGCAAGCTCTTTGGTGAGTGAACCGCAGTCCACCGCCACGAATGGCTTGACTGCCCGCTTGCTCTTGTCGTGCAGGTGGTGGGCAATATGTTCCTTACCCGTGCCGTTCTCTCCGAATATCATCACGCTCATATCGGTAGCGGCTACCAGCCTTATACGGTGCATGATTTTCTGAAATGCGGAACCGTCACGGGCGAACACAGGCATACGGCGTTGTCCTGCCTGACGTTCTTTCAGTATGGAACGGATCAGGGGGACAAGTTTATCCTCCACAAGCTGTTTGGGAATATAGTCTATCGAGCCGAGTTTCATGCTTTCCACGGCGGTATTAACTTCGGCGTAGTCGGTCATAATGATGAAGGGCTGCATCTTTCCCTCCTTTCGCATCCAGCGCAAAAGGTCAATGCCGTTACCGTCAGGCAGGCGCAGGTCGGCAACCACGATGTCATTATCTGTCGCCTGTTGTAGATGTTTCTTCGCGGTTGAGAGGTGGTAAGCCTTCACGGTGCGGTAGCCCTCCCGCGCCAGCATGTTGCAGACAAACTCGCAGTACACGATATTGTCTTCTACCACAATTATTGTTGTCTTATCCATCTTCGTATTTTCTCCTTTCCTCTTCTGCCAACCGGATTATTTCCGCTCCCTTATCCAGCACGGCAGTCACGGCATGGCTTAACGCTTCACCATCCGGGAGTACATCGCCATGAAGCAATCTGTAAAGTACATTTAGCGGTTGGTCGGCACGTAGCACCTCCCACGAGCTGCGCAGGTGGTGTGTCAGGGAATCCAGCTTTTGCAGGTCTTTTTCTGTTGCCGCTTCCCGTATTGTCTGCATCTCTTTTTCAGTTTCCGTCATCAACTTTTCCAGCATAACGGCTTCATTGCCGTAAGACAGCAAAGCTGAAAAATCCGGTTTCCCGTCCGGTGTTTCTTTTATGGCACACCTGTCGGAAACCTCCATCAACTCCGATATGGAGAACGGCTTGAACAGGCATCCGGCAAAGCCTTTTGCCAATAGTTCCCCTTTGTTACAACTGCCCGAAGCGGTTGCCACAACCACCGGGATTGTTGGTGAATTGCCCACGTTGGACGAACGCAACAGTTCCAGTAATTCGAAACCGTTTATACCGGGCATATTCAAGTCTGTCAGCAACAGGCTGTATTCTTTCTGGCGTATCATTTCCATCAGTTCCGCAGCATCGGTGCAAGTGTCGCAGTGTATTCCTTCTTGGGAGTACATCTCTTTCAGCATCAGAAGTAATACCTCATCATTGTCAATGGCGACAACATCATGGAATTTATTGTTATGATAAACAGGTGTATTGCTTGTATATCCAAGCTGTTCTTCAGCTTCCTGCATAGAAATTTCAACTGTGAAACGACTGCCTTTCCCTTTCTTGCTGTCCAAACGGATTGTTCCGCCAAGCATCGACACAATATTACGCATTATGGCAAGCCCAAGCCCGAAACCCTCCTTTGCGGCGGCATTTGATAGACGTTCAAACGCACCGAACGCTTGTTTCTGTTCCTCTTCTGTCATGCCTGTACCTGTATCTTCAACGACCAGTGTCAGAACTCCATTATCATATTCAGTAATCAAAGAAACACCGCCTTCTTCTGTGAACTTGACTGCGTTTGACAGCAGGTTATTCCCGATTTGTATTATTCGCTCTTTGTCGGTCAATACAATGGCATCGTGTCCAGTCTTCACGGACAAGGACAACCCTTTGTTCACTGCAACAGGAATGAACTCCGTTTCAAGTGTGTGCGTGATTGCAGAAATCCGGCAGGGTGACAGACGGGGCTGTTCCTTGCCGTTGTCCAGGCGGAAGAAGTCAAGCAAAGTGTTGAGCATATCCCGCATACGGTCGGAGGATTGCAGTATATTTCGGATATATTGCCCATTATTACCGCTATTGCATTCTTTCCGCAAAAGTTCGGTATAGCCAGTTATTGCCGTCAGTGGTGTACGCAACTCATGGGTAATAGTATGTACCGCTTTCTTTCGGGAGGTTATGAGTACCTCATTTTGTTGCACGGACTGTTCCAATTGCTCGATCAAATCCGTTGTCTTGCGTTTGTATCGTTTAATGTTCTTTGCATCACGGTGTATGATGATATAGGAAATGACCAACAGCAAAAGAACAAATCCCATCAAGCCGCCTATCTGCATAAATGATTTTTTACGCATCGCTGTTATCTCGCTTTCTCTATTTTGTAAATCAGATTGTACCTTCTTTTCGATTTGGCAAATCAATCCTTGCAGTTGTCTGTTAAGTTCTGCATTACGGGCAGCAAGACTATCGGCTTGTTCTGACAATCGACGGCTCTGCGCTTTCTGTTCGTTGACCATGTTTCTATTGGATGAACGGAGCGTAGTCGTTGTTGTCGTTGGCTTCGTTCCCTCTTTTTTGCCAAAGATGCCCAAGAAACCTTTTCGTTTTGGCTTTTTGGACTGTTCCTGCACACTTTTCTGCACAATAACCGGAATTTGATTGGCTATCTTCTTGTTAATAGATTGTTGTTCATCCATTAACCGGACTATCTGGAACATCTGTCGTTCCTTATCCTCTAAAAGACTGCGCACACTATCGATGCGCTCTGCTGGATAGGTGGCCTTGAAACGGCAGAGCATACTGTCCATTGCCATACGCCGTGCATGGTAATGCTCGATATCTTTATCGTTCCATTCCAGTATTGTTTCACCCAATAGAGAAAATTTTATCATTTGAATATTGATATTGTTTATTTCTTTTCGGAGCTCGTCTATTTTTTTATTGCCAAGTTCTAATGCTTCTATCTCCTGCCATTCATAGAGGCTATTATATGCCATACATCCGATAAGAATGGAGATAAGTATATATCCCAACTGTATTGCCTTATAGAAATTTCCTGACCGCTCCATTATTTTGATGACATTGATTTTTGGAACATGAATAAAAGTTTATCTTTTTCGTTCATGCGGATATTATCAGAATAATCGCCTTTTGTTATTTGATACCCGCATGGCTTGACCATAAAAACGCCTAAGCCCTTAGTGTATGAACTTACTTCTGAGGCGTAGTCTTTACTTGTATTTAATGGAACTTTCCCTTTAATATGACACCACTCATTATTGCAACTGATGTCTTCAATCTCAGACATCATTTTTTGCAAATCTGTAATAGCTTTGGAACTTGCCGCTTGGGGTATCTGCAACTCAAAATAGAGCATCGGTTCGAGAATGTCCACACCTGACTGTTGCAAGGCCAGCCTGAAGACATAAGGGGTCAGCTGTCTGAAATCAGCAGGTGTACTTACCGGGCTATAATACTCGGCTTGAGTAAAAGTTACTTTCAGATCAGTCACTTCCCATCCATGTAAACCAGATTGGCAAGACATACGAATCCCTTCAAAAACGGCATTTTGAAAAGAATGGTTCAGATAACCATAGGAGATGTCACTTTCGATTTGCAACCCTGTCCCTAACGGCAAGGGTTCAAGCGTCAGCCCTATTGTGGCCCAGTAAGGGTTGGGTGGCACTTCGATCTGAATAATCTTATTGACCTTTTTTACAGGTCGTTCTTTGTAGATAGTCTTGATCTCATCAAAATGGACCTTTACGGAAAATCGTTCTTCCAGCAATGTCTGTATGATTTCCTTTTGTGTCAAACCATATAACGAGATTTCCAATTCATCACTATATGAGTTTATGGAAAAGGACAAAGACGGGTCTTCAATCCACAATGTATTCAGAGCGGATATCACCTTGCTTCTCTCTTCGGACCTGTCTGGCCGGACGGAGGATTTGAGAGCGGGATGCTGATGAGATAACCCTTGAATCAAACAAGGTTTAGTACCTAAATAATCTCCGATTCGAAAATCTTCCATATCTTCTACAATCGCGATATCATTGGCCCCCACTTCATCAACATTTATCTCTCTGCCCTGATAAATAGTCTTTAGATTTTTAATCTTGATGAATTTTTCCGAATCGTTGATTCTTACAATGTCTCGAAGTCTCAGACTTCCGTCAATTATTTTTAGAAAACTTCTTTTATGTCCTTTGGGGTCATGCTCTATCTTATAGAGATAAGCTGAAAGTCTGTTTGAGACTGATTCTGGAGGAAGTATAAAAGAAGAGATGGCGTCCAACAACTCATTGATACCGATATTGAACATTGCTGATCCATGTAGTACCGGATAGACTTTGGCTTTTGCCACAAGATCGATTATCGTATTCCAATAATCAGCCGGTGAAATTTCGCTATCCGCCAAATATCGTTCTAATATATTGTCGTCATGGTTGCATACAAATTCTTTGTATTCTTCCTTTATATATGTTTGGGAGCAAATCGGATAAACCAATCCATCGACAACAGTTTGCATAAACAGGACATCTTGAGACAGATTTGTTTTTATATCCAGATACAAACGCTCTAAATTCACACCGTCACGGTCAATTTTATTGATAAATATAATTGTCGGGATTTGCAGTTTTTGTAAAGTATTGAACAGCAACTTTGTTTGCGCTTGTATGCCTTCCTTTGCGGATAAGATGAGGACTGCTCCATCAAGCATTTTGAATGTCCGCTCCACTTCCGCAATAAAATCCATGTGTCCCGGAGTGTCAATGATATTGCATTTCACTCCATTCCAGATAATAGATGTCGTAGAAGCCCGAACAGTAATTCCTCTACGTTTCTCTATATCCATAGAGTCTGTTATGGTGTCACCATTATCCACACGGCCGCACTTTTCCGTTGCTCCACTGGCAAACAGCAGATTCTCGGTTACGGAAGTTTTTCCTGCATCAATGTGAGCAAGAATTCCTAAATTTATAA
This sequence comes from Bacteroides sp. AM32-11AC, assembly GCF_003603515.1. Lineage (NCBI taxonomy): Bacteria > Pseudomonadati > Bacteroidota > Bacteroidia > Bacteroidales > Bacteroidaceae > Bacteroides > Bacteroides sp. AM32-11AC. Next base: position 158,285 of record NZ_QTNH01000006.1, on the reverse strand, counting down.
TATTCATTTGGATTAAGCAATAATATACTACAATAGATGCATTGTCGAAACGCACCTTTTAATACCTCCTCGTAGCATGTGAGAACTACAGGATTACTAACTCGTATTAATATGTATATTATTACTGCCGCATAACGATTACAAAATTACACAAAAAAATATATCTAACAAAAGTGGGAGGATTTTTTAACTTTTTACCATAGACATTTTATTAGGGAAGCGTAGGTTCAACTGGTAAGTACAAATAAGTAGAAATGTTTGAACAACAACGTTTTAGGAAGTTGAAAAAAATCAAGTTTCTCTCTCGGTATAACGTTTATTTTGGCCAATATCTTCTTTAGTTTGGCATTTGAGTATTTCCCATTCGTGTTCTATTTAGCTCCTTATTATGAGTATGTAGCAAGTTGCTTATCAAATTCAGCCTCTTTGAGGGTCAAATATGGTTTTGCAAATGGTGACTGACAAGACATAAACAAGGTCAGCAGGATTTTTTACATAAATGGACATGAATGTATATAACCTAAAATAAACACATAGCGAAAAAGTAAATTTGGGTAAAACGTAGCGAATTAGCTGATACAGCGTTCGTTACGCTTTGTTTTTCTATGGGACAGAGCCAACGAAATACCACCTCGAAGCCAAACAGCGCAGAAGTTCAGTTACCACCTCATTACCCCCGTAACGGGTGTGAATTTCTTGCTAAATGGTTCTGTTTCTGCGATTTGCGTAATTTTGCATAGCAGTCGGTAACTCACTAATAACTAATTTTGTAACCAAAAAAAGGAGTGAGTTATGCGTAGTACATTCAAGGTATTATTTTACGTGAAGAAAGGCAGCGAGAAGCCGAACGGCAACCTGCCTTTAATGTGCCGTATCACGGTGGACGGCGAGATTAAACAGTTCAGTTGCAAGATGGACGTTCCCCCACGGCTGTGGGACGTGAAGAACAACCGTGCTTCGGGCAAGAGCGTCGAAGCGCAGAGAATCAACCTTGCGGTAGATAAAATCCGTGTGGAAGTAAACCGCCGCTATCAAGAGTTAATGCAGACGGACGGTTATGTTACCGCCGCCAAACTCAAAGACGCCTATCTCGGTATCGGCGTCAAGCAGGAAACTTTGCTGAAGCTGTTCGAGCAGCACAACGCCGAGTTCGAGAAGAAAGTCGGGCACAGCAGGGCGCAGGGTACATTTACCCGTTATCGGACGGTCTGCAACCATATTCGGGAGTTCCTGCCCCATACCTACAAGCGTGAGGATATTCCATTAAAGGAACTCAACCTCACGTTCATCAACGACTTCGAGTATTTTCTGCGCACGGAGAAGAAATGCCGCACCAATACCGTGTGGGGCTACATGATTGTGTTGAAACACATCGTTTCCATAGCGAGGAACGACGGGCGTTTGCCCTTTAATCCCTTTGCGGGATATATCAACTCTCCCGAAAGCGTGGACAGGGGCTACCTCACCCAAACGGAGATACAGACGCTCATGAACGCACCGATGAAGAACGCCACCCACGAGCTTGTACGGGACTTGTTCGTCTTTTCTGTTTTCACGGGTTTGGCGTATTCGGACGTGAAGAACCTCACCGCCGACCGCCTGCAAACATTCTTCGACGGCAACCTGTGGATAATCACCCGAAGAAAGAAGACCAACACCGAATCGAACATCCGCCTTTTGGACGTTCCCAAGCGTATCATCGAGAAGTACAAGGGGCTGGCAAGGGACGGTCATGTTTTCCCCGTTCCGAACAACGGCAGTTGTAACAAGATACTCAAAGATATAGGCAGACAATGCGGCTTCAAGGTACGCTTGACCTACCATGTCGCACGCCACACGAACGCCACGACCGTACTTCTGTCGCACGGCGTACCCATCGAAACGGTGAGCCGCCTTTTGGGGCACACGAACATAAAGACCACCCAAATTTACGCCAAAATCACCGCCCAGAAGATAAGCCAAGACATGGAAACCTTGTCGCACAAGTTGGAAGATATGGAGAAGAATATCTGCCGAGCCATCTAATTAAGAACAGAATACCGATGAAAGAAGAAAGGAACATTATCACGATGGACGGGCAGGGCAATATCTCCCTGCCGAGCGATATAGGCGCAACCGCCATGACCGAGCGGGAAATCTGCGAACTGTTCGGGGTTATCGCCCCGACGGTTAGGGCAGGGATAAAGGCACTCTGCAAAAGCGGAGTTTTATCTATATATGACATAAAGCACATTATCCGCCTATCGGACAAATACAGCGCGGAGGTTTACAACCTCGAAACGATAGCCGCCCTCGCTTTCCGTGTCGAATCGTTCGGGGCGGCGAAAGTCCGCAGGGCATTATTAGAGAGGATTATACACGGGCGAAAAGAGAAAACGACGGTATTCGTGTCGGTTGTTTCGGACGGCAAGCCCAACAGCCGTTGGAAAGCATGATGATATACCAACATACCAACATGCAAACGTACCAGCATACCAGCATGCAAACATGCAAACCTATCACTATGGTGATATATATTGCAGGGTCTATTTCTCTTTTCAGAGGAAAGCGGAGCAATCGTTTTCGTTTACAAAGGCAAAGCAAGCACGGGGCTTTACGTCGGCTAAAAGGTCAGGCGGCTGCGCCGTTTCCCAATAAATCTTCCTCTCGCTTCGCTGCGAGCGTATTTATCGGGAAAACCTTGTATCCGACCGCCCCGTGCAAAAGAGCCTTTGAAAACGGAAACGACCGCCCCGCCACCCACCGACCGAAAGGAAAAAAATAAGGTGGGGTTACGGGCAAGCAGGCGGCAGGGACAGCCATAGCCGAAAGGCAGACGGGCAGGCAGACGGCACGCCGCAGGGTATTTACGGAGAAAATACCGTAGCTTATTAGGGAATTTTCCGAGCCGCAATACTACGTATCGCTGAAAATTCCCCAATAAGGCAAGGGGTAAGCCCCTCTGCACACCCCATCGGGGACGGCATTTGCCGCCCCGAAGATACGAAAAATCATTGTTTCACAAGTCAAGGAAGAAAGGAAAAATATATGGGTTTCGTAGTTTTACACATGGAAAAGGCGCACGGCAGCGACAGCGGAACGACCGCACATATCGAGCGTTTCATCATACCGAAGAACGCCGACCCCACACGCACGCACCTAAACCGCAGGCTTATCGAATACCCCGACGGGATAAAAGACCGTTCGGCGGCTATACAGCAGAGATTAGAAGAAGCGGGGCTGACACGCAAAATCGGAAGCAACCAAGTACGGGCAATCCGCATCAACGTATCGGGAACGCACGAGGACATGAAGCGGATAGAGGAAGAGGGGCGTTTGGACGAGTGGTGCGCCGACAATCTGAAATACTTCGCCGACACGTTCGGAAAGGAGAACATCGTGGCGGCTCACCTGCACAGGGACGAGGAAACGCCGCACATACACGTTACACTCGTCCCCATCGTCAAGGGAGAGCGCAAGCGCAGGAAAAGGGAGGAACAGACGAAGAAGCGATACCGCAAGAAGCCGACCGACACCGTGAGGCTGTGCGCAGACGATATTATGACACGGCTGAAATTGAAGTCCTACCAAGATACCTATGCCGTGGCGATGGCGAAATACGGGCTGCAAAGGGGCATAGACGGCTCGAAAGCTCGCCACAAGTCCACGCAGCAGTATTATCGGGATATACAGAAACTCTCCGACGACCTCAAAGCGGAAGTGGTGGATTTGCAGCAGCAGAAAGAAACGGCACAGGAGGAACTAAGACGGGCGAAAAAAGAAATACAGACCGAGAAGCTGAAAGGGGCGGCAACCACCGCAGCCGCCAACATCGCCGAGAGCGTCGGTTCTCTTTTCGGCAGTAACAAGGTCAAGACGCTGGAAAGGGAGAACACCGCCCTGCATAAGGAGGTAGCCGACCACGAGGAAACCATCGAAGCCCTGCAAGATAGGATACAGACCATGCAGGCAGACCACAGCAGGGAGATACGGGAAATGCAGCAAAAGCACGGCAGGGAGATAGCCGACAAGGACACAAGGCACAAGCAGAAAATATCGTTTCTGAAAACGGTAATCGCAAGGGCGGCAGCATGGTTTCCCTATTTCCGTGAAATGCTCCGTATCGAAAACCTCTGCCGCCTTGTCGGGTTCGATGAAAGGCAGACCGCAACGCTCGTCAAGGGAAAGCCGTTGGAGTATGCAGGGGAACTCTACTCGGAGGAACACGGACGGAAATTCACGACCGAAAGGGCAGGTTTCCAAGTGCTGAAAGACCCCACGGACGGGACTAAATTGGTTCTTGCCATCGACCGAAAGCCCATTGCCGAGTGGTTCAAGGAACAGTTCGAGAAGTTAAGGCAGAACATACGCCGACCTATACAACCGCAAAGGAAAGGCAAGGGATTCAAGCTATAAATGTTAAATCCTGCCCGATTTGCCGAAAAAAGTGCGGTACGCTGTTCGTGGTGTACTGCACTTTTTTTATATTTGTTCGCAAGGTGATATACTTGAAGAAAATAACAGCCGATTTCGCTGTTAGCACAATGTTATGCGGCAGCTTAAAAGACGACACCAAACCAGAAAAATCATCTTGACAACCACCCGACTTTGAACTACGAAGGATGAAATTTTTCAGGGACAACTTCCAGCATTTCCAAAAAACAGTTTACCCATTGACTTGGAGACAAACAAACAATTTGAGCATTAAGGTTTAAACCGAATTTTTCCGAAATTGACCTGACCTGACTTTTCCTGAAAATCGACTTTAAAGCTGTTTTTACAGATAAATCAGGTTTCTCTAACAGACAGGAAATAAATGCTAAGTATTTGGCTTTAAACTTAAAATCAAAAAATAACTGTTTTCTTTTAATGTTTAACAGGGCTGATTTGACAGTTGGCGGTGGAAAGAAACTTTCAGGACCTACCTCATAGACAAGTTTCAAATCAAAAAAAGTATGATAGAAAACGGTATATGGATTGTAAAGCTTCCTCGAAAATAACTTTTGTGTAGGTTCTAACTGAAGGACAATGGAACCTCCCAGAAAATTTCCAAGACTCTCAAACATCAGGATTTTGAAAATATCGGAAGTAATGCCATAAGGAATATTTGACACCACTTTGAAAGGAAATTTCGGAACTGCAAAATTCCTAAAATCACAACCGACAACTTGAACATTTCGGGCATCAGAAAATAATTTTCGTAAATGTTCAACCAAAGCTGTGTCGTTTTCAATAGCAACAACATTGTTGGCGATTTTTAATAAATGAACAGTAAGAAACCCCTTGCCTGCCCCAATATCTAAAACCGTATCCTGATTACTTATATTTGCTTGTCTTATTGCATCTTTTATTAGCACTTTATCAATAGTAAAGTGCTGACCCGTAAAACGAACGGGCAATTTCTTTTTTGTCATTAGTAACTTCTTACAGGTGAATACTTGACTGCAAATTTAGTAACTTTGCAGCAGAAATTAACGAGAAAGAAGAGAAAATGAAAACCGACCGCATAACATCACCTATACGCAAGCAGGGGTTTCGTGCTTCGTAGGACAGTTAAGTGGTAAATTTAAAGTTCAGTTCTTCGTAGGAAGTTCAGTGGTTAAAATCCCTGCCTGCGTATAGCTGAGAACCGTTATCAACCTCGAAAAGCAAAAATACAATGAATAGAATATTAACACTATACCTCTTTTTGCTATTGTGTGGCACGGCTTCCGCACAACAAATAGTAAAATGGGACGATTTACAGACTATAACGGATAACGCACGGCGCACGGTCTATTATGAAAAAGGCAGTAAACAGCCGTTGCAGGGAGAATATCGCATTATACGAGGGCTTGACGAGGAGCGTGTTAAACTTTCCGACGGCATAATAAACGGTGATTATCTCCGCTATCGTGATGGGGTACTGCGTGAATCGGGCATATATGCCAAAGGAAAGCGCAACGGCATATTCACGGAGTATTACCAAGATGGCGTTACTCCCCGAAAAGAAACACCCATGCAGCAAGGCAAGATAGACGGAACTGTAAAGACCTATTTTCGTAACGGCAAAATAGAAATCGAAAAGGAGTATAGGCAGAGTGTGGAGAGCGGACGGGAACGCCGCTTTGACAGCAAGACGGGTGAGCAGATTTTTGAATCTCATTATATAGACGGCAAAAAAGAGGGTGAGGAATGGGAAATATTCGAGGATGGGCGCACGCTTCGCAGCAGGACTACACGACACTACCGTAACGGAAAACTTGACGGCTTTTATCGTGTGGAATCGACACGGGACGGAAAACCCTATATAACCATCGAGGGGCAATACACCGACGGCGAGAAATCGGGACGTTGGAAACAGTACAACGCCACCGATGACACAACCCATGAATGGGATGAATGATTTTCTTTTTTCGCAAGTTGATTTTATAAAATTGCCACCGAAAGTTCGTACTTTCGGAAAAAGATGTTATATTTGCAAATGAAAGAGTTATTTGACAGCATAGCAACGCAAAACGCTGAAATTCGCACAGTTGCTAAATCGTTACTTCTATTTCTCAAATAATTCGCTAAAAGTTTATTTCTCAATCGGTTAAGTCAAACCGAGAAAAATCTAAAATAAGAATAAATTTTAATAAGGGCTGCCCAAAAAGAAAAAAAATGCAGTTGCCATCCTACAGATACTTGCAGAAAGGATAAAATTTACTTTTAGACCTTTTGGGATAGCCCTTATTAATACTTCAGATAAAATTCCTAAGGTTATATTTTCAATCCTTTGGACCGGGTTTCCTCCTTGGCATACAGCCCCGGATGCCCAGTTATGGTGTGATTGGCGATAATACTTTCCGATGGATTGCGTATTTGCGGTGATGTATCTTCGGGATATTGCCTGATACCGTTTCGCACACCTTTCGCTTCCGGTTTGACCTGTTGCCCTTCATGCTCCTTTTCGGTGATTTCGGGTGTAGGCGGCGCAAGTTCCAGCTGTATCTTGCGGTCAAGGGCGGCAAGTTCGGACTTCAACTGTTTCAGTTCTTCCTCCTTCTTCCACACCTTGCCTGCTATCTCCTGCAACTGCGGTATCTCACGTTCCAAGACCTCATTCTTCGCTTTATACTGGTCGATGATGGAGGGGATTCTCTCAATCGCGTTGAGGAAGTTGCGGGCGGCGGCCAACGGGTCAGCCAGCGCCAGATGCCCGTTGTTGTAGGTGTACTTGTAGTTCCCCTCGACCACGAAGCGGTTGTCGGTAAACTCCAATCCCTCTTTGAGTATCCTTTCGCTGACCACCTTTATCGGGAAACCGTAAAACTCTCCAACCTGCGTGTACAACCCTCCGGTCGTGGCATTCTTGGCTATCTCCTGCAAACGCTTTCCGATGACTTTCTCATCGGCGGAATCCACTCCGTCCACCTTTATTATATTAAGGTGATTGCCCTCCTTGTCGGTCTGCACCACAGAGAGGAAGCGGTTCCAGTCCTCCGTCATGGCATCTATGAAAGCTGTGTTGTTGCCCAGCTCGCGGGTCTTCGATTCCAGCTTGAACTCCGAATCACGCTTGCCCTTGTTGAACGACTTGCGTTCCCCTTCGAGCGAGGCGATACGTTTTTCCAGTTTCGCCTTGTCCAGCAGGTCGGTGTTGCCGGATAGCAACGCCATATATTCCGAGAAGTTCATGCCCGATTTCTCGTCCATTGCCCCCTCGTCGATGGTACGCGCTTCCATAGCACCGCTTTTAAGCTGGCTGATGAAAGTCTGCTTGCAGTGCAGGAGGTTGAACTTGTAACTGTCCAGTGATTTTTCCACCGCGTAGATTATTACGTCCACGTTGTTCCCGGCGAAATGCTTGGCTATCTCGTTGCCTGCTCTAACTCCCCGTCCGTCACGCTGTTGCAGGTCGGACGGTCGCCACGGCGTATCAAGATGATGAATTGCCACACACCGTTTCTGTGCGTTCACACCCGTTCCGAGCATGGAGGTGGAGCCGAACAGCACACGCACCGTCCCGGCGTTCATGGCATCTATCACCGCCTTCCGAGCCTTGTCGGTCTTGCACTCCTGAATGAAGCGCACCTCGCTTGGCGGTATGCCGTAGTCCTCCGTCAGTTTGCGCTTGATTTCCGAATAGACGTTCCACCCATCGCCCGGCTGGTAAGTCCCCAAGTCAGAGAAAACGAACTGCGTGCCTTTCTGCGCGTCGTATTTTTGATAATACTCCGCGATTATTTTGGCACAGTGGCTCGCCTTGTTGTCGGGGTGGTCTTCGTAATGCGGGTCTATCATGCGCATGTCGAGTGCCATCTTCCGGGCATAGTCCGTGGCGATAAGCATCTTCGCCTTTTCCTCCGTTTCCGAAAGCGGCAGTCTGCCCAACAGGGTGGCGTCGCCCGTCTTGGCGAATTGCATCAGCTTCTGTATGAAGTCCTCCTGCTCCGGCGTGGGCGGTATGTGGTGCAGTATCTCGTTTTTGTTGGGACGGTCCACGCCCACATCCTCCGCCGTGCGGTAGTCCGTGATTTCATTATAGAAGGCGGCAAGCTCCGGCACTTTGATGAAGTAGCGGAAACGCTCCTTCTGCACCACGTTGTTCGTCACGTTGAACTCAAAATCCGTTGTCTTCTTGGCAAATATCGCCGACCACGCATCAAAACATCGAATGTCCTGCCGTTCCAGCTCCTTCGGGCGCAGGTACTTGAACAGCAGGTACAGCTCAGTCAGCGAGTTGCTGATAGTCGTGCCGGAGAGGAAGGTCGCCCCCAAGTCCTTGCCCGTGCGCTCCTGTATGGTGCGGATAGCAAAGAGCATGTTCAGTGCCTTCTGGCTTCCCTCGCTGTTCCCCAATCCCGCCACACGGTCGTGGCGCGTGTTGAAAGTCAGATTCTTGAACTGGTGCGATTCATCAATGAAAATGTGGTCGATGCCCATCTGCTTGAAGTCCACCACGTCGTCCGTGCGTGACTTTATGGCGTGTTCCACCTTCTCCAATTTCGCTTCAAGGTTATGCTTGCGCTTCTCCAGACCTTTCAGCATCGCCCGCGATACGTTCTTTCCCTGCTGGCGCAGCACTTCGAGGTTTTCCTCCACCGTGTCAAGCTCCGCTTGCAGGATGCGCTGCTGCAACTCCGGCGACTGCGGTATCTTGCCGAACTGGTCGTGCGACATAATGACACAATCGTAGTCGTTGTTCTTGATGTTGTTGAAGAAACGCACGCGGTTGGCGGTCGAAAAGTCTTTCTCCGAAGCGTACAGAATCCTCGCGTTGGGATATGCCGCTTGATAGGTGGCGGCAATCTCCGCAACATTGGCTTTCAGCCCGATAATCATCGGCTTGTGCGCCAAGTTCAGACGCTTCATTTCATGCGCGGCGATGCACATTATCAGCGTCTTGCCGGTTCCAACCTCGTGGTCACAAATTCCGCCGCCGTTCTGTTTCAGCATCCAGACGCAATCCATCTGCGAGGGATAGACGCTCCTGATGCCCCGGCTTGCCAGCCCTTTCAGATTGAGGTCGGGAAAAGTCTGATGCGAGCCGTCATACTTCGGGCGCACGAAACAGTTGAACTTGCGGTTATACATCGTCGTCAGCCGCTCCTTGAACTGTGGCGACTGCTCTTCGAGCCATTCGGAGAAGCCGTTTCGTATCTCGTCAATCTTGGCGTTGGCGAGCTGTATTCCCTCGCTGTCGCGCACCTTGATGTCGTTGCCATGCTCGTCCCTGCCGATGGACTTCATCATGTCGGGACAGGTGTTGTGCAGGGCGTGTTTCAGAAGGTGCATGCCGTCATAGTTACGGTAATACCCCTTCACCAGAAACTCGTCCGTGATTTTCATGGTGCGGTAGCCGCACGCCACCGAAAACTCGTCCATGCTTGCAGAGTAGGCGATTTTCACCTCCGTGTCGAACAGCCGGCTCATGTAGGCGGCATAGACACCCGTCGGAATCCAGCGTTCCCCGAAATTGAAATCAAGGTCTTCAAAAGCGATGCGCGGCGGTTCGGCATCTTTCAGAGCCTCCAACGCCTGCTTCACCTCCGGCATACGTTCACTTTCGGGGTTTTCGCCCATCCAAGCCTCTATGCGTTCCGCTTTCTCTATCACGTTTCCGGCAATAAAGCGGTCCTTAATCTCGTAACCGGTTACGAGCGGATTGTAATAGATGCGCCCTTGCAGGGCTGTGAGCAAATCCTCCGCCGTACTGTCGGTTATCTCCCGCATATAGTCGAGATCGACAGTGCCGAACTTGTTGAGCGACGCGGACAGTGCTTCTTCGGGTGAGCCGACGTTGGCATGGCTCTCCACGGAGAAGGAAACGGGACGCTCGAAGATGTCCGCCTTGACAAACTTCCCGTTCTCCGCCCGTTCCAGCGAAAGGATGTCACGCCCGCCCGCGTCCATCATCACTAACTTCACGTTCTGCTTGGCGTTGAGGTTGCCGTAGCGCATGACAAACTCATCGTAACAGGTGTTTAGATGCTCTCGCCACGGGACATTTGCTTCATGCAGGTTCGATTCATAGCGGTACAGCCGCTCGTAGGCGTCACGGAGTAAAACATACTGTAACGCCTTCTCCTTCTGGTAGCCTTTCAGGTCGAGCGGCTGGAATGTCGCCCCGTATGGCGTGATGTCCTTCAGGTAGCCGATGTTATGACGCCCCCTGTCAGCCACCAGCGACCCTTCGCGCAGGTGCATCTCCGGCGTGCGGTGGTAGGCACGCGGCGAAAGGTCCACGACTTCTTCCTTCGGCTTCTCCGCTTCGATGTCGGGGAAAAGGGAGGTCGCCACCGCTTCCGGTGGGGTATCTGTAACGGCAGGTGCGGTGACTGCTTCCGGCTGTGTTTCCTCCTGCCGTGGTTGCTCACGGGGAGTGTCCGGCACGGCTTTCACTTCCATCTTTTCCGCCGCCGCTTGTTTCTCGTTATGCTGCCTTGCCAGTTCCCGAAGTTCCTTCCTGCGTTCCGGCGTCAAATCCATCATCATCTCGTAGAAGCCGTTGATGGGAGGATTGGTATCCCAGTCCAACGTGGCATAGATGTCGTCCGGGTCGGCAGGCTTGGCGGTGTTCTCCGTTTTAGCCTCCTTGTTCTCTGTTACAGTCTTAGGGGTGGTAGCCGTCGGCACAGCCGTAACATTTTGTGTGACATGCACCTGTGGCTTGGGTAGAACGCGCCTTGCCGAGCTTTCCTTTTTCGCCTCCTTTTTCTTTTTGGCGGTTTTCGGTTGTTGGCTGACTTCTTCCGTCATCCCCCAGAGATCGAGCAAGGATAGCTGCACACCGTCAGAATATTTCGGACGTGGCTCTATCTCCGGCTTTTCCTCTGTGGGTTGCGGTTTCTCCGTCGGAGTTTCCACCGCCTGCATCGAAGATGTTGTTTCCATCTTTATGGCAGTACGCTCCACCTCCTTTTGAACGGTAACTTTTTCTTCCGTTCCCGACTGCCGGATTGAACCCGAATACAGACGCATGGCGAGCCTGTAATGGAAATCCTCGTCGAGCATACGGTGCAAATCCCCGGCGATGCCTGCTGCCTTGCCCTCGTGCAGATAGACCATAGCGGGCTTCCCGTATGGGTCGGTGTCAAGTTTCGCCGTCGTATGCACGATGCGTTCCGGGTGGTGGATGAAATAGGCGTTGTCGGTCAGGTCGGTTTTCGTGTCCGTCTGTATTACGGTCATCAGCCGCTCGTCCTGCGACATTTCCTTCTTGCTGAGGTTCTTTTGCAGGACAATCAGGTCACTGCCCACTTCTGTCCCCGCGTTGTCCGTGAACAGGTTGTTGGGCAGGCGTATCGCGGATACCAGATCAGCCTTACTGAACAGCTCGTTACGCACGGAGGTCTTGGTGCTGTTCAATACCCCTTGCGAGGTGATGAACGCCACGATACCGCCGTCACGCACGGCATCCAGTCCTTTGAGAAAGAAATAGTTGTGGATGGCTTTCTGGGCGGAGCGTCTGCCGAATGAGTCGCTCCGCTGAAACTCAGGGTCGAACACGGCTATGTCTCCGAACGGAATGTTGGACACCGCCAAGTCGAAATAATTGTTGAACGGTCTTTCGATTTTCTCAAAACCGCAGGTGCGCGTTTTCTTGCCGGGATAGAGATGCCTCAGGATTGTACCCGTGAGCAGATCCTTCTCGAAAGCCATCACATCCGCATTGGGGTTGTGCCGCAGCATGGAATCCACGAACACGCCAACCCCCGCCGACGGTTCGAGCATACGGGCGGGGCGGACGCTGTAATCTGCCAGCACGTCCGCGATGGTGTCGGTTATCTCTTTGGGGGTGTAGAAAGCGGTCAGCACGGACGCTTTCAGCGAATCCACAAACCGCTTGTACTCTGTTTCGTCCTTGCTGTTCTCACGGATAAGCCTGTGCAACTCCACTGTCGGGGCGAACAGTTCGAGGTCGGATTTCGCCCACCGGACGGCATCCGTCAGTTCCTTTGCAGGGTTGAGGATACATTTCAGACCGCCGAAACCGCAGTACCTTTGAAGTATGGCACGCTCTTCGGTTGTCGCTGTCCTGTTTTCCCTGTCAAGGATGAATGCCGTCCGTATCGCCTCGATGTTGTCCCGCAGTTTCTGTTTGCGGTTAAACGCCATATTCCCCGATGTAAAGGACGGTTGCCCCCGTCAGCTCCGTGTAGAGCAGGTCGTAATCGGAAGACAGGGCGAAGTTGTCGTCCGAAAGGTCATAGACGGAGAACACGTTGCCGACAAGCGGCATGAGTTTCAGAATAAAGGCTTCTTGTTTCTCTTCCGGCACTTCGTCGAAAAACTCGCTCTCCACGACTTCACGGAGAATGGCGTACCGGGAATAGCGCAGCCCGCGCAGCAGCGTGTCCATCGCCTGCTCTTGCGCGCCATCGGCGGGATAGCCTTCGAGCCGCGCCTTTTCATACGTTTCGGCGGCACGGTCGGCCCGTTCCCGTATGAAAGCGGTGTCAGTCGCCTGTTCAAACTTGTTCGTGCGGAGGTAGTCCAGCAGGTACAGACCGTAATAGGAAAAGTCGGTCTGACCCTCGTTTTTCTTCTTGTTGTTCATTACTTTGGAGTTTAGTGGATTGATATTTAACGGGATAATTGATTGGAAAAAGGAAGAAAAAGGCACTCGGTATCCCTCCGAGTGCCACCACTAAATCCAAAGTATGAGTGTAATCCGGTATCGAAGAACAATTCATTACTCTGAACAAGTGGCAAAGTTAGTGCAAATCGAAGACAATACGAAAAAAACTTGTTTGTTTCTATTGTTGAGATGCAGCCTAACTTATCAAAAGTTAGTGATTATTTCCTTTTTTTCGGATAGGAAGACTTGCATTTCTTTTCCGGGAACACGAACGTCGTGTTATATTCCCCGTCAAAGGCGACTATGGCATCGAAGTTCTTGCCCTGCTTGCTCTTGAAGCCTTTGAGCGGCTTGGTGTGCCCGTCGGTGAGCAGGTCTTTGATTTCGTCGTCGGACAGGGTGCGTCCCGCTTTCTGCCGGAACACGGGCAGTCCGCACTCCGTGTTGTCGCAACGTACCACCTTGCCGTAGAACCGCATCCTGCCCGTGCCGCACTTGGGACACGCGCAGCCGGAATCACGGCTGCCGAAGAGCTTGTCGCACGAGAGCAGTTCGGAGGTGATTTCCCGTGTGTACGCCTCTATCTCCTTGCGGAAAGTGTCGGCGGGCAGTTCCCCGCGCTCGATACGTGCCAGTTCCTTTTCCCATTCGCCCGTCATGGCTACATCGGCGATGCGCATCGTCTTCACCACGGAATTGAGGGCGAGTCCCTTTTCGGTGGGAACAAGCGACTTCTTGCAGCGTTCCATGTAACCGCGCTTGAAAAGCGTTTCGATGATGGACGCTCGTGTGGCGGGAGTGCCGATGCCGCAGTCCTTCATCGCCTGCCGCAGCGCGTCGTCCTCAATTTCCTTGCCCGCTGTTTCCATTGCCGAGAGCAGGGTGGCTTCGGTATGCAGCGGCTTGGGTTTGGTCTTTCCTTCGGTGATGGAGGTGGCTTTCAGCGTGAGCGTGTCGCCATCCTGCCAGCCGGGGATGGTAGTTTCCTCCTTTTCCTCGCCATAGACGGCACGCCATCCGGCTTGCTTCACGACACTGCCTTTCACGGTGAACTCCACTCCGGCACATTCTGCCGTGACAGCAGTCACGTCCTTGACGCATTTTTCGGAGAATGCCTCTATCATTCGTCCGGCAATCATCTGATAAATGGTGCTGTCCTCTTTGGAGAGGAAGAGCGGTTTCTCTCCCGTGACGAGCAGGGCATGGTGGTCTGTTACCTTGCCGTCATCCACGCTACGGCGTGTCGGGATGGCTTTTGCCCGCACCTTGTCTTTCCATTCGGGCTGCGTGCCGATAAAGGCGAGTAGCTTGGGGATTTCAGCGAACACGTCTTCGGGGATGTAGCGGCTTCCCGTTCTCGGATAGGTTATCAACTTCTTCTCGTAGAGCTTCTGCGCGATTTCAAGCGTCTGTTCCGCCGTGAAGCCGTGCTTGGCGTTGGCTTCTTTTTGGAGCGTGGTCAGGTCGTACAGCAAGGGAGTTTCCTCCGTCTTCTCCTTACGCTCTGCTTTCGTTACCGTTGCGCTGCCTGCCGCCTTTACCTTATTATATAGCTCCGTTGCCGGTTCTTTCGACTTCCATTTCTCGGAGGATGAGAGTTTCACGACCTCGCCGTCGCAACCGTCTGTTGCGATATGGAGCTGCCAGAATGCTTCGGACGTAAAACGGCGGTTCTCCCAATAGCGTTCACACACCATCGCCAGCGTGGGTGTCTGCACACGCCCCACCGAATACGTGCCATGTCCGGCGGCTATGGATAACGCCTGAGTGCCGTTGATGCCCACGAGCCAGTCGGATTCGCTCCGCGCTTTGGCGGCGAGGTATAGGTTGTCGTACCTGCTGCCGTCTTCGAGGTTGCGCAGTCCCTCACGGATAGCCTTGTCGGTGAGCGAGCTGATCCACAGACGCACGAAAGGAGTGGTGCAACCCGTATAGTGGTAGAGGTAGCGGAAGATAAGCTCTCCCTCGCGTCCGGCATCGGTCGCCACGATGATTTGTTCGCTTGTGTCGAACAGTCTTTTGATGACTTTTATCTGCGACACCACGCCGCTGTCGGGCTTGTAACCTTTCTCCGTCCTGACCTGACGGGGGACGAGCGTGAATGTGTCGGGAATAATCGGGAGGTTGTCACGGACAAATCCGCGCACGCCGTAGCCGTCGGGCATGGCAAGCTGAACGAGGTGTCCGAATGCCCATGTCACGGCATAGCCGCCTCCTTCGAAATATCCTTCCTCTCTCTTTGTCGCGCCCACGATGCGGGCGATTTCACGTGCCACGGAGGGCTTTTCTGCAATGATTGTCTTCATGTTTTCTTGCTTTTTTGTTGATACTTTGGATTTTATTTTGGATTCAGTGGCGGACACGGGATTACATTTTCATGCCTTTGTTGTTCTTCTTTTTCGGCTTCTCCTGCTGCTGTTGCTGGCGGTCGTCCTTTGGGGCGGTCTGACCTTTCTGCAAAGGCTCTTTCAGGTTCTTTGTCGCCTCGTTGGTTTTGCCCTCGTTGTTCACCGCCACCTGTGTGCGGCTCTCGTTGGACGGGGCGACCTGCTGGGCGTTGTCGGGGTTCGTTTCGTAGCGGTACGGGCGGCCCTTCTCCGGGTTGAACTTGATATACATCGTGGCATGGAAGCCCTGCTTGTCGGTCACGTTCTCCAGTTTCACGGCTTTACCCGCCACGTAGTCGGCTTTCTGCTTGTCGGTGAAGTTCACGCCGCTCCATTTGCTGATGGGGCGGATGCTGCCGTCCTCGTTCATCCACGTGTTGCGGCGTTGCTCCTTCTTGGTCTGTGCGGCATTTTCCCCGCCTTGCGCCTGACTTTTCGAGGTGTCACCTTTGGCTTCCTGCGTCTGTGCGGTACGGGGCGACCTTCCGGTTCCCGGCACGAACTCCACGCCGCGCTGCTCCACGTTCACTTGAAGGGTGGTGACGAACTTCCTGCCGTCGTTGCGCTCGATGAGCTTGTCGCGCACGGGCAGTCCGGCGCGGAGCATGTCCTGCTCCTGTTTGGTGATTTCCGTCTTGCCGATGCGCTCCGGGATGCGCACCTTGTTTGCCGGAATGTCCGTGATTTCATTCGTCTTGCGGTCGATGCTGATGTAGGAGGGGATGATTTCGCCCGTTTCCCTGTCCACAATGTCCACGACCCTGCCGAGGTTGCCCGTTTCGCGCAGGTTCTTCCGGTCATCGTCGGAGAATTTGTGTTCCTTGTACTCATCTAACTTCTGCTCCTTGCGGATGAAGTGCGGCACGAGGCTGACATTTCCCTCGCCGTCCTTCTTGAAGGAGAGGCGGGCGTCCAGCTCGAATGATTCGCCGCCGAAGGTGGGCTTGACCTTTACCAAGTCGGACTTGCCGTAGTGGAGCATCTTCGTAAGGTCTCCGGACTTTTCAAGGTCGTCACGCTTCACGCCCCATCTGTCCTCCAGCTCCTGCCAGTTGATTTTGCTCTCGTTGATGGGTTGGTAGCCCTGTCTGCCCTGCGTCTGTTGCGGGCTTTCCTGCTGTTCTTTCTGTTGTTCCATGTTTTCCTGTTTTTGAGGTTCTTGTTTCTCTGTCTTTTGTGCCGCCATCTCTTCCTGCACCTGCTGTTGATAAGGGAAGGTGTCGATTTTGTGCGGTGCAAGGATTTGTTTGTTCTGGTACGGATGCTGAAGCAGGTCTTTCATCACGCCAAGCATGGAATCCACTTGGTCTGCCGCGATGCGGTAGAAACCGAAGCGGCTGGGTTCCTTGCACTGCCGGAAGAAGTTCTTGAAGAAGTTGTCCAGCACGTCGCCGTGTCGGTCGAATTGCAGGAAACTCTGCGCGTTCTCAGCTTTCGCAGGGGTACGCTTGGGTGTGTCGTCTGCATTCAGCCCGGCTACCACGCTGATCTCGCCCGTCTTCTCGTCACGGACTACCAGCACGTCCTTTTCGTCTTTTTTCTTTGCCATTTGAAAAATGTTTTAATGGGTTATTTATGAAAGAAATTATGGATACGAGCCTTGTAGAAGGCTATATCTTCTTTTTTGAAGTCCTTGATATGGTTGGAAAGGAATGTCAGCACATCCTCCTCGCTGTAATAGGTTTTCTTGCCCAGTGTCTTGTAGGGCAATGCGCCGACACTGCGGTAGCGTTGCAGTGTGCGCTTGCTTATCTGGAGCAGCATGCACAAATCCTGATTGTCGAAAAGGCGGATGCTTTCCGTGATAGTAGGCTGTTTCCCCTCAGCCTTCATCGCCAGCAGCAGTTCGTCCTGACGGTCGAGCCGTTCCATCAGCTTCTGCATCCAGCCCTCGAAGTTGTTTCGTGTGAGCAGTTCCATGACCTATGTCCTCCTTCCTTTTGGTTTGCCGCCAGTGCGCAGCGTGTGGTTGCGTTTCAATTCCTGCGGTGTCGCCGCGTCCTCGTTGACGGCACACGCTTCAAGCAGGCGGTCTATTTCCGACTGCCGGTAGCGGCATTTACCGCGAAGCACGACATAACCGATGCGTTGCTCGCTGCGCATACGCTGGAGGGTGCGGGTACTCACGTTAAGCAGGTGCGCCGCCTCGCGTGTGGTGAGCAACCTGTCGGGCGATGCCGCTTTCTTGTCGCCGGAGGCGGCACGGACGTGTGCCGCAATCTCCGCTATCTGTTCCGTCAATGACCGGAAGGCAGAACTTTCCATCGTTATCACTTTCATATTCAGTCCTTTATTTTTGTTTATTTTCATGAACATAGGCTGCGCCTCGGCATACCGTTCAAGCAAGTTTGACGCTCTACACTCGGCTTGCTCTATGTTTCTGCGACAAAATTCGGCAATAAACAAAAGGGGCTTTAACAACTCACTACGTGACTCACGTAAGATTTTTACGGAAGATGGCTCCGTAACCCGGTCAAACGGTGCAACAGGCAGCCTTTCAGCGGAAAACGGTACGTGTTAAGGGCTGCATCGTTACCTTTGCGGGCAAACCGATAATTGCATGAATATGGAAATAGTATCTATCGAGAAAAAGACTTTCGAGATGATGGTGGCGGCATTCGGCGCACTCTCGGAGAAGGTCGCCGCCCTAAGGCGCAAAAGCGACACGGGGCGCATGGAAAGATGGCTCACGGGCGAGGAGGTCTGCGGGCAGTTGAGAATAAGCCCGCGCACGTTGCAGACGCTGCGCGACAGGCGGCTTATCGGCTACTCGCAGATAAACCGCAGGTTCTATTACAAGCCGGAGGAGGTTAAGAGGTTGATACCGCTTATCGGCACGCTCTATTCGCACGGCAGATGATTTGATTTATTCACCCACTGAATCCGAAGTTATGATGAACGAGACCAACGATGTTTTTACGATGGAAGACGAGCCGATAGCCTCTGTGATGCAGGATATGCGCAAAGGCTCGAAATGGCTGTCTGTATTTCTGGAAAGTTACCGCCCTCCGCTGGACGGGGAACGTTACCTGACTGACGGTGAGGTGGCGGAACTGCTCCGTGTCAGCCGACGCACCTTGCAGGAATACCGCAACAACCGCGTGTTGTCCTTCATACTTTTGGGAGGGAAGGTGCTTTACCCGGAAACGGGGCTGCGCGAGGTGCTGGAAGCGAACTACCGCAAGCCGCTGGAGTGAGGCGGCCAACATGAAAAAGGAAACGGGCGACATTTTGTGGTGCTGCCCGTTTACTTTTTATATACTTGGGTGTTTTAATGACCTTAAAACCAGTTTTTTGATTGATCCAACCAATTTCTATCGTTAGAAATTCATATAGTTAATAAAAAGTTGTAACTTTGCATTTAACGCAATCTAAAAATTAATTGTAATGGCAATTTTAAACAACATTAAAAATGTACTATCAGAAAAAGGAGTTATGAGCAAATGGTTGGCAAAACAATTACAGAAAGATCCTGCAACAGTATCTAAATGGTGTAATAATCATTCTCAACCTGATTTGTACACATTTGTTCGTATTGCAAATTTGCTTGATGTTGATGTTCATGAACTTATTTGTCATACAAAAAAATAGTATCTAAAGGAATATAGATGTTTCACCATTTTTAAGCATGTAAATAAAGTGTATGAGCAATAAAATTTGGAATTTTGATATATTAGTTGATGATTGTTTTGTTAATTTTAATACAAAAAAGCAAGAAATAAATCCAGATCATAATGACAGGTTATTATCAGTTGCTAATGGCTTTGAAGATGGCAGTTGGAGATATCGTCAATTCAAAGAATTTGTTTTCAGTAATATTGCAGAAACAGCTTTGTCTGCACAAGAACGAGAGAAATTAATAGATAATGATTACGGTAGGCTTATTGAGGCTGCCAAACATTTACGACTTGTTGACAAAGAGCAGAATGGAAAGGGAAGTGAAATAGCGGAAATTATTCTATATGGCATAATGAAGAACCATTATAAAGCCTTATCTGCAATACCTAAAATTTTTTATAAACAGAATGATAATGATAATGCAAAGGGCTCTGATTCTGTACACATTGTAATTGACCCAAATGGAGGCTTTCAACTTTGGTTAGGAGAAGCTAAATTTTATAATTCTCTTGAGGATGCGCGATTATACGAACCAATAAATTCTGTTGAACAAATGTTGCGCAAACCTATTATGAAAAAGGAATGCGGAATAATGACCAATCTCAATGAACTTGATAAACAAATTGAAAACCAAACATTACTTAAAAAGATAAAAGAATGTTTCGATGAGAATACTTCCATTGACGAAATAAAACCCAAACTACATATACCTATTCTTTTATTACATGAATGCCAGATAACAGCAAGTACTACTGAAATGAGTGATGAGTATAAAAATAGTATTATTTCTTTTCATAGAGATCGTGCTCATTCGTTTTTTAAGAAGCAGATCAACAAGCTTAGTTCTGTTCATAAGTATTCGGAAATAAACTTTCATTTGATTCTTTTTCCTGTTCCTGATAAAACAAAAATAGTAAACTGGTTTATTTCACAAGCAAAAAATCTCAAAAATGATGCAGACGAATGATATATATAATACATGTTTAGATATAAGTAATGTTCTAAATGCTGGTGATATAAGTAATGCAAGATCCAAAGTAATTACATTACTTCATGAGATTAATGGTACTAACAATAATTCATATATGGAATTAGTCAACCATCTTATTCGTGAAGTGGGGCTTTTACCGTATATTGATACATATACTGCATCTTGGGAAGATCGGTTTGTATGTGAAGTTTTTAAAGTTAATATTGGAGAAAGAAAACCTTGTGTCTTACATACTGCTCAATCACAGGTATTAAAGAAGTTATTAGAAGGGAAAAGCGTTGCGGTGAGTGCTCCTACAAGTTTTGGTAAAAGTTTTGTTATTGATGCATTTATTGCGATTAAACAACCAATTAATGTTGTAATATTAGTACCTACGGTTGCTCTTGCAGATGAAACAAGAAGACGAATTTGCCGAAAATTCTCTCATCAATATAAAATAATTACAACAACAGATGTAGAACTTGCGGAGAAAAACATATTGGTATTTCCGCAAGAAAGAGCTTTTGCCTATATAGATAAACTTCCTTCAATTGATATTCTAATCGTTGATGAGTTTTATAAGGCAAGTACAAATTTTGATCTTGAAAGAAGCTCCACTTTACTCAGTTCAATGGTAGAACTCGGAAAGAAAGCTAAACAAAGATATTATCTTGCCCCAAATATCCATGAAATAGAAGAAAATGTATTCACTGAAGGGATGACATTTCTGCGTATGGATTTTAAGACCGTTGTAACGCATGCATGGCGGTTATATAAAAGCAGACCAAAGAATGAAGATAAACAGAGTTTTAAGACACGTAAACTTATTGAATTAATAAATACAGGTATAGGTAAAGCTTTGATATATACCGGCACATATAAGGGAATTGAAGAAGTAACAACAATTCTTAACAGAAATTTATATAATAAAGACTCTGAACTGCTTGCTAATTTTTCTGATTGGCTGGAATGCAATTATGGAGAAAAGTATATTCTTAAAGATTTAGTCAAACATGGTATTGGTATTCATAATGGTCAGCTACATCGTTCTCTTAGTCAAATTCAAATAAAACTATTTGAAGAACAGAATGGGTTAGATTATTTGGTATCGACCTCGTCTATAATTGAAGGAGTAAATACTCAAGCAGAGAGTGTCGTTTTATGGTCAAATAAGAACGGGGCTCATAAGATTGATTATTTTACCTTTCGCAACATCATTGGACGCGCAGGCAGAATGTTTCGTTATTTTGTAGGTCGTGTCTATATGCTTGAAGAGCCACCAAGTCAAGAAAATACTAAATTGAGATTAGAGTTTCCTGATGATGTAGTAAAAAAACTTGATGGAAATGACCCCGGTATAAAATTGAATAATGAACAATATGTAAAAATTCAACGATATCAAGATGAAATGATAGAACTTCTTGGAACGGATATTTGGCATAGAATTGAAAGAATACCACAAATCAGAAGTTGTAAACCATCAATGTTAAAGATAATTGCGGAAAAATTGAAAACTGATTCCAATTGGCCAACAAATTGCGATGCTTTACAAAACAATAATACATGGGAATGGAGGGATGCTTTAGGAGATATCATAGAAATTTTGGAATATCATCGAAAAGGACATTTACGGTATTATGCATGTGCATGTAGTAATGGATGGAAAATGACTATAAAAGAGCTATATAACACAGTAAAAGATTATGGTATTACATATGAGGATATATTTACATTTGAAAGATATGTATCCTTTAATCTCTCATCTATTATTGCGGTAATTAATATTATACGTCAAGAACTTTATCCTAATTCCTCAAATATCGCCAATTTTGTATATAAAGCATCAAATGCCTTTTTACCTAAAATTGTATTTCAACTTGAAGAATACGGATTACCGAGGATGATTAGTAAAAAGATACAAAATGCAGGTCTTATAAATCTTGAAGACGATTCTAAAGAGATTACAATCGTTATACAGGAATTTAACACGATAGGAATTGAATACCTTGAACAAAAAATACCTAATCTCCATTCATTTGACAAATATATATTAAAACATTTTATGAACGGAATTCGTTGCATAACGACAAATCAAAAGAATTAAATAATAGCCATATTATTACCTCTATATTTTTTGAGATATGATATGGCTATTTAGATAAGGATCCATATAGAAATTCTTTCGTATAATTTTCATTTGATATCTTCAACAGTACGCAGTTTTTCCGTTCTGTATAAACATCACGTATGTTTGCCGCTTCTCTTGTGAGAGAACCTTTCCTACCAGCCACATGCGGAACAGGTAGGTGTTGTAGGTGTTCAGCCGAAAAGCAATCAGAATAATGATTTCAGGCGCGTACACGTCCGCGTACAGCCCGTTTTCAAGCTGCATGTAGCGGCACACCTTGTAGTCGTTCAGCACGTCAGACTTGCGGACGGCTTTGATGACGGCGTTCACTGCCGGGACGGTCGTATGGAACAGTCCGGCTATTTCGGTGGCGGTCATCCACACATCGTTACCGGTTACGCTGACCGCCTTGTCCTCTATGATGATTATGTCACGTTTCATGGCTCCTCTTTTTTAGATGGTGCAACCTGCAAATTCCTCGACGTTGTTTAACCTTGCGGCAAGGTTTTCCATATCCTGATTGAGTTTTTCTTTGGTTATCTTCGCGTAAATCTGCGTCGTCTTTATGCTCTTGTGTCCAAGCATGGAGCTGACCGTTTCGATGGGTACGCCGTTGGAAAGGAAAACTGTCGTGGCTGCCGTGTGGCGGCTTTGATGCCACGTGATATGCTTGGTGATGCCGCAACGCTTGGCGACGGCACGGATACCGGCAAGGCACGTGTTATAATGCGGAACGGGGAATATCCTGCCGTTCTCGCATAGCCCACGGTATTTGCCGATTATGCGGTTGGCGATGTCAAGCAGGCGGATGTTGGACACCACGCCCGTTTTCTTGCGGTTGATGTTTATCCACTCGTGTTCGTCGAAATAGGTACGGATATTCTCTTCCGTGAGGTTGCGCATATCCGCGAACGACAATCCGGTGAACGCACAGAACAGGTAGAGGTCGCGGTACAGTTCCTGTTTGGCGTTTTTCAGTTTCCCCTCCATCAGCAGGCGTATTTCGTCTTTGGTCAGGAAACTGCGTGTCGTTTCCTCCTTCTTGATTTCATACTCGCGGAACGGGTCGCGTGTCAGCCACTCGTTGTTGATGGCTATGAACACCATTGTCCGTAGCGGGCAGACGTACAGCCACACGGTATTGGTGCAGCAGTGCTTGTCCGTGCGCAGGAACATCTCGAAGTCGGAGATGAAAGCGGGAGTAAGCTCTTTTAGGGCGATGTCCTTCACATGGTAGCGGATGTCGAGGAACTCTTGCAGGTGCTTGTAAACGACACGGTACTTTTCCAGTGTACCTTTTGCTTTCATGCCTGCTTCCACCTGTTTCTCATAGTTCTCGTTGTGCCGACGGAACACCTGCATCAGCGTGTGGTAGCGGTGTTCCAGTCCGAGAAAGGCGTTCTTTACCTTCTCCGCCGTGACGAAGTTGTCACGCTCCATGATTTCCTGATAGTGTCTGTTGATGCGCACCCGCATCTTGTCAAGCATACGGTTCGTTTCGAGTGCCGCCGCGCTTCTGCCCGTGACACGTCCCCCTTTGGTGTCCCACAGCTTCGGATCGACACTCAACTTGCAACTGAACTGCGTCTGGCTGCCGTCCACCGTGATGCGTCCCATGACGGGAACCGTCCCGTCCTTTTTCACTACCTGACGCTTGAGGTAGTAGATTACTGAAAATGTACTCTTCATCGTTCTTAATTTTTGGATTTCAAAATTAGTTGGTGAAGAGTCCGGTGTCGGTACGCAAAACGGGGAGGAACGGCGCAATCTTTTTTCCGTAACCGTATTTGTTACGTGAGTTGTGGGTAACTCACTATAACATAGTGTCTTGTTTCGCCATTCGTACCCGTTTGTCGCATTTTCGGACATGGTTACGAACAAGTAACGTTGCGGCGTCAAGATTTGGCTTCGGCAAGGATTGTAATGGCTTCACGAATTATCGCCACTTTAACTAAAACCCTTGTAACTCAATTCTATCACTATATCTTTCCGCATTTCACTTTTTTGTAGTAACTTTGCAACCTAATACTTAACACTTAATATCTTGTCATATGAGAATCCGAATTCTTCTGATGGGCTTGTTGTTGGCCGCTGTTGCCAATGCCCAGACTGTTTATCATGATGCTTCCACCTTCCCCCTTCTGGGCAAAGCAACAGAATCTACCCTTACCCGCTATGAGCGTCTGCCGGACTCTCTGCAGAACATCTCCCGCAAGCCATTGTGGGACTTAGGCCGCAACAGTGCCGGACTCGCCGTGCGCTTCCGTTCCAACTCTACAAGCATTTCCGCCAAATGGGAAGTAAGGAACAATATGAGTATGAACCACATGACACCGACCGGCATTAAAGGCCTCGACCTCTACTGCTTGCAAGACGGCAAGTGGATATTTGCCGGTAGCGGGCGTCCGCAGGGCAAAGTCAACAAGGCAACTATTGTAAGCAATATGTTGCCTGAGGAGCGTGAATATCTCTTGTACCTTTCTTTATATGACGGGGTTACTTCACTTTCTATCGGAGTGGATTCTCTTGCCGAGATTACTCAACCGGCAGTGGACTTGCCGCACCGCGAGAAACCGGTGGTGTTCTATGGTACCAGTATCTTGCAGGGTGGTTGTGCTTCTCGTCCGGGTATGGCACATACCAATATTCTGGAACGTTGGCTCAATCGCGAGTGTATCAATCTGGGCTTTAGTGGCAATGCCTTGCTCGATTTGGAGATTGCTGATGTCATAGCTGGCGTAGATGCTTCCATGTTTGTCCTTGACTTCGTACCCAATGCCACTGTAGAGCAGATGAAGGAGCGTGCTGACAAATTCTATACCATCATCCGCAGCAAGCATCCCGATACGCCTGTCCTTTTCGTGGAAGACCCTCTCTTTACCCACTCTCCTTTTGACACCAGGATTGCCAAGGAGGTAAAGGACAAGAATGAGACATTGAATGCCTTTTTCCGTTCTTTGAAGCAACGTGGAGAGAAAAACATCTATTTCCTTTCTTCCCGTGACATCATCGGCCACGACGGGGAGGCTACAGTAGACGGCATTCATTTTACCGATTTGGGCTTTATGAGGTATGCTGAGATACTTTACCCGATATTGGAGAAACACATGCGACCGTAATTAGGTATTACAACCGTTTGTCTGTTTGCTGCCTTGCCGATGCTGTAGGGCAACTATTTGTTTCCTTTAACAAAACAGTCTGTTTCCTATAAGGGAACAGACTGTTTCAATATGACGAACAAACTGTTTTTATATATTGGAACAAATTGTTCTGATACGCTGAAACAAAGTGTTCAAACGCATGTGAACACTTTGTTTCGTAGGCTTGGAACAATGTGTTACGCTTCTATACTCTTATGCTTCTTATACTCTTCAATCACATGTTTCCTGCTCTGCAATATCTGCCAGCGATATACCAGGCACGTGGTGATGAAGTAGAAACCCGTTTGTATCCATAGTGCCTGGTACTCGAAAGAGACTTCATTGAGTGTGGCTCCCATGCTGTTGATGCGTACGTAGCCGTTGATGCCGAAGGTAGAAGGGAAGATGTACGAGAAGTACTTCCAGAAAGTGGGCATGGCAGCTCCCGGCCATGAAATGCCGGAGAGGAACAGCAGCGGCACGGAGGTGAACACGAACAGCAGCATGCACGTTTCGCGGTTGCGGATGGCAATGGATGCTGTCATGGCAAAGAAAATACAAGCGGCCAGGTAGGGCAGGGTGAACAGAGTCAGGACACCGGGTATCGCTATTTGGTTGAGGCTGAAAAGCCATGGAACCACACACAGTATATATACCGATACCAGTGAATATACCATGAAGTAGCTCAGCCCTTTTCCCATCACAATGCGTAGTGTGCCGTTGTAGTGGCGGTTGATAGGCACCAGGTCGCGGAAGCGGTTCTGTTCGCGTGCCGTCCCGGCAGACAAGCCGATGCCGAGTAGCAGCGTTTGCTGGATAATCAATACCAATACTGCCGGAATCAGGAAAGCGGCAAATCCGTTGGTCGGATTATAGAGGGCGACATCCTCATACTCTATCGGGTAGGCGGTAATTTCGTCCTGGCGGTCGGTGGTATTGGCGCTTCGCTCCACTTTGATGTCTGCGTTCATGGCGAGCGACACGTTGGTGTTGGCGGTCAGCAAGGCTTTGTAATACAGCAGTCCGCTCATGTCGCAGAAGATGCTGACCTGCGTTTGCTTACCGCGTACAATGTCGTCGCTGAAGGTGGAGGGGATGTAGATAATACCGTATGCCCTGCGGTCCTTCAACATCAGTTTGGCTTCTTCCATATCAGCGCAGTAGCTCACGAGGCTCACTTCGGGACTGGAGTCCACTTTCCGCAGGTATTCGCGGCTCAACGAGGAGCGTGAGTCATCCACCACGACAGTGGGTACTTCGTGGATAGTTTCGTTGGTATAGATGAAAGCGTATATCAACGGATAGACCAACGGAACGAGCACGAAGAAGATGAGCACGCCCTGGTCGCGGAAGGTGGTGCCGAATTCCCGTTTCCATATATAGAACAAGTCATGAATGCCTTGTATCACTTTCTGTCTGAACGTCAGGTCTTTCATTAGGGCATGTATTTATAGTAAACCAACGCTCCTTTCAGCCTATGGGCTATAAGGAACGGGAGCATCATGAAAATAAGCAGCGCTACGTAGTTGACCCACGAGTAAATCATGGGGTATCCATTCAGTGCCTGGTCCACATAAATCAGGAAATAGTGGCGCAGGGGGAACAGATTTGCCAATGCCTGCAATACGGGGTGCATGCCCATGGCGGGGAATGACAATCCGCACATGGAGAAAGAGAGTACGCCCCATAGGGAAGCGAAACTGAGTCCCAGACGCAGGGTAGGCAGGGTTCCTATCATCAATATTCCCATGCCTTGCGATGCCAGCACCAGGCAAAGGGTGGCAAGCAGCATCGGCAGGATGCCGCTGTTGCAGGGAAAATGGAGGAAACCGTAGAGGTATACATTATATAATATTCCCATCAGGAAGAAGATGGCGGTATGCGGCAGCAGTTTGCCGGCAAGGGAAATCCAGATGGAGTTGTTGCCCATGCGCAGCCATTCGCGGGCGGTGCGGTCTTTTATCTCAACTCCGATGGAATAGACGGTCACCATGAAGATAAGCAGCATCAATACACCCGGTGCAAAGGTGTTGCACAGATATACGGAGTAGTTCAGCCACGGGTTATTGAGTGGATGCGTATCTATGACGATGGGCTGGAGGAAGGCCATCGCTTGCTCCTCGGTAGCGCCTTTGGCATAGAGGGCGGTGCGGGCGGCGGCCCCCGATGCCAGTTCGCTCATCATCTTCATATCTTTGAAGAGCAGTGAGCCGGCAATGAGTAGTGTGTTGTTGGTGTAGAACGAGAGTTTGGGCTGCCGTTGCGCCTGCGCCTTGGCGGAGGTGCCTTCGGGTATATAGAAGAAGCCGTAAATCTCTCCGCGCTGCATGGCGGTGCGGGCTTCGTTGATATTGGGATAGCGAGCCACGACGGCTGTCTGCTCAAAAGCGTCCAAGTTACGTATCAGCTGGCGTGAAGTGGCACTCATGTCCTGGTCTACCACACCTACGGGCATGTCCGTAGGAAGCCCGGAGTCCATCAGCGTGGTGAAGAATATGTAGCAGAACAACGGTGCTATCACCATACAGAACAGATAGAGCGGGCGGGAAACAAGACGGCGGCATTCGCGTCTTGCTACATTCCACAAAGCCGTATGTTTCTTATTTCTTTCCATCATCCTCTCCAATAACTCATAACTCCTTTACTTCTTCAATACAACACTCATTCCCGGACGCAGTCCTTCCACCTTCTCTTGCGGAGCGGCTTTTACTTCGAATGTTTTCAGGTCGAACTGGCCGGTAGTCTTGGTCGCTTTCCAGGCGGCATATGTGCCGAGGTCTTTCATATAGTACACTTTCAGGCGGATATTCTTATCGAGTGCAGGGATGAACGCCTCGAATTCGGTATTCATACCCAACCCTTGCAGCAAGTCCTCGCGTACATTGAAGGTTACCCACATATCGTCCAGAATGGCGATGTTCATAATGGGAGCACCCGTGCCCACGAGCTCGCCTACTTTTGGGAATATCTCGGATACCTCACCGGCAGTCTGTGCAATCAGGTAAGTTTCCTTGATGTACGATTCAACTTCGGCCACAGCTCCTTTGGCGCGTTCCACCAAGGCAGCGGCAGCGGCTTTGTCTTCGCGTTCCGCACCGTTCTTGGCCATATCATACTGGGCTTTGGCGGCTTTCTCTGTAGCCCGGGCTGCATTGCGTTGGGCGGTAACTTCGTCAAGCTTTTGTGTAGACATCACGCCTTGGTCGTGCAGGTTCTTCACACGCGTGTAGGATTTTTCGGCAATCTCCAGTCCGGCCAGTGCCTTTTGCCACATTTCATAGGCAGCTTGTATCTGTTCCCGACGGGCGCCTTTCAGAGCTTTTTCGTTCTGGGCTTGGGCTGCCGATTCGGCGGCGCGTGCTTGTTCCAGTTTGGCCTGCACGTCCGGAGCCTCCAAAATGGCAAGGGTGTCTCCGGCTTGTACGCTTTGTCCCTCTTTTACACGAAATTCCAGAATACGTCCCGGCACTTTGCTCGATACTCGATACTCCGTTACTTCTGCTTGTCCTTGCACAATTTCCGGCCCTTTACGCAACATGAAGAAACCTACAAGGGCAACGATGGCAATCACTCCCGTCAGCGTGAGGAATGCCAACAACATGTTACTGTTTTGTGATTTTGTATCCAACATATTATTTACTATTTGACTGTTTACTATTTACGATTGAAGAAACTATCAATTATCAATTGTCAATTCCCCCGTTGCCTTTCTCAGATAGATTTCCGTCAGTTTTACGTCAATCTGTGCGTCTATCTTTTCCGATTGGGCAGAAAGCCATGCGGTGTGCGCTTCGAGCACATTGCTGGCAGGTATAACGCCTTCCTCAAAGCCAAGTGTGGCGTATCTCAGGTTCTCGTTGGCTTTTTCCAGGTTCTTTTCGGCCATGGTCAGTTTCTTGGCAGCTTCGTTCACTTGGAAAGCCGACTGGTTGACCTGCAGCTCTATCTTTTCTTTGGCGTCATCCAACTGGTATTGGGCGATGCGTGCTTCCGATTTGGCTGCTTTTACTTTATAGATGCCTTCGCCCCAGTGCCAGATGGGTACCGACACCATGACACCCACATTCCACATCCCCTTGAACTTTTTCTCGAAACTGTTGAAGACGGAAGGGTTGGTTGCCATATAGCTGCCCATTAGTGCTATGGAAGGAAGATATTCCGAACGGGTGACATTTACTTTCTGCTTATAAATCTGCGTGGCAAGTTCCAGGCTACGTACTTCGGGACGGGTAGCATAAACATTGTTGATGTCGATGGCACCGTTTTCCGGAGTAGTGGGAGCCAGGTCTTCCTTCTGTTCGTCTGTGAGCATGACGGGAGTGGAAAGGTCGAGACCACACAATTGGCACAGCAGCATCCGGGCAAGGCTCAGGCCATCGGTTACTTTGGTCAGGGTCATTTCGGCCTCATTCACTTTTACTTTGATGGAGAGTCCGTCTGCTTTGGTGGCAACGCCTTCGGCAATCATTTTGTCAACGTCGCTGTCGAGCTTCTGCAGTAGTTTCAGATAACCTTCTGCCAGCTTCTTTTTATGGGCAAGGGACACTACCTGCCAATATGCCTGGTCTGTACTCAGGATTACTTCCTGCATACCGGTGTTGTGCTGCTGGCGGGCCAGCTCTTCGGCGTATTTGGTAATTTTGTTGTAGGCACGTATCTTGCCGCCCATATATAGGGGTTGGGTCAAGGTCAGTGCGCCCGCATACATGTTGCGGGTGTCTGTACGAAAGGCGTCAACCAAGGATTGGCCTGCACCGTCGAGGGCACCTACCAGGCTTTGTCCTAAAGCCGGCAATTGGCCTGCCAGTTCTGGATGAAGCTGTACGATGACTTGGGCAGCCTGCTGTAACGGTCCGCTGAGACTTGTACCCAATCCGGACAAGGCTCCTTTCTGAGCGTCGCTGAGGATGGACAACTCTTTTTGACTGCGCATATATCCGCCGCTGGCCGAAATGTTGGGAAGGTAATTAGTAAATGCCGCTTTCCTTTGATAGTGGGCAGCGTTGATTTTTTCCTGGCTTATCAGCAGTTCTTTGTTGTTGGAGATTGCCAATGCACGGCAACTATCCAAGCTTAATGCTTCCTGGGCCTTCATGGGGAAGGATAGGTATGCCAAACAGATGAAACAGAAGAACTTTTTCATTGGGCTATACATTAATTAAGGTGATGAATCTGTTGTTTATACAGCAACAATAATTGCATAAACAACGATGCAAATGTATAGGCTTTCAATGATATTGCAAAATAATTTAGATTTTTTTGTATTAATTCAAGCTGAATGATTGCGAACCGATAAGGGTACCGTCAGCAAAAATGTCTACGCGGTAGGTGCCTGCATAGAGGTATTCTTCTACATCCCAATATACGGTGACGGCTTGCTCTTCTCCGTTGTATTCTATATACTTCTTGATGGAATATACCAGTTCCCGGTTCTCGTATGGGAAGGTGTTCGAGGAACTTTTGGTCAGCACGTCATTGTCCGGTTTGGTGATGCGGATGTAGAGGGTACGTTCGCCGGTCTCTGCAGTGATGTTTTTCACGATGGAGAAGTTTATTTTGAACTTCACGATGTCTTTCACCTTCTTGGCAGTCTTGCCGCGTTTGTTTGTGGGCTGCACAGAGATGTTGGTGGCGTCCAGTTGGGCGGCAAGTGTCACGGTCTTGGTCAGGTTCTTCTTCTCTTCGGACAAGTTGCTGATTTGCCGGGAAGCGGCGTTGTACTTCTTGGTGACATCTGCTATGATTTCCTTCTGTTGGGCAGTCAGGCGGTTCAGCGAGTCAATCTGGTTGATATAGCCTATCATGACTTTGCGGAGAGAAGCCAGTTCCTTCTTCAGACGGCGTATCTCGGTGGCATTGCTGCTCTTCACGGTGCGGAGTTCTTCCAATAAACGTTGGGTCTTCAATTGTTCCTGCTCCAAGAGTACGGAGAGGGAGTCGTTGGAGACTGTCAACTTCAGTTCGTCATATTGTCTGGCGAAGTCTGTGTATTGATTTTCAAGGTCTTCTTTATCCAGATTGAATTCCATCACCAGTTCCTTGTTGGTTTGCTTTTCGGAAATCAGCAGAATGGTAACTCCTATTAATAATAAGATAAGGAGGCTGCCTGCCACGATGAGAAGTGTATTCTTCTTAACTGCCATTTTTGATAATGATTAATGGTTAAGTGATTAATGGTTGGTGGCTGATTATTCGTCCTACATTCATTAATCGTCCGCAAAATTAATCATTAATCATTAATCATCGTCCACTAATCATTGGCTAAATGTGTATTTAACTAAAATTATTACGGAAATATTTCTCTAATTACGAAGTTCGCTGTACTTTTGCGTCATCTTTAAAGAACACTTATAAACAAAAAACTTTAGAAATTATGTCAAAAGTAACCGTAGTAGGTGCAGGTAACGTAGGTGCTACATGCGCTAATGTGTTAGCCTTTAATGAAGTGGCTGACGAAGTGGTAATGCTGGACGTGAAAGAAGGCGTTTCAGAAGGTAAGGCAATGGATATGATGCAGACTGCTCAACTGCTGGGCTTCGACACCACTGTTGTAGGTTGTACCAACGATTATGAGAAGACTGCCAACTCCGACGTTGTAGTGATTACTTCCGGTATTCCCCGTAAACCGGGTATGACTCGTGAAGAATTGATCGGTGTTAATGCAGGTATCGTTAAGTCGGTTGCACAGAACATCTTGAAATATTCTCCGAATGCTATCCTTGTGGTTATCTCCAACCCGATGGATACCATGACTTATCTGTCATTGAAGTCTCTGGGCTTGCCGAAGAACCGTATCATCGGTATGGGTGGTGCTTTGGACAGCTCTCGTTTCAAATATTTCTTGTCTCAGGCTTTGGGCTGCAACGCCAACGAAGTGGAAGGCATGGTTATCGGTGGTCACGGTGATACTACCATGATTCCGTTGGCTCGTCTGGCTACTTACAAAGGACAGCCGGTAAGCACACTGCTGAGCGAAGAAAAACTGAACGAAGTGGTAGCTTCTACTATGGTAGGTGGTGCTACACTGACTAAGTTGCTGGGTACTTCTGCATGGTATGCTCCGGGTGCGGCAGGCGCTTATGTCGTTGAGTCTATCATCCACAACCAGAAGAAGATGATTCCTTGTTCAGTATATCTGGAAGGAGAATACGGTGAATCAGACATCTGTATCGGTGTTCCCGTAATCCTTGGCAAGAACGGTATCGAGAAAATCGTTGAACTGGAACTGACTGCTGACGAAAAAGCTAAATTTGCTGCCAGCGCTGCTGCCGTTCACAAGACAAATGCCGCTTTGAAGGAAGTAGGTGCTCTCTAATTGAGGGTAACTTAAAATGATAAGCAAACCTCACGGTCTTTTTCCGAAAGGAAAAGTCGTGAGGTTTTTTTTATTCTCCAAAAACAAGAATCATTATGAAAAAACTACTATTAGGTATTGCTGCCGTTTGCCTGGCTGGTTTTACTTTTGCGCAGGATGCTCCGCTGTGGATGCGTCATAGTGTCATCTCTCCCGATGGGACCACCATTGCTTTTACGTATAAAGGAGACATCTATACGGTGCCGGTTGCCGGTGGACGTGCCATGCAGATAACTACCAATCCCGCATATGATACGGCTCCGGTATGGAGTCCGGACAGTAAGCGGATTGCTTTTGCTTCGGACCGTATGGGAAGCCTGGACGTCTACATTGTGGCCAAAGACGGAGGCGAACCACGACGGCTGACTACCCACTCGGGAAGCGAAACGCCGCTTGCTTTTACAGATGCCGGACATGTCTTGTTCTCTGCGGGCATCATGCCGTCTGCCGAGGCTGTTGTCTTTCCCTCTAACGGGCAGTTCAATCAGGTCTATCGAGTATCAGTGGAGGGAGGGCGCCCGACGATGATTTCGTCCATGCCTATGGAGTGCATCTCCATCAATAAGGAGGGAGCGATGTTGTATCAAGATAAGAAAGGTTACGAGGACTACTGGCGTAAACATCACGTATCGCCCATTGCCCGTGACATCTGGATGTATACTCCGGGAAAAGAACCGCAGTACCGCCAGCTGACCACTTTCGGAGGAGAAGACCGTGAACCGGTTTGGGCTCCTGATGGAAAAACATTCTACTATCTGAGTGAGGAAAACGGCTCTTTCAATATCTACCGACGTACTCCCGGAGATGCGAAGGCCGTGCAGTTGACGCACTATACCAAAAATCCGGTACGCTATCTCAGTGCCGCTACGGACGGAAGGTTGTGCTATGGATTTGATGGTGAGATTTACACCCTGCTTCCCGGTGGAGAAGCGCAAAAGGTGAACATCAGCATTGTTTCCGACAGAAACGACAAGGATATTATCCGCCAGATTAAGAGTAGCGGTGCCACGGAAATGGCAGTGTCTCCGGATGGTAAGGAAGTGGCTTTCGTTTTGCGCGGCGATGTCTACGTCACTTCAGTGGAATATAAGACTACGAAGCAGATAACGAATACTCCTTGTCAGGAACGTACCGTAGACTTTGCCCCCGATGGGCGGACACTGGTTTATGCTTCCGAACGTGGCGGGCTTTGGCAACTTTACACTTCGACGATTGTGCGTAAGGATGAAAAGCTGTTTACCTATGCCACAGAGCTGAAGGAAGAACGCTTGACAAACTCGGATGCCGCTTCTTTCCAACCCCAATACAGCCCTGACGGTAAAGAGATTGCCTTTCTCGAAAACCGCAGCACCATCCGTGTCATCAATTTGAAGACAAAGGATGTGCGTACCGTTATGGATGGCAAGTATCAATACTCTTATTCGGACGGTGACCAGTGGTTTCAGTGGAGTCCGGACAGCAAATGGATTCTTTCGGACTATATCGGTGTAGGTGGATGGAACAACAAAGATGTTGTGCTGCTGAATGCCGATGGCAAGGGTGAAATGGTGAACCTGACCGAGAGCGGATACAACGATGGCAATGCCAAATGGGTATTGGGTGGAAAAGCCATGATTTGGACCAGTGACCGTGCGGGGTATCGCAGCCACGGCAGTTGGGGAGCCGAAGACGATACTTATATCATGTTCTTTGATGCTGAAGCATACGACCGTTTTTTGATGAATAAGGAAGAAACCGCTTTACTCGAGGAAGCGGAGAAGGCAGAGAAGGAAAAAGCCGGGAAGAAAGACGAAAAGGATGCCAAGAAGAAAAAAGGGGATGCCGACAAAGATAAGGAGAAAAAGGTAGAGCCGTTAAAGTTCGACCTCGCAAACCGCTTTGACCGTATTGTACGCCTGACCGTCAACTCCTCGCATATGGCAGATGCCATGCTTTCTGCTAAAGGGGATAAACTCTATTATCTTTCTGTTTTCGAGGATGGGTACGATCTTTGGGAACACAATCTGAAAGAGAATGTTACAAAAGTTCTTTTGAAGAAAGTAGGTGCAGGCGCTTTGCAGCCTGACAAGGAAGGGAAGAATATCTTCCTTTGTGCCCGCGACGGAATGAAGAAGATAGAGATTGAAGGCAGCAAGATTTCTCCAATTGAATTTGAGGCTTTCTTCGATTACCGCCCTTATGGTGAGCGTGAATATATCTTCGACCACATCTGGCAGCAGGTAAATGATAAGTTCTATGTGGCAGACTTGCAAGGTACGGACTGGAATGGATACAAAGAAACTTATAAGCGCTTCTTGCCGTATATCAACAATAACTACGATTTTGCGGAAATGCTGAGTGAGATGCTGGGTGAATTGAACGGTTCTCATACGGGAGCGCGTTATTATGCTTCGGGCGCAGCACTTCCTACGGCTGCTTTGGGAGTGTTCTATGATGAAGCTTAT
Source organism: Bacteroides sp. AM32-11AC (assembly GCF_003603515.1). Classification (NCBI taxonomy): domain Bacteria; kingdom Pseudomonadati; phylum Bacteroidota; class Bacteroidia; order Bacteroidales; family Bacteroidaceae; genus Bacteroides; species Bacteroides sp. AM32-11AC. The sequence goes on along the minus strand of NZ_QTNH01000006.1, from coordinate 123,220 downwards.
GCGGGCGATGGACTGAAGATTAAAGAAATTATAGCTCAGAGTCCATTGACGAAGAAAAAGACGGATGTCAAGCCGGGCTGTATTATCGAGAAAGTGGATGGTGTTGCCATTAAGGCTGGCGCTGATTATTTCCCGTTACTCGAAGGTAAGGCAGGCCGCAAGGTGATTCTCTCGGTCTATGATCCTGTTACCGGAAAGCGGTTTGAAGAAACCTTGAAGCCCATATCTTACGGTGCCCAGAATGAGCTGTTGTATAAGCGCTGGGTGGAAAACTGCCGCAAGAAGGTGGATGAATATTCCGGCGGACGCATTGCTTATATTCACATCAAAGGTATGGATAGTCCGAGCTTCCGTAAGATTTACTCCGATTTGTTGAGCGAAAGCAGTCGTAAGAAAGAGGCTGTTGTGGTGGATACCCGCCATAACGGAGGCGGGTGGCTGCACGAACAAGTAGCGACGTTACTTAGCGGCAAGGAGTATGAACGCTTTGTGCCGCGTGGCCAGTACATCGGCAGCGATCCTTTTGACAGATGGCTGAAACCTTCGTGTATGCTGGTTTGCGAGGATAATTACAGCAATGCCCACGGTACTCCTTTTGTGTACAAGACGTTGGGTATCGGTAAGCTGATAGGTGCTCCCGTGGCAGGAACCATGACTGCTGTCTGGTGGGAAAGCCAGATCGATCCAAGTATTGTATTCGGTATTCCGCAGGTAGGTTGCATGGATATGCAGGGCAACTATCTGGAGAACCGCACGTTGCAGCCTGATATCCTGGTCTATAATGAACCGGAAGCTGTTTTGAAGGGAGAAGATGCACAGCTGAAAGCGGCGGTGGACCACTTGCTGAAGAGGTTGCCGCAAAAGAAATAGATGGATTGGACTTTATAAACAAGAGGCTGAATTCAATCTTGAATTCAGCCTCTTGTTTATAAAGTCGATGGGGTGTCTTATTTATTTTACAGTTACTTCTGACAGTTTTAACCAACCAGAATTAGTGAAGGTTCCCTTGGCAGAGATATCCAGCCCCTTAACATTGCTTCCATTGCCTTTGGTTGTATCGACTAAAGCTACTGCCCAGGTATAGGTTCCTTTTTTTACCCCGTGAAGTTTGGGAGTGAACTCATAGGAAGTGGGATAGCCTTTTATCCAGACGGATAAATCAGTATTGTTGTCCAGATAAGAGTAGACTACTTGATTGTCTTGGTTCAATAATGCGAAAGCTACTTTATACTTTTGGTTCCATTGTGGTATATTGGTTGGGCAATATCCCCAGCCTAAGTTGTTCCAGCGATGTACTATCTTTATTCTTGAACCACTCTTCATTTCTTTGGGAACTACAATGGAATCGGGATATAAACGATAACCTCCTTCGGAGATGAAACGCTCAACCAAAGGATAGGCATCACGGAACCAACTCATGGTTTCGTCTCCTACACGGAAATCCATCATGTTGACATGAGCTTCCTGACCGTCTTCAAATTCTCCGATACGCACATCTTTGGCTGTTTTGTAACCGCTCGGGTCATTGTGATAAGGGTGCTTGCTCACAATCCATCCACCTTCCAGTAGAACCGGGCGTTTCATAATCCAAGGTTTCACATAGTTTCGCTCCCACTGGCCGTAATACTCTCTCATTCCGAAAGCATCATGACGTAAGGAAAAGCCTTTCTCGCAAGCGCTGTCCAACAAGCGTTTACTATCGGGATCAAAATTCTCCTCACCTGCCCAGTCTTTGCCTGCACCCATCCAACGATGGTAGTTGATAACTAAAGGTACTTTGGTGAAGTGTTTGACGTAGAGGTCTGTAATCCAATTGAACACAGCTTCCCGGTTCTTGGGGTCAATGTACTTCATAGTGTGTGCCTCACCCCATTTGCCAAGACCGTAGCCGTCTATAAATTCCACCAGGTCAGGGTCATTGTATTTTTGGGCAAATGCTTCTATGAACTTTGCATATTTCTCCTGGAAGATAGGGTCATCAGGATAGGGAGAGCGTTTTCCATTGTCTGTATAGTATTTGGCTCCTGCATCGAATACATAGGCCGGAGTGGCTTCATTTTTTCGGTCGCGGCTGTCGACAACTACACGGAAAGAGAGACGCATACCTCTGTCGAGTGCCCCTTGAATTACTTTTTTCAACTTTTCGTTGGTATCCCAGCCGTAGACTCCTTCGGCGGGATTGAAGGTACTCCAATGCGTACGGATATAGAGTGCGCGTGCATAATCGGAGATTTTCACGGTTGTTCCTTTTTCCGGTACATAGATATGGTCGTATTTTTTCCAGAAGTCATCGCTGACATTCTCATTTGCATAAACAACCCAACCACTTAAAGGGTTTCCCTGCATGGTTTTTCTGTCTGGCCAGATTTTTATATAATCAGCTTCCGTATCTACAGCCATCTTGTATATCTGGCATCCTGCTGCAAGAAACGCACCGACACCGTAAACTTCTGTCATGTCACGCGTCACTTTACGGGGGTCGGCACCGATAGGCTGTACCCAGCCAAGTTTACCGCTTGCATCTACAGCATCGATCAGTGCCTTCCAGCCTTTTATAATGACTGGCATGAAATCGTCTTCATTCAAGAGTCCCGCATTTACGCCATAGGCCAACGCATATACAAAGAAACCGGTGGAACTGGTTTCGGGAGAAGGATAAGAAGCCGGATCCAGAAGGCTGGCATGCCAATAACCGTCTTCGTTCTGCAATCCGGCGATACGTGTGCATAACCGGATAAACAGTTCTTCGTAATAAGCGCGTTCCATCAAGCCTTTGGGCAACTCCTGCAATACTTCTGCCAGACCGGCCAGTACCCAGGCATTTCCACGTCCCCAGAACACCTTTTTGCCATTGGCTTCTTTTTTACCGAAATAATGCCAATCGCGGTAGAAAAGGTTCTCTTCCTTATCGAATAGGTATTCGTAGGTAGCCCGGTATTCATTGTCCATGAATTGGAGGTATTTCCGGTTGTTGGTTTCACGGTATAGCTTGGCATAAACCGGGGGGGCCATAAACAAGGCATCACACCAGGTCCAGCGTTCTAGGGTTTTGTTGTCACCATACTCCAGTTTGAATGTACCGTTGGATGGATGGTTGACAATCCATTCCGTACGTGCCAGGGTAGGAGCCAGTATTTCCTCTTTTTTATATTTACGGTATAAGTCAATGAATGATTGGGAAACGGTTATATCGTCTGCATGGTACAACCGCTGATGGGGTTGCCAGCAGTTTCGTCTTCCTATTTTATAGAGCCATTGATAGTAGGTGCTGTCATTGTACTCCTCTTCTGCCAGTTTAGCCCAATCTACCATACCTACATAAAGTGCTCCATTGGTCCAATCCAGGTCGTGGTGTTCGTGGGCAGTGTTAGGATTGGAAATTTGCCAGTCTGCCACTTGCTTCATTTTCTCTTTTACTTCCTTTTTGCTGAATGGCACTTGTGCCATGATTGCCATACTGATAAACAGAAAGGCTGCTGCTGTTAATTGTCTGTGTATCTTCATGATTGTTTATTGATAAAATTAAGGGAATTGCCTTTGTTCTCAATGGACGCGGACAATTCCCTTTATGAGAATCTTGAAAACTATCTTTTTACCTTTATTCGTGTTTTATTTTGTCTTTGTGCTGTTAATATCCTTCGTTTTGCGGGAATTCTGCACCCGTATTTGAATCGATTATGCTCTGAGGAATCGGCCATAATGTGTGGTAATCACGCATAACGGGCCCCGATTCTGTATTGTATTTGCGGGTACGCTCCAATAATTTGCCGGTACGGCATAAGGTAAAGCGGCGTGATTCTTCACCTACCAACTCGCGGATACGTTCGTCCAGCAAGAAGTCCATGGTCATTTCACTGTCCGTAATTTCAGGAGCATGTGCGCGACGGCGTACAACATTGATTGCTTCGCGGGCACCTGAAATATCGTTCAACCCCAACCTTGCTTCGCAGAGTAAGAGATAAGTCTCGGACAAACGGAACTTCATGCGGTCACGGTAGGAACCGGTCAAAGAAAGGTTTTCGGAACGGCCATAGAAGAATTTTGTCAGAGCCGGATAAAGACGGAAGGTGGTAAACCATGTTTCGTCTGTAATCGTGGCTTTTTTACCATAAAGGTCGGGCATGTTCTCGTTGTTGTAATACCAGTTACGTTTGATGTTGTATTCGGAATTACGAATGTCTTCTTCATCAAAGAAACCGGTATCTTCTCCAATCCACCATTTCATTGGTACCAATTGCGACAAGCCGCGGCCACCCAGTGAGTCTGCCAAAACAAAACCGGTAATCTCGAAGTATTTGGGTTCCCAGGCACGGCGTGTCCAGTCATCGGAATTTGTACCGCCACCAGTAGTGTTATATTCAAACTGCATGACCCAAATGCTTTCCATATTGCCGGATGTGCGATTTTGGTTGTTTTCAACGAATAGGTCGGAGAACACATCGCCGTTTGCTTTTGCCTTTTCACCGAAGCGGTCTTCCATCAAGTGGAAATATCCGCTGTTGATGACATTCTCTGCAGCAGTTTCAGCCTTTGCATAATCACCCTGCATCAAGTAAACCTCACTTAGTAAGTGTTCTGCCGCCCATTTGGTCAGCTTGCCGACTTTTACGGCATCAGGGTCAGTAGGCAGGTTCTCGACAGCAAACTGAAGGTCTTCTACCATGTGGGCAATAACCTCTTCCTTCGGTGTACGGGTAAAATCGATTCTGAACTGATCTTGAATCTTGTCTACATAAGGAACGTCTCCATACAGATAAACCAATGTACGGTATGCATAGGCGCGGAAAAAACGTGATTCTGCCTGATAGAGCGCCTTGTCTGTGCTATTATCCCAGTTCGTGTTTATTTCCGAGTATTTCAACATCTCATTGGCTCCTGCAATCAGACTATAAGCCCAGTTCCAGTAGGAGCCTACAATACCGGTATTTGGAGTTAATGTCAAGAAACCGAACGGTTGGATAGAACCGTCTTTGGTACCCATGGTAGCAAGGTCAGTGGCAATCTGTAATGCTTCGTAAGGGCAAGCGGCATTGTGCATGAAGGCACCGTTTTCACCCCAAGTGTTGTATTCAGAGCGTGCTTCGGCATAAAGTCCGGTAGAACCTACTTCGAAACCATAGGAACTTGTATATGTGTTGTCCGGAGCCAGTTCACTTTTCAGTTTCTCATCCAGAAAGTCAGAGCAACCGGTAGCAGACAGAGCTACTAACAGAGCTAGAGTTGCTTTTGATATATAATTTTTCATTGTATATATATTTAAGTAAGTTTAGAATGATAAGTTCAGCCCAAGTACGTAGGAACGTGCAGTCGGGTAAGAGGCAAACCAACTGTTGTCATAGTTCAATACGCTGCGTATGTCACAGAATGTATAAGGATTCTCCACACTGATATTGACTCCCAAACCGCTCAGTCCCAATTTCTTTACAAAATTCTTTTCAAAATTGTATCCTAAAGTGATATTCTTTATTTGGATGTATGTAAAGTCTTTGTAATAGCTGTGTCCGTCGAAGTTGTTATATGCTGGAGAAGCATATTTGGAATTGGTGTGTTCCGGTGTCCAGTAATCGGCATTATGCAGATAGTTGTATAAGTTGTAACTCCAACTTCCGATATTGGCTTCGTTCAACTCACGTGTAACTTTGAAGGTTCCATTCAGTAAGAATGACAAGTAAAAGTTCTTGTAAGTCAATGTATTGCTCATAGACATGAGGAAGCTTGGATTCTTTGAACCGATGATAACTTTGTCATTGGAGTCAATATAACCGTTTCCGTCTGCATCTTTCACTTTGGCAGAACCTGGTTTGGCACCTTTTTGGATCTCTTTTTCTGTACCGTCTGCTGCGGTATAGGTGAATTTGTCACCTTCCTGCCAGATGCCGTCGACGTCATAGTCGTAGTAAACTCGCAAGGGTTTGCCGATGAACCATTTATTGGTGATATCATCTTTTTTGTCACCACGTAGGTCTACAATCTTGTCACGGTTCAGTGAAAAGATGATTCCGGTGCTCCATTCGAAGTCCTTATTACGTATGTTGACGGTGTTCAAGGTAAATTCAACACCTTTATTGCGTGTTTTACCCACATTATCCCAAATGGTTTTATAGCCGTTCATGATAGGAACAGTACGTTTCATCAGCAAGTCTTTTGTGTTGGCGACATACATTTCAATGTTACCGTTGATACGGCCGTTGAAGAATGAATAGTCGATACCGACGTTGAATGTTTGGGTTGTTTCCCACTTTAGATTCGGATTTCCGACACCGTCGTTGGCCAGATAAGCACCGTTGACACCTGCTCCACCGTCACCCCAGATATAGTTTGTGAGGTGCAGACGGTCCAATGTCTGATAGGGGTTGATGGCTTGGTTACCGTTAGAACCATAAGATACGCGGAGCTTCAATTGGTCCAGCCAGTTTTGTGCATTTTCCATAAAACTTTCGGAAGCAATGTTCCATGCAGCAGCCACTGACGGGAAGAATGCATACTTGTTGTTTGCACCGAAGGCAGAATAACCGTCGGAACGTCCGGTCAGGGTCAACATATATTTTCCTGCATATGAATAATTCAAGCGAAGCATATAAGACAGCATCGAGGTTTCTGATAAACCAGAACTTACGGTTTTATTCTTTTCACCTGCATTGATGTTATGATAACTGGAATCATCGTTTACAAAACTTTCGGCGCTTGACTTGGAAGTCTTTTTCTGAGTTTGTTGTACACTGAACAAACCTGTAGCGTCGAAACGGTGCTTGCCAAATTCACGATTATATTTGAGCAGATTTTCCCAAGTGTAATCCCAGTAGTGTTCATTGTTGATGCTGGCTTTTCCGCTGGCTGTTCTACCGTCTTTGGTGTCACGGCCATAGTATGTGCCGGTAAAGTCGCTACGATAGTTGTAACCAAAGGTTGTACGGGCTGAAAGACCTTTTACCGGCAACAGAATGTCAGCATAGGTGTTGATGAAGAAGTTACGTCTTGTTTGATCTTGGTCGGCATTGACATTGGCCATCGGGTTAATAATCAGGGATTGGTCCATAGGTTCTTCATAATACTTGCCGTTTTCATCTTTGTAGATACCATAAGGACTTTGCTTTACAGCATGTTCAATATTCGGGGTTATACCACCGCCATCTCTTTGAATAAATTGGGTCTGTATACCAATAGTCAGCCATTTGTTTAATACTTGTGTGACATTCAAATTGATATTGTAACGTTTCATAGCAGAATTGTAGACTACACCTTCTTGATCCAGATAGGAAACTGCCCCCATATAAGTGGTGCTTTCAGTACCTCCGGAAATGCCTACTTGATGTTCCATGGTAAATGCATTGCGGAAAATATAGTCCTGCCAGTCGTTTGTAACGCCTTTCTTGTAATTTATAAGTTCGCTGGCACTCAGAATATTCTCAGGAGCCAATTGGTCTCCGCTCCATCCATCTTTCAGGCGTGCAATGTCTTGTTTAAATGTGATGTATTCGTCTGGAGTCATCACATCAATAGTCTGTTGGGGTTGCGACATTCTGAACTGCCCTTTGTATGTAACTTGGGGTGCACCTTTCTTGCCTTTCTTTGATTGAATCAAGATAACACCATTGGAACCGCGTGAGCCGTAGATAGCTGCTGCGGAAGCATCTTTCAAGACACTAAGGCTTTCGATGATGTTTGGGTCAATATCACTCAAAGAACCATTGTAAGGAATACCGTCCAATACAATAAGCGGTGCATTGTCAGCACTTAGTGAGTTTTCACCACGTACACGGAGGGTTTGGTCTGCCCCCGGTTTCGCATCACCAGTAGTTACGCTTAAGCCCGGAATTTGTCCTGCGAGACGGTCCATCAAGTTACTGCTATTTATCATGTTCAGTTTCTTCTGGTCTACTGATACCAGACCTCCAGTCAGGTCGGACTTACGCTGTGTACCATAGCCGATTACCACGACTTCTGCCAGTGTTTTACTGTCTTCCACTAACTTTACGGTACTGTTTCTACCAGCTTTTACAGTCTGTGTCACATAACCGATATAGGAGATTTTGAGATTACTCCCTGCCGGTGCGTTGATTGTGTATTTTCCGTCAAGATCTGTAATGACACCAGTACTGGTTCCTTCCACCATGACATTTGCTCCGATAATCGGTTCACCACTTTCGTCAATTACTGTACCAGAGATGTTCTGTGGTTGTCCGGATATTGCCTTGTTATTCTTTCCGGTATATAAAATAATGTGTGTTGCGTCGATTTCAAATTTAACATTGGTCCCTTTCAATAAGGCTGCTATTGTCTTATTAATAGTTTCATTCTTAACATTCAAGCTGACTTTCTGTTTGATGTCTATTTGCTGCGATTCATAGAAGAAAGTGTATCCGCTTTGCTTTTCCACTTTTGGCATAGCCTCTGATAATGGGATATTTGTGAACTTCAGTGTGATCAGTTTCTCTTTCTTTTGTGCAGAAACCGGGGCACATAGAAATACCAGTATAAGAATGATGAGTTGTTTTCTTATATCCATAATTGTCTTAAATTTAAAGATTAATGTAGGTGTTTACTTTTCGTTAATTATTAAATAATGTGCATTTCTCATTTGTTTGGCATAAGTTTTTAATTTTGTTACTGTTTCATTTTACTTTTTGTTTTGTGTCTGCAAACGAAATTGTCAACTCATTCTCTTTGTTAAAGGTATATTTCATAGGTTGGATGCGTGCCATGATGCGGAGTATTTCGTCCAGCGGTTCGCTACGCAACGTAAACGTATAGAAATATTTATTGGATAATGTAGGATCCACGTCTATCTTTACCCGATACCATTTAGAAAGCAGTTTGCAAATGTCTCCCAATGAACGGTTTCTGAATACGAGTTGTGTATTTGCCCACGAAGAGGCAAAATGTACATCATCTTTTTCTACCTTAAGTGTCAGGGTTTTCCGATTAAAAGTAGCTGTTTCGCCCGGTTTGAGGAAACGGTTCTCTGTCTCGGTTTCCAAAGAGACGGACCCTTCTACCAAACTCACCAATGTATTTTCCGAACCGGGGAATGCATCGACATTGAATTTGGTTCCGTGAACTACGATACGCATACCTTCTGTCTGCACGATAAAAGGTTTGTCAGCATCGTGTGCTACATCGAAGTAAGCTTCACCAGTTACATTTACGATACGCTCATCCTTATTCATTTGTGATTCGTATTGCAAAGAGGTCTCTGTATGCATCCATACTTCGCTTCCGTCAGGAAGGAGAACCTTAGACTTACCCGACAAATTAGAGTATAACTGCGGCATGGCTTCAGGCTGTCCGTTAAGGAATCCTATGTAGAATGAGCAACCGATGGCAACAGCTATACATGCAGCTACTGCGTAGCGGTATATCCGTTTCAGTTCGAAGCGTTTCTTTGCAGGTTTTGCAGTCTGCTTAGGCTCGCTGGCGTGCATACGGTTGACAAGTTCATTCCAATAATATTCGGTATTGGGCGTGTAGTTTTCTACATTTGCCTGAATTTTTTCCCATAACAGTTGCAATTCCTTGAATAACGCTTCGTTGTTACTGCTGCGTAACCAAGTCTCCAATTGCCGCTCTTCGTCTGCGGAAATTTCCTGTTTCAACTTAGGAATGATTAAATTCCAAGGAACACTTTTTTTCATGATCATGATGTTTTTATAGGCCTTCACTTATATGACACATCACTTGAGTTTAACCCTTATTCCGATTCCAATTATTTTTTTAATAAATTTCGAGGAACAAATAATATTAGTATCTTTGCCGCTCAAGAAGCCCTTATCTAATATAACTTCGATATGCCTGCAGAAGATGATATCCTATTGTTACAGTTAATCAAACAAGATGACGAGAAGGCTTTCAAGCACCTTTTCGATACTTATTTTGTTTCACTCTGCCGCTTCATGTCCCTTTATCTGAGAGACAAGCAGGAGATAGAAGAACTGGCCCTTTCTATCTTTATGAATTTGTGGGAGGGTAGGGCCGACTTGACTCTTAAAATCTCATTCAAGGCTTATCTTTTCCAGTCTGCACGTAATCGTTGCCTGAATGCTTTACGCGATGAAAAGGATACGGTTCCCATCGAGGGAGGAGAAGAATATGGATATGCTCTTGCTGCTGATACTTCGGTGGAGATGGAAGAACTGAATCGATTGATTGAAGAAGCTGTTTGTTCCCTTCCAGACAAATGTGGGCAGGTTTATCGCAAAAGTAGGGAGGAAGGGAAGACTAATCAAGAAATTGCCGGGGAAATGGGTATTTCTGTCAAGACAGTGGAGGCCCAAATAACCAAAGCCTTGAAGCATATCAAGAAATTTTTAGGAGAACAGTATACTTATTTGTTCTAAAATAGAAATTGCAGGCCATCTGTCTTTTAGAATGATGAAAGGAGGATGGCCTGCAATATAAAAAGAAGATTAATCTATAACCGTGAATTTTACTTTCTGGTCTTTCACTATTACATAATATTCTCCATTTTCAAGGAAATGTTCACCATTGGCATTTACAAAACCAAGATCACGCATCGGGTCTATTTCAAAGCGGAATATATGTGTTTCACCTGCTTTAATTAGTTGTTTTTCGAAGTGCTTCAACTCTTTGCATGGACGGGTAATCGTGCTAAATGGGTCTGAGATAAACCAATGCACCACTTCTGCACCGTCACGTTTGCCTACATTGGTGACTGGGATTTCCATTACCAACTTTTCACCGCGTCTGATGGTTTCTTTGGGCAAGTTGATATTACCATAATTAAAGGTGGTATAACTCAAGCCGTATCCGAATTCATACAGTGGGGTAGAGGGGATGTTTTGATATTTGCCACTTTGTGGACGGGCTGTTTTGCGCTGATTGTAATAGATTGGAATCTGTCCGGTGGAACGTGGAAAAGTAATGGAAAGCTTGCCCGAAGGATTTACCCGGCCGGACAAGACACCTGCCAATGGTTTACCACCAGGTACTCCCGGTTGCCACATTTCAACGATGGCGTCACAGAGAGGTTCCACTTTAGAGAGTCCCAAAGGACGTCCGTTAGCCAGTGCCAGAACAATCGGTTTGCCTGCTTTCTTCATTTCAGCAATGAATTTCTCTTGAATGGCAGGCAGTTCTATGATGGAACGCGATGCGTTTTCGCCACTCCACTTTTTCTTTTCACCCATACAGAGTAGAATGACATCTGCTTTCCGGGCTACAGCCAGTGCCTCACTGAATTTGGAAGTGTCGTTACCGTCGAAATCACAACCCTCGGTATAAATCAGTTCAGCCTTGCCTGCAAATTCTGCATCCAGTGTCTTTTTGATGGGGAGGACATCTTCTGCATGTCCATGTCCATACCATGACCCCAGAAGCTCGGCACTGTTTTGTACCAGAGGCCCCATGACGGCGATAGTTGGCTTGTTCCCGTTTGCCAAAGGGAGTACCTTGTTTTCATTCTTCAGTAGAACAATGGTCTCTTCTGCCAGTTTCTCTGCAATAGTCAGGCTTTGTGGAAGGAGGAAGCGCTCTTTTTCTGTAGATGTCGGGGTGTAGGGATTGTCAAAAAGTCCAAGGCGGAATTTGATACGGAGCACGCGTTTTACTGCATCGTCCACCAGTTGCATGCTTATTTTACCTTCTTCCACCAGCTTTGCCATATGCCTGTCATAGCAATGCCCCATCATGTCCATTTCCAGGCCGGCGTTGAAAGCCAGACGGGCAGCTTCTTTGCGGTCGGCAGCATGGCCCTGGTCAATAAGTTGCGGTACTGCGGACCAGTCTGAAACAACAAAGCCGTCGTGTTTCCAACGGTTCTTCAGAATTTCTGTCATCGTGTAATGGTTGGCGCTTCCGGGAGTGCCGCTGATGTCATTGAATGAACTCATTAAAGTAGCGGCACCGGCTTTTACGCCAGCTTCATAGGGAGGAATATAGGTGTCCCACAGAGTCTGATTGGAGATTTCCGTATAAACATAGTCACGTCCTGCTTCAGAAGCGCCGTATCCGATATAATGTTTAAGGCAGGCGGCTACTCGCTTGCTGTCGGACATGTCTTCACCTTGGTATCCTTTGATGGATGCGACACCGAATACAGCATTGGTATAAGGGTCTTCGCCATAGCCCTCTGCAACACGTCCCCAGCGTCCGTCTCTTGCCACGTCAATCATAGGGGAAAAAGTCCAGTCTACCCCGGACATGCGTGCTTCCTGGGCGGCAACGGCACATGCTTGTTCTACCAATTGGGGATTCCAAGAACATGCTTGTCCCAAAGAGATGGGATAAATGGTACGGAACCCGTGGATGACGTCGTATCCGAAAAGGATGGGGATACCCAGACGTGATTCTTCCATTGCTTTTCTCTGAGCCTCGTTACGCAGATTGGCATCTTCATCAAAATAAATGAGGGAGCCTAGTGTGGCAGGAATTTTTTTTACTTCCTCACCACGATTGTTCTCGTTGTTATTCCGCCCCAAAGTGTACTGGTTGAGTTGTTGTACCTTTTCTTCCAGCGTCATTCTGCTGACCAGGTCATTCACACGCTCCTCAATGGGAGCTTTGGCATCTTTGTAGATGGGTTGCTTTTTGTCTGCAGCCATTGCTCCGGCCAGGCAACCACTTAAAAGGAGGCAACTGATAAATGTTAGTTTCTTCATGATATATATAATTATGCTATTCTCATTAAATAAGACACGTTTTTCGGAATCTGCTCCTACACAAAGGTCGTTTTTTTAAGGAATATAAACAAGTACATGCAAGGGCTTATTTGAAAATAGGCTTATCGGTTAGTGTCATGGAAGCTTGTTCGTTATTTTTTAGTTCAAATACCACTATTTCATTATTACCTGCTATCAGAGCACCGGCAGGTATCTCCAGGGTCTTTTCTGCATTTTCTTCCCAGTAGGCACCCAAGTATTGCCCGTTTATCCAGACTTCTCCCATTCCCCAGCCGGACACGTCAAGAAAGGTCTCTTGTGCCGGGTTGCTTACTGTGACACAACCTTTACGGAAGCAAGGGATGGAGGAGGTACCTTCTTTGAAAGTTATTCCGGCCACATCGCATTCCTTAATTTCCAATGGGGTCATCTTCCAGCCTTCTAAATCTGTCTTTCCCAATGTTATGCTGCCGTAGATACCTTTTGAATTGTCCAGAATTTCAGGACCATAGGTAATACGTCCGATATTTTCAGTATAGATACTAAGTTTGTGTATGCCTATCGGTAGATTGGTTTTCAGACTTTTACTGCTATCTTTTAAATATCCTTGCAGTTTGCCGTCTGCATAGACCACGGCATAATCCCGTACGTTTTCAATAGTTAGTGTGGGATTCTCCTCTTCCACATCAACGGTTGTCTCATAGAGGGCATAGCCGAAATCCATATCCAGTTCATTCATGGGCAGTAAGGCATCATCTTCTACTGTTTCTCCATAAACTTGTTCCAATGGAGCTGTTTGTGACATTTTTATCTCTTGTGCTGCTGCCGGTCCGACCGGCAGCAACAAAAGAGCCCAAAGCAAGAATAATTTCATCATATTTCCTTTATTTATTTCTTTAAGAATGATTCAATGTAGGACTCGTCAACGGTAATTTGCGGAGCGAATTTGTCACTCTTTACGTAGCGGTCAATGCTTTCCAGCAATTGCTGGGTGGCAGGACGTTCGTTGATGTTTTTCTGGGTATCTACGGCCAGTACCAGTAGACTGCCTTTCTTCACTTTTGCTTCGAAACCAATACCGAGCTTTTCATTATTGTCGTAATGGTCTATTACTTGTATGAAAGGCCGCAGTGCTGCCGGAGCATCCTTCATCTCAATAACCTTGGCATTTTCCAGAATGTCCCACCACTGCCAGTCAGTATGGTAGGAAGTTATGAAATGCTCGAATACAGGCTGGTCGTCATGAATCAGACAGCCAATGGTCATAGGAGGCCATTTGAACATTATCGGATTCCAGAAGTGATTGTGGAACACGGATTTACGACCTTTTACTTTGGAAGGTTTGGGGCAGAGTACCACTTTCTTGCCATCGGCAAGGTGTTGTTTTGCTTTTTCATCGAATACTGTGGTGTAGAGCACTTCACTAGTGGACTGCATTAAGTTGCTATGACGGGGATATACCCAGATATCCCAGCTGTTTTTTACGTGTGCAACAGAAAGATGGACCGTCAGCTTCTGTGGTTCAGTGATATTGTCCAATGCATAACTGAAACTGCCAAGTGGAAATACCCCGTTCTTTCCGACAGTTTGTGTTTTCAGTTTTCCGCTCTTAAGGGTTTTACCGTTGCTGTCGGTGATCCTCCAATTGATTTTTGCGTTTTTCAATAGGGCAGGTCCATAATTGTATATTTCCGCTTTTCCTTCAAATACTTCATCATTGTAAAGTGCGCGTTTGTCGAAACGGAGCAATGCGACAGTCGGTGCACAGAACTCGCGCCACTTTTCCGGTGTGATGAGCCCTTTGGTATTCCAGAAAGGATCGAGAATGCCTACCGGTGCATATCCTTGTCCGGTAAAATCATTCAGAGACAGTAATTGGAAACCGCCTTTCAGATAAGTGCGCAACTGGGCTTCTATGACATCCTTGTACTCTATGGCGGTCAAGGCTCCAGAAGCACGGAAGAAGTCATGTGCCTGGTCGAGCATGTGGTTCTTGTCCAGCAGTTCACGGAATATCTCGAAATTACGCGCTTGTACGGGGCCGGTGAAGTTCTTCATTTCCTCGAAATTGGGATAGATGCACCGCTGTCCGGATTCATGCGAGATGATGGGCAGGCCTACTCCCAGTTCCTTGTTTTTGTCCCAGTTTGTATAAGGGCGTCCTTCGTAGATGGCCATGTGTCCTTTGGTAGTCTGATGGGTAATGTAGAACTGGTCTGATTTGACACGTGTGCGGGCTGTGGAACCGCTGTATAGACGGCGGTTATCCAACTGGCGGGCCGTGGCGGTAAGCTCTTCTATGAAACTGAAATCGCCGGTAATTTCGTTTCCGTTACAGTAGAGAATGAAGGAAGGGTGATTCCCATATTCTTTCAAGATACCCCGCAGCTCGCGACGGAAGAAATTCCAGCGCTTCTCATCGGGTTGGGCATCTTTACCCCACATCGGCATTTCCACCTCCAGATAGACACCCAGCTTGTCTGCCATACGGAACGCAGCGGCAGGAGGACACCAGGAGTGGAAGCGCATATGGTTCATGCCATATTCTTTCAGGATACGGAGTACACGTTCCCAAGAGGCATCGTCCACGGGAGCGTAGCCGGTCTTGGGGAACACTGCGTTTTCAACGGTACCGCGCAGGTGTATGGGTTCGCCATTAAGGATGATATGGTCCTCACCGGCCTCTACTTCGCGCATACCGAAAGTTGTGCTTTTCTCATGCGCATAGGATTGGCCATCTACACTGGAAGTCAGCTTACAGTCCAACGTATAAAGATTGGGATGGAACTCATTCCACAAATGGATATCCTTACCCAAAAACATCTCTTCCTCGATATAAGTAATGGAATCGGTCACTGTTACCGGTACTTCCTTTTGTAGTCTATAGTCCTTTCCTGTCACGTGGAAGGATATTTTGCCGCTGGCGGTATGTTCTGTACAGTTGCGGACAGTCATTTTGACTTTGATGCTTTTGTTCTTGATGTCCGGATAGGCCTGCATGTCATCTACATAGACCGGGTCTACAGCTACCAGTTTAATTTCGCCCAATACTCCGTTCCAGTTTATTTGGGTAAATTCGGAGTGGGCATGGTCCCATTTATGGGTATCGTACTGGTAGCGGTTGTCTATGCAGAAAGTTATCAGTTCTTTTTTGCCTGGATGTAGCCATTGGGTCAGTTCGTGGTTGTGGGGAATACTGATGTAGTCTATTTTACTCACTTCTTCTTTGCCTACATATACCGAACTGAGCCAGTGTGTACGTTCAAAATAGAGGAAAATGCGTTTGCCTTTCCATGCCGCAGGAATCTCTATTTCCCGCTGGTACCATGCGGGGCCCATATATTCGTAGACACGGGTCAGCCTATCCAGGTGGCGGTAAGGAGATTTGTAGCCTATTTTATAGTCATCCGTAATTCCCGGCAGAACGATGCTTTCCTGCAGGCGATGGCAGTAACGTACGTCCAGTGAACCTCTCCGGAAGTCCATGACATCTGTCTGGAATGCCCATTCACCGGACAAGTCCATTTCATCCTTTTCTTGGGCATGCCCGCTCCAGACCATAGAGGTCAGGAGGAGGGCAGCCATGTAGTGTTTTATTTTGTGTTTCATTGTTCTGTTTTCTTTTGGTTATAGTAATCACGCATGATGTACCATGCTTTTTTGCGTTGTCCCTGGTCGGAAACCAGTCCTTTACGGTTCCATTCCCCTCCCTGGTGTGGATGGAAACGGAAGGGGGAACGGAAATCAAAAAGAATCCACGGCGATGTTCCGCGCAGGTTGGGGATATGCTTGAACATTTCCAGATTGTCCTTGTAGAGTTGTGCCTGATAATCCTCACTCCAAGAACTCTTGACTTCCGCGTCGCCATGTTTGCCATAGAGCGCTTCGCCTCCGAACTCGGAAATGAAAAGAGGTTTGCCGGGAGCTACATTCCAGACAGCCTGGTCCGGAGCCAGTGGCCAGTCATGATACCATCCCATATATTTGTTGATGGCTACCATGTCCAGGATGTTGATAATGGAGTCATTCATCTCAAAGTTCCGGCTTTCGCGGTTGAAGCGTACCAAATCGAAGGCGGCCGTAATCAGACGGGTTGAGTCGATGTCCAGGCAACATTGTTTCATGTGTTTCAGAAATTCATTGCGCGGGGTGGAAGTGGCTGTTTCATTGGCAATCCCCCAAAAGGCAACGGAACAACGGTTTTTGTCGCGCATCACCATCTCTTTAATCATTCTGCCTGCTTTCTCACGGGTAGCGGTATTCTTGAAGTCAATCCCTTGCCAGATAGGTATCTCTTCCCATAAAAGGAATCCCATTCTTTCTGCCAGGCGGACAGTATATTCATTTTGTGGATAATGTGCCAGACGAATCATGTTGGCACCCAGCTCTTTGGCTTCGGACAACAGCATTGTTGCGTCCGCTTCTGAGAAGGCACGCCCGCGGCGTTGCGGAATTTCCTCGTGGAAGCTGACACTGCGCAGGAAGATGGGCCGGTCGTTCAGATAGATATCTTCGCCTTTTACATAAAGGTTACGGAAACCAATTTGCTCGTTGAGCCGGTCACTTTCCGAAGTGATGGTTACATCATACAGCTTTGGAGCATCCGGTGACCAACGTTGCAGTTTTTTGGTTTTGATAGTGGCCTGGGCAATTCCGTTGGCATCGGTAGTCATGTTCTGTCTGATGCCCAATTCGGGGATGGCGACTTGCACGTTGATGCCAGGCTTTGCTTCGGATAAGGTTACTTTGGCACGAATCAGGTTGGATTGTACCTTGTCCAACTGGATGAAATGGTCTTTGATGTAGCTTTGTGGAACGCTTACCAACATTACATCGCGTGTGATGCCGCCGTAATTCCACCAGTCAAAGGACATGGCAGGGATGGCATCCGTGGTGCGGGTATTGTTGACTTTCACCACCAGGAAGTTGTCCTTTTGCTTTACCTTATCTGTGATTTCCACCTGGAAGGGAGTGAATCCGCCTTCATGACTGGCTATTTTCTCCCCGTTCAGATATATTTTGCTACGGTAACTTACCGCACCGAAATAGAGAAACAAACGTTTGCCGTCAGTCTTTGGGGTATCGAAAGAGCGTCCGTACCATACTGTTCCTTCATAAAATTTCAACTCGGGTATTTGTGAATTGAAATCGGCAGGTACATTTAGGACCAAACCTCCGTCGAAAGAGTATTCGTAAAATTGCTTGTTGTCTTGAGGTTTTCTGTTTTTGTACACCTGCATCCTTTCTCCTTGGTCATAAAGGTCTACAATGACTCCCCACTTCCCATTCAGTAGCTGGTAATCGCGTCCGTAAACATTGGACAATAAGTCTTGTGCTTGTGACTTGCCTCCCAGTACAGACACTGCGAGCAAACAAGTAATCATTAATCTTTTAATTTTCATAAATCGTATGTATCAGTTAACGTTTAAAAAGCCTATGAATTATTCTTTGTATATTTTCAATGCGCATCCGCCTCCTTGTGCCATTTTGACGGTCAGTTTACGGGATGCAGGAATGTCTGTGACGGTCTTTTGGTAGTCGGAAGCCAGGCGGTTGGCATTCACTCCGTCATGAAACATTTCCGCTTTCCATCTGCCTGCACCGAGGAAAGAAAGGTCCAGTGTCAGAGTACGTGCATCCCAATTGGTTAGGGAGCCGACATACCAGACATCTCCTTTCCTGCGCGCCATTGTAATGTATTTTCCAATTTCTCCGTTCATGGCTATTGTTTGTTCCCAAACGGTAGGGATGGTAGCGATGAATTCCGTGCATTCTTCTTCACGGTCGTAATTGGTGGGACTGTCGCACAACATGTTCAATGGTGATTCAAATACTACATATTCAGCTAATTGGCGGCAACGGGTTCCCTGGCTCATTGGGGTATCCATTGAGGAGTGGTAACACCGTTTGTTGGCATTGTGCATGGCGCCTTGTGTATAGTCCACCGGTCCGGCCAGCATACGGATGAATGGCATGGTGACATCGTAGGTTACCTGGTCGGTATGGATGTCACTCCACTTCATCTGTTCCAGCCCGTGAACGGCTTCATAGTTGATGACATTGGGATAAGTGCGGTTCAGCCCGGTAGGTTTGTACGTGCCGTGAAAGTCTACCATCAACTTATATTTAGCGGCAATTTCGGCAGCCCGGTAGTGGAAGTCTACCATTTCCTGGTCATCCCTATCCATAAAGTCAATCTTGAATCCTTTGATGCCCATTTCGGAATAGTGCTTGCATACATGTTCCATGTCGCGGGCAAAGGCATGGTAACCTGCCCAAAGGATGAGTCCTACATTCTTTTGCCTGGCATAGGCCGTGAGCTTTTTTAAATCAATTTCCGGTACAATTTGGAAAAGGTCAGCCTTGAGGTTGACAGCCCAGCCTTCATCCAGAATCACATACTCGATGCCATGCCGGGAGGCGAAGTCGATATAGTGCATGTATGTTTCATTGTTTATTCCAGCTTCGAAATCCACGCCTTTGATTCCCCAATGGTTCCACCATTCCCAGGCCACTTTGCCCGGACGTATCCATGAGATGTCTTTCATGCGTGATGGAGCAGCCAGCTTATAAACCATATCGTTATCTGCCAGCTCCTTGTCATTTCTTGCCACAACAATGATGCGCCAGGGTAGTTTGGCTTTCGGCTGGCAGGAAGCAATGTAGTTTTCACGCTCTGTGACTAATATTTGCAGTTGGTTATGCCCGCCTTGTTTTTTTGTTTTGGGGACGGCGGCAAAAGCGGAAGTGAGTGCTGTTCCCCCGTTTCTGTTGATGAGGAACATGCCCGGATAGCTCTCCACGTCGGATTCGGCAATACAAAGTTTACGGCCGTTTTCCTGCTCTATTACTACGGGGGTAAACATCAGTCTTTGGGGGTTCAGTCCGGATAGCTCTATATGTGTATAGGTGTTTTCAAAAGAGTTGGAGAACTGGGCTTCTATCGGTTGTTTATCGCCATCTTTTACATAAGGAACAATCGATTTGTAGTCCTTGTTGAAGTTGAAGGCGGCTTCTTCGTTTGTAACTTTGAACGGTCTGTTTCCGGTCGCTGCGAACCGGTATGCCATTCCTTCATTGTACATTCTGAAAATGAGGTTGAAATGTTCCCGGAAACTTAACGTCATTTCATTATAGACATCCTTTACTTCACTGCGCTTGTAGAAAGGAGAGGGAATCATCTCATTTGCCTGGCGATGGCTGACTCTCTTAAGATGGGAGCCGTTGCCCCAGACTGTCCCATTATCCAGATGTACTGATAAGGGAGAGGGGGCTACCAATGTATGCCCTTCTTCCGTCAGCTCGTAAGTAATCCGGTCACCTATATATAAGGTAACCTCTAACTTGCCGTCCGGTGAGTTTAGGCGATATTCTTTTTGTCCGAACATGTTCGGGATGATGAAAAGCAATGTTGTGAGTAAGAAAAGTGTTCTCATGTCGTTATTTATTTTAGCGTTTGTTTTTAATTTCATACTTGTAGACAACATAGTCATTGATTGATGGCAGAGAGATTTCCAGCCTTCCTTTCTTTCCGGTTACTGCTGTCATAGCTTTGCCGTGTCCCATCAGTGGGATACATCTTACTGTGACACCTTCTGGCAGCCAGGTTTCGACTTCTGTAGTCCCTTCTGGATGATTTTCACGGTACACAATCAAGTATCCTCTATCTTTCTTTAGAGACTGGAAGCCGGTCCAAGAGCGTCCCGACGGTTCATCTCCTATGGGTAGGATAGTGCCGGAATGCATGTCATGCTGAAATTTCTTGTAGGCTTCTGTATGTTCTCGTAATGTAAATGCTTCCTCGGGTAGATTGGTACCTTCCATCCAGGCAAGCGGCTGTCCTGCTAAAGTCGTAGCAAACAGATATTCAAATGAATAGTTTTCCGGAGCGAAGACTTCTCCTTTATATTTATCCGTATTTCTCCATTTGTTCAGGAACTCTATTTGCAGCTTTTCTGCCGGAACATATTTGGAAAGCATCCAGAGGTTACGCAAAGTCCAGTAAGGATAGTAGTTCTGCCAGTCGGTATAACGGTTTTCCAGAAAGATATTTCCATATTCATTGAACATGTGGTAGCCTCCGCGGCGGCTGGCTGTCGCATCAAGGTTGAAAATCACTTCCTCGTCCGTCTCTTCCAGCACTTTGTTGAATAAGCGGTGCAGGTTTGTTTCGGCTTCTTTACTGGGAATGGTGAGCCCGTCTATCTTGAATACTTTGATGCCGTATTCGCGATAAAGCCTGATGAGTGCTTGCGCATCTTTCTGCCAATCGGCAAAATCATTTTGTATGCTGGGATTGAACCAAAGACCGATTTCAATACCTAATTCCTTGCCACGTTTTACGATGGGATGCAAACCACGTGGATACTTTTGCGGGTCGGGTTTCCAGTAGTCTTTATTGTCCCAAATGTTCTTGAATGAACCGCGGGCTACAGCTGAATTAGGGCTTTTACCTATTTGCCAGCCATCATCAATCTGGAAATGGGTGATTCCCAGACGGGCGGCGCGTTCCAGTTCTTTCAAACAGAAGGATTCGTTTACTTTTGAGTCCTGGCTACGGTCTCCCCAGGTGTTCATCATAATCATCTCGTCGCGGTCGGCCCGGTAAGTACGTATATTCTTCTGATATGAACGAAGCGTTTGTAGTCGGCTCAGTTCACCTTCTCCGTATATTCCCAATACGCATCCGTATGTTTGGGTCCAACGGTCGGGAGTCACGTCTTTCTCGGTAATGCCCAGGCCGGTTACTGTAAACTTTCCGAAATCAGTCAGAAAATCCTTTCCTTGATAGGCTAATTGTACCGAAGAGCAGGGAGCCTCTTTTAAAAAGAAGATGCCACAGTTGTCCTCGCCATTAAAGGCAAACAGCAGATTGCCGCGATATCCCAGTTTGCGATAGGAAATAATCTCTTTCTCGAAAACCAGGTTGTTGTGCCAGTCGGTCACATCGGAAAATTCCACGCTGCGAGCGTGCCAATGTTGTCCTTGGAAATGGAACTGGTCTAGTACAGCGGTTACTTCTTTAGATTTCATGTCTTCGGCGAATTCAATATTCTTCCGGTCGGCTGCACTAACTTCTCTGCCTCCGAAAATACTGTTTACTGTTCCTCTTAAATAGGTGTCGCAGGCTATGGCTGGACAATCATCATAAATACGATATACCCGTTTTATATCTAGCTTCTCCAGGCTGAAAGAAACTTCTACTTTCAGATAAGCGGGAAATATTTTAGTCTCTTTTACGGGAACTACTTTGAGTGAACCGTTTGATGGTTGCGGCAAATTTTTCGTTACTCTGAAATCTGGAGTAAGGCTGTGGTTCTTCCATGATTTTCCATTACTCTTGTCGGTCAGGCGGTAAGTTATGATATTTCCCCCGTTCCACAAAAAGGTACGTTCGACCAAATTGTTTCCGATGGTTAAAGTGTCATTTCTCAGAAGGCCGTAGCAGGTATCTTGTGCGTGTAACGAATATCCTCCGAAAAGGACAAATAATAATGTTAGAATATTTTTCATGATATGCGTGTTTTATTAATACTTAAATTGTAGTATCAACGTGTTTCTTACTTCTTGTTTTTTTCAATGACAAATATACGAGGCTTTTTTAATAATTTTTGTTCATTGAACTTCTGATTATCGGGAATCCCTTCTTTTTTTCCTACTCCCTCTTTCATCAGTGCTTTCAATTCCGGTAGGTGTTTCTGATATACTCCTCTCGGAGTGGTGTTGTACTTTTTACATAAGGAAGCTGCCATCCCGACAACTTCGCCCATCATTCCGGTGGTACGCATTACGCGGACAGTGCCCAGTGCCACATGGGTAACACTGATATTGCGGCCCGCCATAAAAAGATTCTCGATATTTCTGGAATATAGGCAGCGATAGGGCACTGCATAAGGATATATATGGATGTGTTTGGTTGCTGCTTTGAAAGGCGCATCAGGAAAGTGTGATGCATTGAGCGAATCCGGGAAATGCAGGTCGATGCTCCAGGTTGTGACGAAGGAGGCATCTTCGTGATAGACATTTTTATCTATATCATCTTGCTTTAGAATATAATCGCCCAACAATCGGCGTGACTCGCGTTTTCCGGCAATATAGGCTACCCAGTCCAATGCGCGGTTCTTATATTTCTTGTTGTCCTTTAATTCATTTTTCAGAAAACTCCAATTAGAATAGATGACCATTAAGCCATAATCACGTATACGTTCGAAGTCGTCGATTTGATTGAAGTTCATGCCGGTTTCCCATTTCCATTCACCCATCGTCACTTTTTCGCAATTTTTTTCATTGAATTGCAGACCGTACGAGAAAATAGGGAAACGGGTAGGTTTACCTTTGTCTGCAGAGTACCATTGTACGGATGAACCCATTGTCATTTTGTCCGGTTGAATCGGTGCCAGCTCTTCTCCGTATTCGGCACGGGATTCGCGTCCCATGTTGTAGTCTGCACCGGCCAGATACCCGATGGTGCCGTCTCCGGTACAGTCGGAGAACAATGGTGCTTTCAGTTCCACTTCTTTTCCATTCTCTATATGCTTGATGATGACAGATTCTATTCTGTTGCCATCGGGCTTTACAGATATGGCCCGGTAGTTGGCATAAAGGGTGATATTCTTTTCATTGGCGATAAAAAGCTCCTTCTTTTCATCTTCATAGTTTGCGGCAGGTTTGGCATTTCCTTCTTTAGAATGTCCGAATTCTCTTATCATACGTCCCAGTCCGGAATTGGGGCCTACTCCGATATTGCCCCCTAAGTGAACCCTGACTTCAGAGCTATTATTGCCGCCAAGTACTGGGCGGTCGTTGATTAATGCCACTTTGCATCCCAATCTGGAAGCGGTTGCGGCTGCACACATACCGGCTATACCGCCACCAGTTACAATCACATCATAGGAGTATTGCTCCGGTTCGGCTGGAATATCCAGCATCTTTTTACGGAAATCTGTCAGTTGTGTGGCCTGAGCGGGAGGGAGCTGCCCTTTTTCCGTAGTAAAATAAATGGCATCGCAACGGCCATTAAAACCGGTCAAATCTTTTAATGTCAGACTAGAGCTTCCTGCTTTTACAGAGACTGTTCCGGCAGGTTGCCACATCCATTGTTTGCCCTCGTCCCCTAAAACCACTGGCAACTTTTTATTGTCGACGGCTAAAGTGAATTTTCCCGGTCCTTTACCATCATACCAGGGAGAAGTCCAGTTGTAGGTGCGTACAAATACATAATATGTACCGTCTTCAGGAAAAGAAATGGTAGTGGAGGCATCCTCAACCGGGACTCCCATTCCATGAGCCATCAGATAAGGTGAACCCATGAGGTCCATGAATTGCTGGTCTACTACCCATCCCCCCTTTCTGTCAAAGCTTTCTGCTTCCACCAATAACTTGCTGGGTACTTGTTTCCTATTGCCTGAGGGCTTGTTGGCTTGTTGAAATAGTAGAACCTGCTTGTTGGGTTTTATTTCGAAAGTAATTTTGGTCCCTTTGAACAATTCCTTTAGGGTGGCTTCAAGTGGGGCATTGGATACCAGCAAATCTTTTCGGGTATCAAGATTGGGCAGTTTGTCGGTATAGAATACATTGTAGCCGCTAGTCTTTTCAATTTGAGGTATAATCTGCTTGATAGTCTGCTGGTTTATAGATAAACTGATTTGGGCAAAGCTATTTCCCCAGAAGAACAGCACTCCCAGTAATATTGAAAATCGCGTAATTATTTTATTTTGTCTCATGTCTTATCATATCAGGTTAATTACTTTTTTACTTTAAGGAAGGTACGACAAAGGCTAACCCTAATTAAGCTATTAGAGTATATTAAAACTATATTTCTCGAATGTTTAAATTTTATTGTCGCTGCCAGAAGTAGGTCATTGTGTCTGAGGTAAAAATCCTATAAAATATATTCCATATACTTTTTGTTTTAGTTAATATAAAGGGCTATTTTACACTACTAATATATTATAATCGTATTGTCAGATTCTATCTTGTAATTAATGCCGCCAGCTTGGCTGATGTATTCCAATACATTGTTTAAACTGCCGTTTTTAATGATGCCATGATAAGTATATTGTTTTACTTTCTCGTTTTTGAATATAAATTTGCAATTATACATTCGAGTAAGCATGGTACAAATTTCTTCAAAAGATTCACCGTAGAACGCTAGTTCATTGCTTCTCCATAGCAAATAACTTGCATTAGGATGAAGTTCGCTTTTTTCGAACTGTCCATTGGTCAGGTTGCAAACGAGCCTTTCGTTTGGCTTCATATATGCCTCGTGTCTGCCGTCGTCTACTTTAACCTTTCCACTTATCAGGATTACAGCTACTGATTTATCGTCTTTATGTGCACGTATATTGAAGCTTGTACCTAACGCTTGTACATTGATGCCATTTGCTTTCACGATGAAAGGCTTTTCCTTGTCCTTTGCAACTTCAAAATAGGCCTCTCCTTCCAGGGAGACCATACGTGTTTTCTTGTTGTAAGTGTTGTCATATACAATTCTTGAATCGGAATTGATGTAGACCTTTGTGCCGTCAGCCAAAATGATGTCGGCCTTCTGCCCGTTGGATACGGACATGGTGACTTCTGTATTGGCGTCATCGGCCGGTCGTTTGACTCCTGCATAATAGGCTCCGCTTCCCACTGCCAATATGATGCAGGCAACTGCAGCATAGCGCCCAATCTGACGCAGGAAACGGTTCCTTGTTTTCAGGACCTTCGTTTCCGTGGTGGAACTTGCGTCTATCTGGCTTAAAAGTTCGGTGAACATTTCATTTTGTACGGCTTTGTCCATCGTGTCCGGAGCCAGTGCCCAGCATTGCTGATAGTATGCGGAAAATTTCTGTTGAAAATCCGGTTGCTTAATCCATGATTTCAACTGTACATCTTCTTCAGGGTTGGTCAGTCCTCGAAAGAAACGATCCAAAAGTTCAATATGACTGTCTTTTTTATCCATGTTCTGTAGTATATATCTGTATGCCTGCCAAAACACTCACGGATTTTCATGTTTTAACAATTATTTAGAAAGTAGAAGGAGAGGAAAAGCATGATGAATTTGCGTAATTCTTCTTTCAGTAGTTTCATAGTACGGTAGAAATGAGCCTCTACGGCACGTTCCGTCAAATCTAGCTGTGAGGCGATTTCCTTGTTGGACAGTTTTCCTGCTCTTTTCAGCTGAAAGACTTCCCGTGAAACTTCTGGCAGGCTTTGCAGAAGTTGCTCTATCTGTTTTTCAATGATGGAGACGTCCATATCCATCGTATCTTCCTCGATAGCCTCTGCTTCTGTTTTCAGCTTGTTTTCTACAAATTTGTTGTGTAATAATCTTCGTTCGGTTTCTTTGTATACCATGTTGCGTGCGATGGTGCATAGATATGCCGGAAAACTTTTCTCGGTATCCAGATTACTGCGTTTTTCCCATATCGTCATGAAGCTGCTTTGGGTGATGTCTTTGGCTAATGATTTGTCATATACGAGAAGGACGATGGTGTTGTACAGCCTGGCACTGTATTTTTCGTACAATGCTTCAAAGGCAAATTTATTGCCTTCTCTCAACTTGGCTACCAATAAAGTATCATTTTCTTTCTGCATATTGATTCATCTTACATTTACGCATTCTGAATGGTAGTGTCTTTGTATAGTAAAGTACTATTCCACATAGACTCTGAAAGAATGAACTACAAAGGTGGTGTTTTTATTATTTATTTAAAAGTTTTTTGCTGAAAATATACTTTGTGTGATTATTATTCAATTCTATATTCCACGATGAAGGAGGATGGCAGAAATAGTCATTTGCAGTATAAGAAGTGGTAAACTGATGGATGGGTTTAGGGGCTTATTGTCAATACATTACATTTACAGCGTTGTTACATTCTTATGTAAAAGACGTTACATGCCGGGGAAAGACTCTTTACACACCGGGGTAAAGGCCGTTACATATCGGGGTAAAGGTAGTTACATCCTGGGGTAAATGGAGTTCCCCACTGAGGTATGTCTTTTCCTGATTTAGCTAGACGCTTTTTCTTTTTATAACCGACATCAGTAGACGGTTCTTGGAATGTTGTACTGGTTCAGTAGTCACTTCTTCCCAAGCCCTGCTGATATAGTAGACACAGCAAAGTGAGTTGTCCTGATTCTGTTGACAGTCATCCTGCTGCATTTGCAGAGCCCGTGCTTGCTTGTCCGGCAAGACTGGGTGCCCCTAAAAGAGGCATTCTGTCTTTGTCAGGTGCGCTGTCCTGCGCCTTCGCCCGGACTTGCTGTCCGGCTTTGCAAAGATATTGCATCCTTCTTTTTATTGCTACTTGTGGAAGGATATTTTTTCTTCTTCCACATTTTCTTCTGTATTCCCTTCTCCAGATGCGCCACAGCAGGTATTTTATACCCGATACTCATATGCGGTCTGCGATGGTTATAGAAATGTATGTAGCGAGCTATGACATTTCTTGCATGCCCGATGTCGTTGAACCGGCCTCGAGGATGGCTGCTTTCCGCCTTAATAATCCCGTTGATACGTTCCGCAACGGCATTGTCGGTGGGTTTGTAGTCTTCCGTCATACTGATGGCAATGCCATGTTTCTGAAGAAGTGCCACGTATGGGTCGCAACAGTATTGTACGCCACGGTCCGAGTGATGTATCAGGCCCGTAAGATTTTCATCTCCTGTCATTTCAACAGCCTGCTCTATAGCCTGTTGCAATGCATTGATGGTTGCCGATACCCGTAAGGTGTCGGCAAGCACCCATCCCACTATCTTATGGGAGTAGGCATCCGTAATCAGATGCAGATAACAGACTTCACCATTGGCAAGTGGTATATAAGTAATGTCGCTGACCCACAACTGGTTGGCTGAAGTCAAGGTCAGTCCTTTGATTAGGTTCTTCCACTTGTGGTAGCGATGGTTGGAGTTCGTCGTATGCCGGGTCTTGCGGGCAGGAAGCATCAAGCGGTGTTGCCGGAGCAATGCATAAAAGCTGTCCCGCCCAGGCATGAACCCGGCTCCAAAAAGCACGGTGAGCATAATCCACAGTTTGTAACAGCCTATACCCGGATCTTCGATACGGATATCACGGACAGCATCCAGCATGAGACGTTCCCTATGTATCTGACTCTCAATGTCAGCCTTTGACTGGTAGTAGGCTTGACGACAATGGCCAAACAGACGGCAGGCCAACGCAACTTTCAGGTTGCGCTGACTGACCAGTTCCGTTACGATTTGGCCCCAGATTTTTTTCTGATAGGGATGTTGAAGAGTTCTTCAGCACGCGTAATCATCAAGGCAGTTATATACCACCCGACCCTAAGCCGGGTGGGTATAACTTATGTTTATAATTAGACCGCTAAGATAGCGATTATTTCTAATTTACTCATTTTTTTTCATAGTTTTCTTTTATCGAAGGATATGTATTAAACAACTTAAAAAATGGTAGTTGATAATCTAATTTTTCCTTCATAATAGCATTGAATCGAGTTAAATCATTATCTATATCACTCCATTTTTTTGGCAGTTCGCTCATTTTCTTAATATGGTCTTTAATATCAATTTTGCCATTATTATCTATGTAAGCATGATATATATCTAAACTCTTAATATCTCCTTTTGTTACTCTTGCTTTTATCTCATAATGAATATACATTGTACTGTCATTATATTCTAATATTTTATCTAATTCTTTTCCAACAGAGATATATTCTAATTGTTTATCCTCGTAAAAATCTATCAATGCCTTCATGTAAGTGCCAATTTTTTCTTTCTCAGCTCTTGTCATTTTATTTACTACTTTAGCAAATCCTTTTCCTTCTATATAGTAAAATATGCTATCATCTTGTTCCTTTCCTTTTTCATAAAGTCCTTTAGTCATTGAAACTATTTCATATATAGGTCGGTAACTCACTGTATCTTTTAAGTCAATAGATACAACCTCTTTCAAATCGTTTGGGTCGCCAAAATTTTCATTTACATAGATTTTAAATTCTTTCTTAATCTTGTCTTCTATCGTTTCTTGCTTGTTGCAACAAATAAAGGAGAAAAATAATGAGATAATAGTTAACGACATTAAAGTTGTTTTCATACCATTTTGTTTTATTGGTTAATACTAAAATTAAAAAAAATCTTTTTCATTCAGCAATAACCTAACGTAAGAGTATGAAAAGCGCAGACCATTGCCATACGCCTTCTTGGTTCACCACAAACCACAATACATTATGGGGAAGTCTGCGCCTAAATAGGTACAACTCACCCAATATGTATTGGTTCATAGCTCGTTATATTCCGAGGTGGTGATTCAGAAGGCGATTGAGCTATAATTTCATAAGAAGCATTAACTACTTAATGCGTTACAAATATACTATTTCACTTTGAATATACAAACTTAAAAAGTATATTTGCAAAGTAAACTTAAATATATTGTTATGGCTAAAACACGAAAAATTGGCAGAGATGCAGAAACTGGGCAATTTATCCCAATAGAAGAAGCCAAAAGGCGTAAAAAAACTGCTATAGTAGAAACCATTAAAACACCTTCTACGATTAAGAAAAAGAAGTAGGAGATATTTTAAGGTAAATTTGTTTAGTTATATATTGGATAAGATAGGCATAAATTTCATCTGTTTTATATGACAATTTTATTCCAATTTTATCCAATATAAACATTACACAATGAAAAATTTCATGTTGCAAAATAGATAATTCATCTATAGTTTTAGGTATAATATCCATGTATAGTACAGTCTGATTATCATTTAGAAATAGACTTTTATATTTACCTTTTATATCTTTTTGTGAAAGATTTATACCGTATTTTTTCAAATTCATAATTAAGCCTTTTTTATTTCCAAAATGTACCATTATATGAAAAGGGTAAATTTGACAATCTATGATAAAATTCATAAAGCATTATTTAAAAACTATACTTTCTTTTTTTTAATATTTGTTTTAGGAATACTCATTCCCATAAGAAGTTTATTAAACTCCTTCTCTGAGGCTGTGACTTCTGCCTCCTTAATTGTTTCCTTTTCTTTTTTCTTTTTAGCCATGATAGTTTATAAATGTTAGACAAAAGTAATTAAATCTCTCAATATCACTAATGTTTCGGGTATTAAATCTGAAAACATATTCGTCAATATATCGCTGGAGGTGCTTTTTACTAACCGAGTAATAAGTTCCAAATATCATTCTTTTAAAGTGCGACCAAGCATTTTCAATACCATTTGTACTTACTTGTATGACTTCTCCCTTATCTGTTGTGTAGGTAGAGCCATAGTAATGTTTCTCATGGTCTACTGACCTTTGAATGTAATCATTGGTTATTCCTCCATAGTCCCAGCCGTCAGTATATATGACGCTTCCAAATTTAACATAGCCTTTTATCAGAGGGAGCAGTGTCCTTACTTTGGTATCGGGCACTACCTTTGCTACTAAATGACCGTTTCTTTCCAGCATTCCGAATACCGGAACTTTATCCTTGAAAGAACGACCTTGACATTTCTCAACTTTCTTATCCTTATGCCGATTCTTATTCTTGCCCCCAACAAAGGTTTCGTCAATCTCAACTTCTCCTTTCAATTTATGTTCATTTTCAACTCCCATTGTTTCCCTAATCTTTTGAAGCATTTTCCATGCTGATTTCTGAGTAATATCCAAATCTCTCGCTAACTGACAAGAAGAAACGCCACGTTTGTGCGATAGAAACAAGAACATTGCATAGAACCAATATCGTAGTGGTAACTTTGTGTTAGCAAATTTAGTTCCCGTTTTCACGTCAAAGTATCTACCAGTATTCTTGCATTTATACTTCCCATTGCGACACTTGTAAACTTTAGATGAAGGGTCAAACGGAGAAACCGGATTTCCACCCCATCTTTTGTCCTCATAGTATCTAATGCAACTCTCCTCGTCAGGAAATAACTTAGAGAATATTAATTGTTTATCTGTCTTTTTCATAGTCATACTATTAAATAAAGTACAATACAATCAATAAGTTCGTAACTATCCAAGAGAATGAAGCAATACTTATTAACATCTGCATTTCGCTTCATAAGACCAATCAATATGTAAAAGAACACTCATGCTTTTAAACATTATCTTTTAACAACTATATCATTTGGAGTTTAGAAGTTTTAATCATACTTTTGTAAAATCAAAACACATATAAACTATGATAACTCCCGAATTAAAAGATAAAATATTGAACAATCTGCTTAGTCATAATGATGTAACTTATACTTTTAACATTATACAATTAGCCAATGAGCTAAATTGCTCCAGTGATACAATAAGAGCTATTTTAGACTATTTTAATCGTTTAAATCTTATAAGTGCTACAAATTATACTATTGGGGGAGATGTTATAATTTCTCTCAACGTAGAAGCAAGCGATATGGCTCTCCGAGGAGGGTTTGTAGCCCAAGAGGAGCTTATAAAAAAGAATTTTGAAAAGCTTTTGCTTGAACTTGATTCTTTGAAATCTAAGTTTCCTAAAAATATTGAAACTATTACCAGTATTATTGGGAATATCAGTAATGCTTTGCAGTTGACCCGTTGGTTTGGATAGTTCAATTTTTGCAATTATACTTTCTAATTGTTCTAAGATTGAATTGCTTCCTATTACTGATTCTTCTGATATAATTCTTTCTCCATCAATATAAAGAATTCTATATGATACTTCATTTTCTTTCATAATCGTTATTTTTATTAGTTATTACTTTTAGTTATCAGTTTTAGACAAGTGTCACTTTGTATATAAGTGCCATCATCAATTCACGGGCTTCTGTTTCCAGCTTGGAGAAAGACAGAGCTTTCTCCAGCTCTTTAATGCGCTTTTTTAATTGGGCATTTTCATCTTTGTAGGCTTCCTTGCTGCGATTGGACATATCAGGTGATTCTTGTTCAGAAGGCAAAGATAGCTCTTCTGCTAAATTTGAATACTTTTTAATCCAACTATTTAGCAAGGCAGGGCAACAAATGCCATGTGCCCGGCAAAAGGCATGCTTACTCATACCTGATTGGTAGTAAGAGTGAAGAAAAAACAGTTTTTCATCTTCACGATAAAGCTTTCGTTTTGAAGTCATAATAGTAACACATTTATTAGTTTGTAAATGTGTCTACCTATATCAGGATAAGACAGTAAATAAGTTATCCTGCTGGAGTGAATGAAGTGATATAGGCTTATCTGATGTCCGCCCCCCACATTAGTTTATTGCGAAGGGTATCAAAGAAAATATGGTTGAACCGTTTCACTACCTTTATGCTATAGTCGGCACGTGAGATGTGCAACCGGGTCGTTTCTTTGCAGGACTCGCTACGGCCGTCGATGGCAACCAAGAAGTTGTGGCTGCGGCTTTCCACATCAAGTGTAATTTCCCAGTCGTCACAAATGACGATGGGACGGACGTTGAGGCTGTGTGGAGCCACCGGGGTGATGGCGATGGTTTTACTGTGGGGCACAATGACCGGACCGCCGACGCTGAGTGAGTAGGCGGTGGAACCGGTAGGTGTGGAGATAACTAGGCCGTCAGCTTGATAAGTGGTCAACGGAGCGCCATTGATGGCGGCGTGGATACTGATCATGGACGAACTGTCCCGCTTCAATACGGCTATCTCATTGAGGGCGTAAGGGGATTGCATCAAGCGTTCATCGTCGCACCTCAGTTGCAGTACACTACGCTCTTCCACCTTATAGTGGTTGTTGTAGATTTCATCGAAGGTCTCTTCCATCTCTTCCGGTGAGATGTCGGCAAGGAAACCCAGCCGGCCGGTATTGATGCCCAATATGGGGATATTCTTCTTTCCTACACGGCTGGCTGCTTTCAGGAAAGTGCCGTCGCCACCGATGCTGATAACCATGTCGGCACAGAAATCATCTCCGTCAAACAATTCGGCGTCAGGTATGTTTAAATGTAAATCGGTAGTCAGGAAGTGATGGAATTCCCGGCAGATGCAGAGCTGTGCATTATGCTGTCCGAGCAACCGGAAGAGGTTTTCTGCATGCGAGGATTTCTTTGCTTGGTAGGTATTTCCGAATATGGCAAATTTCATAATCAATTCTGTTGGATTGAAGTGCAAAGATGCTATTTTTTTCTCAGAATGCTGCCAATATATAACTATTATTTGTACTTTTGTCCCAAACTATAAACCGAATTATGACTAGATTAAGCGTTAATATAAATAAGGTGGCAACGCTGCGCAATGCCCGTGGAGGTGATGTCCCGAATGTTGTGAAGGTAGCGCTGGATTGTGAAGACTTTGGTGCTGATGGCATTACGGTGCATCCCCGTCCTGACGAGAGGCATATCCGCCGTAAGGATGTATATGATTTGCGGCCGTTGCTGCGGACAGAGTTCAATATCGAGGGTTATCCTGCACCCGAATTTATGGATTTGGTCTTGAAGGTGAAACCGCATCAGGTAACTTTGGTGCCCGACAGCCCTACACAGCTGACTTCAAACGCAGGCTGGGATACCAAGACCCATTTTGACTTCTTGAACGAAGTGTTGGATGAGTTCAACAATGCTGGTATCCGTACTTCCGTATTTGTTTCCACCGATGCCGAAATGATAGAATATGCTGCCAAAGCCGGTGCCGACCGCGTGGAGCTATATACGGAACCTTATGCTACGGCTTATCCCAAAGGACGGGAAGCGGCTGTAGCTCCTTTTGTCGAGGCTGCCAAGGTGGCCCGCAGCTTAGGTCTGGGGCTGAATGCCGGACATGATCTGAGTCTGGTGAATCTGAATTATTTTTATCAAAACATTCCGTGGCTGGACGAGGTATCCATCGGGCATGCGCTGATTAGTGACGCGTTGTATCTGGGATTGGAGCGTACGGTCAAGGAATATAAAAACTGTCTTCGCTGATGAATGTAATGTTGTTATTGGCCCAAGTGGCTCCGGCACTGACTGACTCTATTGCAGGTGCCAATCCGGTACTGACACAAGTAAACGCTTCCGACGAAATGAATTTATGGAGCATGGCCATCAAAGGTGGCTGGATTATGATTGTCTTGGGTTTGATGTCCGTACTTTGTTTCTACATCTTGTTTGAACGTAATTATGTTATCCGGAAGGCGGGGAAAGAAGACCCTCAGTTCATGGATAAAATAAAGGATTATATTTTGGGTGGGGAATTGAAAGCTGCCATTGCTTATTGTCGCAGTGTGGATACTCCCTCGGCCCGTATGATTGAAAAGGGTATCAGCCGTTTGGGACGCCCGGTGAACGATGTGCAGGCTGCCATCGAGAATGTGGGTAATATTGAGGTTGCCAAACTGGAGAAGGGAATGACGATTATGGCCACGATTTCCGGTGGCGCTCCTATGCTAGGCTTCCTTGGCACGGTGACGGGTATGGTACGTGCATTTTGGCAAATGGCAAATGCCGGAAATAATATTGATATAACGTTGCTTTCCGGTGGTATTTATGAGGCGATGATTACTACGGTGGGCGGTTTGATAGTCGGTATCATAGCTATGTTTGCCTACAATTACCTGGTGACATTGATAGATGGCGTGGTCAACAAGATGGAAGCCAAGACAATGGCATTCATGGATTTGTTGAACGAACCGGCGAAATGATTAATTAAAGAATTAAGAATTAAAACTTAAAGGCGTGTTAAAACGTAGAGCTAAAATATCACCCAATTTCAGTATGGCGTCCATGACGGACCTGATTTTCCTGCTGCTGATTTTCTTTATGATAACATCTACCATGGTATCGCCCAATGCTATCAAGGTACTGCTGCCGCAGGGAAAGCAACAGACTTCTGCAAAGCCTTTGACAAGAGTCATCATAGATAAGAATCTGAATTATTATGCTGCTTTTGGCAATGACAAGGAACTGTCTCTGACGCTTGAAGAATTGACTCCTTTCCTACAATCGTGTGCGGAGAGGGAGCCTGAAATGTATATAGCTTTGTATGCTGACGAAACAGTGCCTTACCGGGAAATCGTGAAGGTGCTGAACATTGCAAACGAGAATAAATTCAAGATGGTGCTGGCTACACGACCACCGGAAAACTAAATCGTACATTGTACATGGCTAAATTGTAAATGCAATGGTGAATCGGAAGAAGAAAGGAAAATATATAGGTATGGCAGGTGCACTTGTGGTGCATGTTGCCATTATTGCCCTTCTGATACTGGTAGGATTCACACCGCCGGAACCCTCGGAAGAAGGCGGTGTACCCGTTATGCTGGGAGAGGTGCCCGATGCACTGGGCGCTGCCGACCCTTCTTTAGTAAAGGTGGATGTCATGCCGGAGGAAACCGCTCCTCAGGTGCAGGAAACGGTGGAGCAGGACATCATTACGCAGGAAACTGAAGAAACCGTTGCCATAAAGCCCAAAGCCGAACCCAAGAAAAAGGAGGAGGTGAAGAAACCGGAAAAGACGGAAGCCGAAAAAGCGGAAGAGGCCCGCAAACTGGCAGCGGCAAAAGCCGAACGGGAACGTAAGGAAGCCGAGGAAGCTGCCCGTAAACGGGTAGCTGGCGCTTTTGGCAAAGGTGCCCAAATGGGTAGTAAAGGCGATACGGAAGGCGAAGGTATTCAAGGAAGTCCTACGGGAAATGCTCCGTCCGGAGCCACTTCGGGTACGGGAGGCTACGGCTCGTTTAATTTGGGCGGACGTTCTCTTGGTGAGGGCGGATTGCCGCGGCCGGTATATAATGTGCAGGATGAAGGTAGGGTTGTGGTGACCATCACAGTGAACCCTGCCGGACATGTGATAGCAACCAGCATCAACCGCCAGACCAATACCGTCAATCCCGCATTGCGGAAAGCGGCAGAGGATGCTGCCAAGAAAGCCCGTTTCAATGCGGTAAGCGGCTTGAACAATCAGACGGGAACAATAACGTATTATTTTAATCTAAAATAAGAGGAGGAACAATTATGGGTACAGTTTATGTTTTTTTTGCCGACGGATTTGAAGAAATAGAAGCTTTTACTTCTGTGGATGTGATGAGACGCGCCGGACTGAACGTAGAAATGGTGACGGTAACCCCTGATGAAATAGTGACGGGAGCACACGATGTTCCGGTCTTGTGCGATAAGAATGTAGTGAACTGCGACTTCTTTGATGCAGAGCTTGTATTATTGCCTGGCGGTATGCCGGGTGCGTCCACTTTGGAGAAGTGTGGAGAACTGCGTAATCTGGTACTGCGTTTTGCCCAAGAGCAGAAACCGATTGCTGCTATTTGTGCGGCTCCTATGGTATTGGGTAAGCTGGGATTGCTGAAAGGCAAGAAGGCTACTTGCTATCCCGGCTTTGAACAGTATTTGGAAGGTGCCGAATGTACGGGTGCTCCGGTAGAAAGAGACGGCAATATCATCACTGGTAAAGGACCGGGCGCTGCCATGGAGTTTGCATTGGCCGTAGTGGAGCTGTTGCAAGGCAAAGAGAAGGTGCAGGAACTGAAAGAAGCTATGTGCGTAACGGATTTATGATTTTAAATCATAAATCATAAATCATAAATCATAAATCATAAATGGTTCAGTATGCTCTGATTGTTGCCGGTGGCAAGGGCTTGCGCATGGGGACCGAACTCCCCAAACAGTTTCTCCCGATAGGGGGGAAACCTGTTTTGATGCGCACTCTGGAGGCGTTTTATGACTACAATGCTGAGATACGGATAATATTGGTACTTCCCCACAGCCAGCAGGATTACTGGAGGCAGCTGTGCAGGGAGTACCGTTTTTCATTGCCGCATGCCATTGCAGATGGGGGGGAGACGCGGTTCCACTCCGTAAAGAACGGTTTGGCTTTGGTCAAGACACCTGCTTTGGTCGGTGTGCACGATGGGGTGCGTCCGTTCGTGGCCCGGGAAGTGATTGCACGCTGTTATGACTTGGCGGCCGAGAAAAAGGCCGTAATTCCGGTAATCGGTGTGGTGGAGACCGTTCGCCGTATGGAAGGGGAAAGCAGTGTGACTGTCGGCAGGGATGATTATAGATTGGTGCAGACTCCCCAGGTTTTTGATGCGGAACTGCTGAAAGCGGCATACGAGCAGCCCTATACACCCCATTTTACCGATGATGCTTCTGTGGTGGAGGCATTGGGTGTATCTGTCTTTTTGACGCCGGGAAACCGGGAAAACATTAAAATAACCACTCCTTTTGATTTAAAAATAGCCACAGCTCTGATAGGTTCATGTTCGATTTAGCCACGCGTGACATAAAATATTTGTCGGGCGTCGGGCCGCAGCGTGCTTCGGTGCTCAATAAGGAATTGGGCATTTACTCCTTGCACGATTTGCTATATTACTTTCCATATAAATATGTAGACCGCAGTCGGATTTATTATATTCAGGAGATCGATGGGACGATGCCCTATATTCAGCTGAAAGGTGAAATACTAAGTTTTGAGACGGCTGGAGAAGGGCGCCAGCGCAGGTTGATTGCTCATTTCTCGGACGGTACGGGGGTGGTGGACCTGGTTTGGTTCCAGGGCATCAAATATTTGGTAGGGAAGTATAAAGTGCATCAGGAATATATTGTGTTCGGAAAACCGACCTTCTTCAATGGTAGAATCAATATGGCTCATCCGGATATAGACTCTGCTTCGGATTTGAAATTGTCGTCCATGGGGTTACAACCTTATTATAATACGACTGAAAAGATGAAACGGAGTTCTCTCAATTCGCATGCCATCGAGAAGATGATGAATACGGTGGTGCAGCAGTTGCGTGAGCCGTTGCCCGAGACCCTTTCTCCCGCTATACTTGCCGAGCATCATCTGATGCCGTTGACGGAAGCTTTGGTCAATATACACTTTCCCGCTAATCCGGATTTATTGCGTAAGGCACAGTATCGGCTGAAGTTTGAGGAGCTCTTTTACGTACAGTTGAATATCCTGAGGTATGCAAAAGACCGTCAGCGGAAATATCGCGGTTATATTTTTGAAAGGGTGGGCGAAGTGTTCAATACCTTCTACTCCCGTAATCTTCCTTTTGAACTGACCAATGCACAGAAGCGGGTATTGAAGGAAATCCGTAAGGATGTAGGCTCAGGAAAGCAGATGAACCGCTTGCTGCAAGGGGATGTGGGAAGTGGAAAGACGCTTGTCGCACTGATGAGTATGTTGATGGCGCTCGATAATGGTTTTCAGGCATGCATGATGGCACCTACCGAGATTTTGGCAAACCAGCACTATGAAACCATCCGTGAGCTGCTGTATGGAATGGAGGTACGTGTGGAACTGTTGACCGGTTCTGTTAAGGGCAAGCGGCGCGAAGCTATCCTTGCCGGTTTGTTGACGGGAGACATACATATACTGATAGGTACCCATGCCGTCATTGAAGATACGGTGAATTTTGCTTCGCTCGGTTTGGTTGTGATTGACGAGCAGCATCGTTTCGGTGTGGCCCAACGGGCACGGTTGTGGACAAAGAATGTACAACCTCCCCATGTATTGGTGATGACGGCAACCCCGATTCCCCGTACATTGGCAATGACGCTTTATGGCGATTTGGATGTGTCTGTCATCGATGAATTGCCTCCCGGACGTAAACCGATTGTCACTCTTCATCAGTTTGATAGCCGTCGGATAAGCTTGTATCAGTCCATGCACAAGCAGATTGCCGAAGGCCGGCAGGTCTATATTGTCTACCCGCTGATTAAGGAAAGCGAAAAGATTGACTTGAAGAATCTTGAAGAAGGGTATCTGCATGTTTGTGAAGAGTTTCCCGAGTGTAGGGTTTGCAAGGTACATGGAAAGATGAAACCTGCTGAAAAGGATGCTCAGATGCAATTGTTCGTATCCGGCGAGGCACAGATAATGGTGGCTACCACCGTGATTGAGGTAGGTGTAAATGTGCCCAATGCTTCGGTGATGGTGATTGAGAACGCCGAGCGTTTCGGGCTGTCCCAGCTTCATCAGCTTCGGGGACGTGTAGGACGTGGAGCTGACCAGTCCTATTGTATCCTGGTTACCGGATACAAGTTGGCGGAGGATACAAGGAAGCGTTTGGAGATAATGGTGCGGACTAATGACGGCTTTGAAATAGCGGAAGCAGACTTGAAACTACGTGGTCCTGGAGATTTGGAAGGGACACAGCAGAGCGGCATTGCTTTCGATCTGAAGATTGCCGATATAGCCCGTGACGGACAACTGCTGCAATATGTCCGTGAAGTAGCGCAAACGGTGGTGGATGCAGATCCACATGGCATGTTGCCTGAGAACGAGGTCTTGTGGCGACAACTGAAAGCGTTGAGAAAAACGAACGTTAATTGGGCTGCCATTAGCTGAAAAAACGGTTAAACATGCACTTTTATTGCATTTTATGTTGTAAAACATGTTTGCTTGTAAATCTCCTATCTATAGGGGATTAAGACATCTTTGCGAGCTTTACAGTTTCCTCCTCTTCGAAAAAATAGTTAATGACTGATGTCGTTTTTCAGAGAGAAATGTTACCTTTGGGAGAATTTTTGAAAATCAATCTGGATATTCGCGTAGAACAAGTGGTGTTTGATTTGCCGAGATGCTTGCAACGGATATCAAAATGAATGACGAAACGGATGAATTTTAATTGGATAAAAACTGCTTTATTGGCTGCGACGGCAATGGTTAGCTTGAATTCTTTCTCGCAAGACCTGATTGCCCGCCAGGCCCCCATCGACAGAAAACTTAAGAGTGTAGATTCACTGGCTTTGCAAAAACAGATACGTGCGGAACAATCATTGTATCCGGGTTTGGATTTGTATCCCAACTGGAACAACGAATTCGTACAAGCCTATGGCAATGCGATTGTGCCTGAGAGCTATACATTTGATTTGACCGGTTTCTGTATGCCTACTCCCAATACCCGTATCACAGATGTATTCGGTTACCGTCCCCGGAGAAGAAGAGCTCATTATGGTTTGGATATCAAGGTGTATGTAGGCGATACAATCCGTGCGGCTTTTGATGGAAAAGTACGCGTTGTCAAGAATCAAGGTCGTCGTGGATACGGCAAATACGTCGTTATTCGTCACGACAATGGCTTGGAAACAGTTTACGGACACTTGTCTAAACAATTAGTTGATACAAACCAGTTGGTAAAAGCCGGCGAACCGATTGCATTGGGAGGAAATACCGGACGTTCTACCGGTTCACACCTTCACTTTGAAACCCGTTTCTTGGGTATTCCCATCAATCCTGCGCTTATGTTTGATTTTGAAAAGCAGGATATCGTAGCTGATTCCTATACTTTCCATAAGACAAAAGGCTCTTCCGGTACGGCGCGTAGCATGGCATCGGGTGAAGGTCTGTTCTATAAGGTAAAGAAGGGAGACACATTGGGACGGATTGCAGCACGTCAGGGAACCTCCATCGACAAGCTTTGCAAACTGAACAGAATTACGCGTAAAACAATCCTGAGACCGGGACAAGTATTGCGCTGCTCATAAAAACGTAAACAATCTCTATAGAAGAGGGTACTTTAATAGATTTTAGAGTGCCCTCTTTTTCTTTTTCTTTAATTATTCCTATCTTTGCAGCGCACTGTGAAAAAAGGAAATGAAAGATACCAAGCAACAATTTGAACATGTCATTGCGGTTTGCCGTGACTTGTTCTCTAAGAAACTTCATGATTACGGTCCGGCGTGGCGCATTCTTCGTCCGTCTTCCGTAACAGATCAGATATTCATCAAAGCCAACCGTATCAGAAGTATTGAAACGAAAGGGGTGACTTTGGTAGACGAAGGCATCCGTTCTGAATTCATAGCTATTGTCAACTATGGAATTGTAGGATTGATACAGTTGGAGCTTGGTTATGCCGAAGCTGCCGATATGACCAATGAAGAGGCGTTGGTGCTGTATGATAAATATGCCAAAACCTCTTTGGAGTTGATGCTTGCCAAAAATCATGATTATGATGAGGCTTGGCGTAGTATGCGTATCAGTTCGTATACGGATTTGATATTGATGAAGATTTATCGGACAAAGCAGATTGAAAGCTTGTCCGGAGCGACTTTGGTTTCGGAAGGTATTGATGCCAACTATATGGATATGATTAACTATTCTGTATTCGGCTTAATTAAGATTGAATTTGGAGATTGACAAGAAACATATTGTCGGGAAAGTTTGGGTGAACCTCTGCCGTTTTCTGCTGGGGGCTTTGTTCATATTTTCCGGATTTGTGAAAGCTGTTGATCCGTTGGGTTTCTTCTATAAAATTCAAGATTACCTGACGGCTTTCGGCATGATTTCCTGGTTTCCTTCTTATGCGCCCTTGCTGGTAGGGATAGCGTTGTCTGCCATAGAGTTCAGTGTAGGTGTTTTCTTGTTTTTGGGTATACGCCGGAAGGTGGCATCTGTATTGGCATTATTGCTGATGGTTGTAATGACTCCGCTAACACTTTATCTGGCTTTGGCGAATCCGGTATCC
Organism: Bacteroides sp. AM32-11AC; assembly: GCF_003603515.1. NCBI lineage: Bacteria > Pseudomonadati > Bacteroidota > Bacteroidia > Bacteroidales > Bacteroidaceae > Bacteroides > Bacteroides sp. AM32-11AC. The sequence continues at coordinate 82,261 of NZ_QTNH01000006.1, read as the reverse complement.
GACTGCGGATGCTTCGGTGATGCGTGGATATTGACCAATTGGCAGACTTTCGGCAAGAACGTAGTATTGTTGGTGGCGGCAGTATCTGTATTCAAGTGGCAGGATTTACTGGTGCGTTTCATTACTCCGAAGATGGAGTGGATGATTTCCATGTATACGTTTCTATTTGTGTTTGCGTTGTCCTTCTATTGCCTGGAGAATTTGCCGATACTTGATTTCCGACCTTACAGAATTGGAGCGAATATCAAGGAGGGCATGGAAATTCCGGAAGGTGCTAAACCAAGCGTGTTTGAAAGCCGGTTCATTTTGGAAAAAGGAGGAAAGCGTCAGGAATTTACATTGGACAACTATCCGGACAGTACATGGACGTTTGTAGAATCGCGTACGATACTGAAGGAAAAAGGTTATGAACCTCCCATTCATGATTTTTCCATGATGAGTCTGGATACATGGGAAGATATAACGGACAGCGTACTGTCGGATAAAGGATATACGTTTCTGCTGGTTGCCCATCGGATAGAAGGAGCGGACGACAGTAACATCGACCTTATCAATGAAATATACGATTACAGTGTGGAGCATGGTTATGGCTTTTATGCCTTGACTTCATCTCCGGAAGACGAGATAGAATTGTGGCGTGACAAGACTGGAGCGGAATACCCTTTCTGCCAGACAGATGATATTACGCTGAAGACCATTATCCGTTCAAATCCCGGTTTGCTGTTGGTAAAGGACGGAACAATTTTGAATAAGTGGAGTGACAACCGGCTGCCTGATGAATATGTGCTGACCGATAGCCTGGACAAGTTGGAATTGGGCAAGCAGAAGCAGGAAAGTGACTTACAAACAATAGGCTATGTGTTGCTGTGGTTCATCCTTCCTCTGATGATGGTGCTTTGTGTCGATATTTTAGTCGTAAGGCGCCGGGAGAAACAACGCCTCAGACAACAATAGTATCAAATAGTAAATAGTAAATACATTAACCCTTTTAATAATAAAACAAAATGAGAAAAAACATTGTTGCAGGAAACTGGAAAATGAACAAAACCCTCCAAGAGGGTATTGCTCTTGCAAAAGAACTGAATGAAACATTGGCTAACGAAAAGCCTAACTGTGATGTAATCATCTGTACTCCGTTTATCCACCTGGCATCTGTTACTCCTTTGGTAGACGCTGCCAAGATTGGTGTAGGTGCAGAAAACTGTGCAGACAAGGAGTCAGGCGCATATACCGGCGAAGTATCAGCTGCTATGGTTGCTTCTACTGGTGCAAAATATGTCATTCTGGGTCACTCTGAACGTCGTGCTTACTATGGTGAAACAGTTGCTATTCTGGAAGAAAAAGTAAAATTGGCTTTGGCTAACGGTCTGACTCCGATTTTCTGTATCGGTGAGGTATTGGAAGAACGTGAAGCAAACAAGCAGAATGAAGTGGTAGCCGCTCAGCTGGCTTCTGTATTCTCTTTGTCTGCCGAAGATTTCTCTAAGATTATTTTGGCTTACGAGCCGGTTTGGGCTATCGGTACCGGTAAGACTGCTACTGCAGAACAAGCACAGGAAATCCACGCTTTCATCCGTTCCTTGATTGCTGAAAAGTATGGTAAGGAAATTGCTGACAACTGCTCTATCCTTTATGGTGGCAGCTGTAAGCCTTCTAATGCAAAGGAACTGTTTGCCAACCCGGATGTTGACGGCGGTCTGATTGGTGGTGCTGCCTTGAAGGTTTCTGACTTCAAGGGTATCATCGATGCCTTTAATTAAATAGTTGAAAGCTGAAAGTTGAAAATGGATTGCATGTCGTATCTGCATAACTGTTTTCCATTTTCAGCTTTCCATTTTCCGTTATATAAAGATATTGACTCATGAAAAAGCTTGGTTTACTTTTAGTTGCATGTTTCGCTTTTGCAACGATTTCTGTAGCGCAGAATAATATTGTGAAAAGCCTGGAACGTAATGTGCCGGGACAAGGCAAGGTGACTATCCATCAAGATGCACGCATTGCGGCATTGATAGGTTCGGAGTATGTTCCTGCCGGTTCGGATGAGCAGAAAGTGATTAAAAGTTCGGGTTACCGCATACAAGTTTATGCAGGGAATAATACCCGTCAGGCCAAGAACGAAGCTTATGCGGTAGCTACCCGCATCAAGGAACATTTTCCCGAACTTACAGTTTATACCTCTTTCAATCCCCCTCGTTGGCTGTGCCGTGCAGGAGATTTCCGCAGTATCGAAGAAGCGGATGCCATGATGCGTCAGTTGCGGGCTACTGGTGTATTCAAGGAAGTTTCTATCGTGAAAGAGCAGATAAACATCCCCTTATAAAGAATTATCATGTTAGGAAAAGAAGAAATTGTATCTCCTTCATTAGATGAATTGAAGGAACATTATCACCGCATCCTTACTCTGTTGGGTGAAGATGCCGGACGTGAAGGTTTGCAGAAGACACCTGAACGGGTGGCGAAGGCCATGTTGTCGTTGACGAAAGGGTATCATATGGACCCGCACGAGGTACTCCGTTCGGCCAAATTTCAAGAGGAATACAGTCAGATGGTGATTGTGAAAGACATTGACTTCTTCTCGCTTTGCGAACATCACATGCTTCCCTTCTACGGAAAGGCACATGTGGCATATATTCCTAACGGCTACATTACCGGACTGAGCAAGATAGCCCGCGTAGTGGATATTTTCTCTCACCGCCTGCAAGTGCAGGAACGTATGACTCTCCAAATAAAAGAGTGTATTCAGGAGACGCTGAATCCGCTGGGGGTTATGGTTGTTGTGGAAGCCAAACACATGTGCATGCAGATGCGCGGAGTAGAGAAACAGAACTCCATTACCACTACATCCGATTTTACCGGAGCATTCAACCAAGCGAAGACTCGCGAGGAATTTATGAATTTAATCAGGCATAATTCTTGACGGAGAACTCCCCGAATTGAATTTAAAAATTCAGGATGACTCTGTCTCCCAGCCGCTTTGCCATGATGCTTTTTACTTTGTTCAATTCGTTGTAGCGCTCCATGATGCTGTTACACTGGGTTTCATCATTGGCTATGGCAGGGTTCTGTAACGCAAATAGGGTATGCTTCAATTCTTCGCAGACGATGGCATATTTGAAGTTTATCATTAACCGTGGAATTAGCTCATAGAGGCGTTCTTCGTCCGTTACCATTTGTTCTATCTGTGATTTCCTTAACTGATAGCGGTTGCTGATAAGCTCCACACTCAGCTTGCTGATGACGGGGTCGGGATGCGCCACAAAATACCGTTCGGCGGTAAAACCCTCATTGTGGATACGTTCGGCAGCCTCTGTCAGGATTTGCCGGTGAAGCGGATTGTGGAAGGCAAGTTCGTCTTCTTTTAAATCATTGACTATATATTCAGTTACAGTGATAGGGGTTTCCTGCCCCTCTTCATTGGTGACATTGCACATCACCCGCTCACCATAGAGCACTACCATCTTCAGAATAAGTCGTTCGTATTTATAGAACTCCTGGCCCTCCTTGCCCTCCTGCGGGATGAAGGATACATATTCTTCCTCGGGTGGAAAAGGTGGAGGTGTTTCGGAAGGGAGACCGGCAGGCAGTGATTGGGACGGATAGCCAGCTTGTTGTGCGTCGGGGTTGGTAGCTGCAGTATGACTGCCATTGACCCCCGTTTCTGCATTGGCTCTTGCGGCATTGGCCGACCGACGCTCACGTTCTGCTCGCTCAGCTTGTTGCTCGGCTTGCTTTTCGCGACGCTTGGCAACCTCAGAAACCAGCAGTTTATCTTCTACGTGCAATAATTGGGCGCACTCCTTGATATAGACATCACGCACAATGGCTTCGGGAATGATGGAAATGCTCTGCACAAGGTTTCCGATAAGCTCGGCACGCTTGATGGGGTCTTTTCCAGCATCTTCCAGCAACAGATTGGTTTTGAAGCGGATAAAGTCCGTTTCATTCTCTTGTATGAAGGCCTGGAACTCCGTCGCATTGTGTTTGCGTGCAAAGGAGTCCGGGTCGTCACCATCGGGCAGGAGGCAGACTTTGACGTTCATGCCTTCTTCCAGCAACATATCAATACCTCGGATAGAGGCCTTTATACCGGCAGCGTCACCGTCGTAGAGCACTGTCATATTGTTGGTGAAACGATGAATCATCCGGATTTGTCCGGATGTCAATGCTGTGCCCGAAGAGGCAACCACATTCTCTATGCCCGATTGGTGCATGGAAATGACGTCTGTATAACCTTCGACCAGAAAACAACGGTCTTGTTTCACAATGGCTTGTTTGGCAAAATATATGCCGTACAGTTCATTGCTTTTATGGTAAATCTCCGATTCAGGCGAGTTGACGTACTTCACCTTGACGCCTTTGGTGGCGCCGGCAAGCACACGTCCCCCAAAAGCCACCACCTTGCCGGAGAGAGTGTGTACCGGAAAGATGACGCGCCCCCAGAAGCGGTCTCGCAGTCGGTGGTCGTCCGTCTCGTAGCAGAGGCCGGTCTTGACAAGATAATCCTTTTTATAGCCTTTCTTCAAAGCTTCCTGGGCAAGGGCATCGTGGCTCTCGGTACAATAGCCCAACTGGAACTTCTCGATGATGTCATCCCGGAAGCCGCGGCTGCGGAAATAGGCCATGCCGATACTCCGTCCGTCTACGTGGTTCTTTAGGATATTCTGGAAGTAGTCACGGGCAAAGTTGTTCACAATGAAGAGGCTTTCCCGTTCACCCTGTGCTATCTTCTCCTCGCTGGATAGTTCGCGTTCTTTGATTTCAATGCCGTATTTTTTTGCGAGATATTTCAGCGCCTCGGGATAAGACATCTGTTCGTGCTCCATGATGAAATGCACTGCATTTCCTCCTTTTCCGCAGGCAAAACACTTGCAGAGCCCTTTGGCGGGGGATACATAGAAGGAAGGGGTTTTGTCATCGTGGAAAGGGCACAGACCTACATAGTTCACACCGCGTTTGCGCAGGGTGACAAAGTCTGATACGACATCGTATATCTGTGCGGCATCAAGTATGCGGTCTATGGTGGGTTGGTCTATCATTGTCTCTTTTCTAACTTGTGCAAAAGTACATGATATTTCTTGGATAATCAAAAAATATCATATAGGAAAGAGCAGACCGGAACTCTACATCATCATAAAATTCCCGTGGATTGTATAGTCGAGTTTTTCTTTCAATCTTTGTATGTCAACCGGCTTGGACATATATCCGTTAAAGCCATTCTGCATAATCTTTTCTTTGTCCGAAGCAAAGGAGTATGCCGTTACTGCAATGATAGGTACCGTTTTGGATACTTTACGTATTTCGCGAGTAGCTTCATATCCATCCATTTTAGGCATATTGATGTCCATGATGACCACATGCGGATGAAACTTCTGATGGAGTTCCACGGCTTCCTCCCCATCCCAAGCATGAACCAACTCATAATCTTTCTGTAGGATAGACTTGAACAGCATATAGTTGCTTTCGTTGTCCTCTGCTATCAGGATTATAGGCTTTTCCTTGCTTCTCTCGTTCAGAAGAGGCATTAAAGTTAGATTATTTTCCTTTTGGGCCTCTTTCGGTTTATAAGGTATTGTAAACCAGAAAGTACTTCCTTTACCTTCTCCTTCGGATTCTACTCCGATGCGTCCTTTCATTTTTGTGACAATGTTTTTGCATATTGAGAGCCCTAATCCCGTTCCTTGTATAAAGGTGTTTACTTTGGTAAACCGTTCAAATATTTTCTTCTGATTCTCTAGTGATATGCCTATGCCCGTATCTTTTACGTAGAAATAGAGTTCTTCTCCACGGATTTTGTATCCAAACATAATCTCACCTTTCTCTGTGAATTTTGCAGCGTTGACCAGCAGGTTGATGAGGACTTGAGAGAGACGGTTATGTTCTGTCTGTACATAACAAACTGGTACTTCAGGAACGAATTGTAGGGCAACACCTGTTTGCAGTCTGCCTCGTACAGTGTTTTCCACATCTTTTGCCAACTGATTTAAGTCGACATTCTGATAATTGAATTCCAGTGTATTTGCTTCTATTTTTGAAAGATCCAGGATGTTACTTACCAGTTGCAATAGCAACTGGTTGTTGGTTTCTATGATACTGATGAACTCTTTGCGTTCGGTTTCGTTTTCGGTTGCAGTCAGCAGGCTGGAGAATCCTACGATGGCATTCAAGGGGGTACGTATCTCGTGGCTCATATTGGCTAGAAATGCAGATTTCAGCCGGTCGGATTCTTGGGCTTTTTCTCGTGCTCGGATAAGCGCTTCTTCTTGCCTCTTGCGTTCTGTTATCAGTAAAAGGGAGCCGACAAGCGATATTGGATAGCCGTTCTTGTCGCGCTGGTCAATTACTGCGTTGGTTTCCATCCAATCTGTTATTTTTCGCCCTTCTACTTCGGTGATGATACGATATTCTTCTTTGATATGCTGCAACTTGCCTGAAATGAGATTTTCATGTACATGGTGCATACGTTCGAAGTCTTCCGGGTGTATCTTTCGGAAATATTCTGACGCCTTGATAATATCTACTTGGACTGTAGAGTTCTTCTCCTTTGTAAAGTTCATGTGGTCTAATATCTTTTGTGCTTCGCAATAAATCAGACCCTCCTTTAAATCCCAGCGCCATGGTATGATGCGTGCTATGCCCAATGTCATTTCCAGTTTTTTATTAATCTCTCGCAATGTGTTTTCGGCATCTTTGCGCGCTGTAATATCTACGGCAAAGACATCCAAAGTGTGTTTTTGGGATGCCGGGCAAAGAATGAATTCGTAAAAGCTGTTTGTTTGTTTGAAGTAATGAGTAAATGTTACCGTTTGCTTTTCTTGGAATACCATTTCCATGAAATGTGTCAGGTGCTCTATTTGGGAGAAGGCATTTTTCTGTGAACCATCGGTAGTTGGCGTAAACTGGTCGTTGAAAATAATATTGCCGCATCGATAGCTCATATCTGCTATCTGTCCCGTTTTGTCGAAGAAAACCTCTATTTGAGTATAAGATATCGGCATATTACGTAAAAGGGTATCATGGGCACTTAGCAAGGTGATTTTCTTTTGCTGGAACCGGTAAATGACTAAAGCTATGATAAGTAGTGAGAGTATCAACACTACTCCGCAAATAATCCACCATTGATACTTCTGCCAGAATGTAAGCGGTTTATTGATGAATACCGAGTCTTTAGGACAGAGTGTGGTGTCCAGACCGTCCATCTGCAGTTGCTGGTAGTTGATGAAGGGATAGGATTTCTTGCTATATGTAAATGGGATATTCCGTGCATCCTCTCCTGCAAATATCTGTTTGAGGGCTGAAGAAAGCGCGTTTTGCACTTCCATGCGGTCATAGAAATATCCTCCCGCAAACCCCTCTTTACCCACATAGGCATTCCTTAATGCAAATACGGGTTGAGGCGATGATGCAACTAACTGAAAGTCTCCACTGATGAGTGTAGGAAAACCGAGTAGATTCTTACGCTCGTAAAACCATGTGGAAAATAGCATACCCGTCTCCGGTTCATCATTTAGCAGATATGCCTGTAATTCGTTTTGGTTTCTTTCATTACCTATTAAGCGTTCATAGTGGAGGTTTGGATACTTTGACGTTATATAGGCATGAATAAGCCGGTCCAAGTCTTGGTTATGATAGAGTTCATCTGCTGCGAATACAATCGTTTTCATTTTTGGCAGCATCTGTACCATCATGTCGATGGTCTCTTTGTACATATACGGCGTTTCGATAAAAGTAAAGTTGTATTGCGGCTGCAGGTCAACCAGAGGAGATGTGATGGCATTGGAAATGTGTATAGGACGTCCGGTGAAATAATATTCCCGTGGAGCATACGTGTCTTCGTTGCCGATCAATACTATTGGAATATTTCCCCACTCACTCAAAATACGTTCCCTTAAAGTAAAAGCCATGTTGCCGAGAAGTACAAGATAATCGGGTTTCTTATCCTGGAAACGTTCGAAAATGCCATTCTCCATCCGGATATACAATGAGTCATTACGAATGAACGTCCCGTTCATGTGTACTACATCGGCTGTGATGTCCTCTATAGGAGATGTTTGCAGCAGGATGGGAGTTATAAGTTCTTGGCTCCAGGGTGCGCTTTCATTGTACGAGTTTATAATAAGTAATCTGCGGTGTTTGCCGACTATGGTTGCTGTGGCAAAAGCCGAACTTAAATATAAAAAAAGGAAACATAAATTGATTATGCATCTTTTATCTAGAAAAATTTTCATAACCTGATTTTTCAAGTAGTATATTGTCTAATGGCAATTTAATTGCCACGTGTTATTTATACAAAAATAATACAAATGCATTTTAATCGTAAAATATAGTTGCTAAAATTAAAAATAATTAACGGCGTCTTTTTATTCTATACACTGGAAGTTTAATGTAATTATTATTTTATATATCTGTTTTGTGTTGTCTAGCAAGTGAGTACAAGGGTGAGAGGAGATAGAAAAGGAAGTTGGCAGATTGTAATAAAAAGATAAAAAGGATATTTTCATCTTGAAAAAAGTGATATTTTTGCACCCGCTTTTGAAAATGGTACCGGAGACATTTTTTTGTCTTTTAGTGTCAACTGTTAGGATTTCCGGTGATTCATGCACCTCTTCAAAGGGCTACTTCGACGGATAGCCTGAGGTGGTGACTGTCTTTTTCATCCGGGGTGTTTAGTTGGGATAAAAGTGTGTACCTTGGCATCGAGGCACACACTTGTTGATTGTTTATCTAATCTTTTCCCTGATTTTAGTCAGATACTTCTTCATGCCTTCTGCATCCTTATTGCTGATGATTTCCAGCAGGTTCTTCAGTTCCAGGCGGATGTTCTCCACTTGTGAGGGGGTGCGCGGATTGAAGAGAATTTCCTGGAGCAGGTAGTCGTCTTCACTCAGCAGGCCTTTGGCAATGGCCATGTGCTTTTTGAAGGTGGTGCCCGGAGCTTCCTGGTGTTTCATTACCGCTGCAAACACGAAAGTGGATACAAACGGAATGGATAAGGAGTATGCCACAGTCTCATCATGCTCGTCGAAGGTATATTCAAAGATGTTCAGCTTCATGGTCTGGTAGAGGTCCTTGAAGAAGATTTTCCCCAAGTGGTCGCCTTCGCTGATGATGATGGCATTCTCCGTATTCAGATTGTTGAGGCTGGCAAAAGTGGGACCGAACATAGGATGCGTCGACACGTAGCGGAAGCCGCTTTCATCGTAGAATTTCTTCAATCCGGTCTTTACCGAAGCGATGTCGCTGATAATGCAGTCTTTGGGCAGTACCGGCAGCACTTGGCGGAAAGCGTCCAGCGTGTATTTCACCGTAACGGCATTGATGACCAGCTCCGGCTCGAAGTCCTTGATTTCTTCCAGTGTGGTGAAGCGGTAGGTGTTGTAGACAAAACGCAGTTGGTGCGGATTGACGTCGAACACAGCCGTCTCGTGCTGGAAACTCAGGATGTCTGTGAAGAAAGAGCCCATTTTCCCGGCTCCAAGTATTAATATTCTCATGATGTTTAATGTGCCAATTACTTATTTATAATTTCCATCTGCTGTCTTACACTCTCTTCGTGTATCGCCTCAAATACCTTTTTGATGAATTCAGCATCCATGCCACACAATGCGCCTTGCGAGCCGCGTTTCTCGAGGATTTCGTTGTAGCGTCCGGTTTGCAGGATGGTCATGTCATGCTCTTTTTTGTATGTACCGATTTCACGTGCCACACGCATCCGTTTGGCCAGCTCCTGAATAAGATTGTTGTCGCATTCGTCTATCTGCTTGCGCAATTCGCTGAGGTTCTCGGTGCTTTGTGTTTCCTTGCGGATGACCAGCAGGTTGAGGATGTAATCCAGCACATCCGGGGTGACTTGCTGGGCTGCATCGCTCCAGGCACAGTCCGGGTTGCAGTGGCTCTCGATAATCAGTCCGTTGAAGCCCAAATCCATAGCTTGCTGGCAGAGTGGAGCAACCAGTTCGCGCTTTCCACCTATGTGGCTGGGGTCACAGATAATAGGAAGGTTGGGAATTCGGCGGCGCAGCTCAATGGGGATATGCCATTGGGGCAAGTTACGGTAGAGCTTTTTGTCATAGCTGCTGAATCCGCGATGGATGGCACCCAGACGTTTCAAGCCTGCATTGTTGATACGTTCCAAAGCTCCAATCCACAGCTCCAGGTCAGGATTTACCGGATTCTTCACCAGTACCGGGATATCTACGCCTTTCAGTGCATCGGCAATTTCCTGTACGGCGAAAGGATTGGCGGTGGTACGTGCACCTACCCAAAGAAGGTCAATTCCAGCCTTCAGGCATTCGTATACATGTTTGGCGGTAGCTACTTCTGTTGAAACGTACATGCCGGTTTCTTTCTTTACCTCCTTCAGCCATGCAAGGCCGTCTACGCCTACTCCTTCGAAGCCGCCCGGTTTGGTGCGCGGTTTCCAGATGCCGGCACGGAATAGCTTGAGGCCTTTGTCTGCCAATTGTTTGGCGGTGCTCATTACTTGTTCTTCGGTTTCGGCACTGCAGGGGCCGGCTATTACCATAGGGCGTTTGTCTTCAACACCAGGTAATGTGATAGGTTCTAATTCGAGTTCCATATTCTTTATTTGTTTAATAATATTCTTTAATTATGCTTTTTCTTCCTTGTGACGTTTCCTCCTTTTCAGAAGACTTTCTGAGCAAGGTCCCGGAGATTTAGTAAAACGTCGGAGAAGATTTACTAAATCGTTCCTCCCGTTTTAGTAAATCTCCGGTGGAGTTTTAGTAAACGGGATTCCGGCTTTAGGGTGTTCATCTCTTACTTGTAAGCATTTATTTCATGTCCTTGATACGCTTCAATGCTTCTGCCAGTTTATTGTCCTTACAGCAGAGGGAGATGCGGATATACCGTTTCCCGTTACTTCCGAAGATAAACCCGGGAGTAATGAACACTCTGGCTTTATGCAGCACGTGTTCAGTCAGTTCTTCCACGTCTGTACAGCTGTCGGGGATTTTGCCCCAGAGGAACATGCCTACCTGGTTTTCGTCGTAGGTGCAACCCAAGGTATGCATAATTTCTCCTGCCAACTGACGGCGGTTGCGGTAATTCGCGTTGTTGCCGTCATACCAGTCTTGCTCTGCTTCCAGGGCAGTGGCGGCTGCCAGTTGCATGGCACGGAACATACCGCTGTCGATGTTGCTTTTTACTTTCAATATCCATTGCACGAAGTCGGCATTCGAGGCAAGCATGCCGATACGCCAGCCCGGCATGTTGTGGCTTTTGCTCATGGAATTGAATTCTATGCAGCACTCTTTGGCACCCGGAATGCTGAGGATGCTGATAGGATGTTCGTTCAGGATGAAACTGTAGGGGTTGTCGTTTACGATGACGATGTCCTTGCGGCGTGCGAAGTCCACCAGTTTCCGGTACAGTTCCGGTGTTGCGTTCGCCCCGGTGGGCATATTGGGATAGTTGGTCCACATCAGTTTTACACGGCTCATGTCCATCCGTTCCAGTTCGTCGAAGTCGGGCATCCAGCCGTTTTCTTCTTTCAAGTTATAGTTCACGACCTCGGCACCCAGAATCTTGCTTAATGAAGTATAGGTGGGATAGCCGGGATTGGGAACCAATACTTGTTCACCGGGGTTGACAAAGGCCAGCGTCACGTGCAGGATGCCTTCTTTGGAGCCGATGAGCGGTTGTATCTCTGTGTTGGGATTCAATGCTACACCGTACCATTTTTGGTACCAGTCCGCAAAACCGCGGCGCAGTTCGGGGATACCTACGTAGGGCATGTAACCATGTCCGTCCGGATTGCAGGCAGCTTCGCAAAGTGTCCGGATTGTCTTTTCGGAAGGCGGCATGTCGGGGCTTCCGATTCCCAGGCTGATGACATCCATTCCTTCGGCATTCATTTGTGCCACTTCTTTCAGCTTCTTCGAGAAGTAGTATTCGCTTACGCTTGCCAGGCGGTCGGCAGGCTTTATTCTACACGTTTGATTTTCCATCTTCATATTCTCCTAATATTTTCAGCTCTTTGGTCAGCGGTGTGATGGCCGCAATGGATTGTTTATATCTCAGTACATTGTCGAAGACGACATCTACGTAAAACTGGTATTCCCATTCACGCCCGATGATGGGCAGTGATTGTATCTTGGTCAGGTTGATGCGGTAGAAAGACAAAATAGACAATACTTGGGAAAGGCTTCCTTCAGTATGGGGAAGTGTGAATACCATGCTTGCCTTGTTGACGTCCTTGCTGCGATGCCGGTTCAGTTCATCTACTTGCCAAGGGTCGGCTACGACCAGGAAACGGGTGAAGTTATGTTTGTTGGTTTCGATACCTTCCTGCAGGACCTTCATGCCATAACGCTCTGCAGCAGCTTTGGAGCAGATAGCTGCATGGCCTTTCAGATGTTCCTGTTGGATGATTTCGGCACTGCGGGCGGTATCTTCGCCTTCCACCACTTTGATTCCGGGGTGTTGTCCCAGGAATTCACGGCATTGCATCAGGGCGATAGGGTGGGAGTTGACTTCGGTAATATCATCCCAGTCTTCATCGGGCAGGCAGACAAAACTATGGGAAATACGCAGCTTGTACTCGCCGACAATCTGTGCGCCACTTTGGCGTAATAGCTCATTGTTATGCAGCAAACTACCTGCAATGGTGTTTTCTATCGCCAGCATTCCTATGGTCTGACTGTCTTTTTTGATGGCACCGAACACGTCTTCAAAGTTGGCGCAACAGATTAACTCTATTTCTTCTCCTTCGAAGTACTTGTGTGCGGCGATGTCGTGATACGAGCCTAATGTTCCTTGAATGGCTACCTTTTTCATTATTTTTATTTTCTTGGTTATGCTATAAAAAAAATCCCGCTTCCATACGATGGAGCGGGATTCTGTATATTTACTTGTTTCTCTATTCAGTCCTTAAGCATCACTGTCACTTGATACATACAAACTCCCGCTCTACTTTCTGGCTAAAGTAAAAGTAAAAAAAGAAGTAATATGCATAAGTAAATGACTTCATACTTGTATTCTCTGTTTTTGAATTACGTGACAAAAGTAATGCTTTTCTTTTATATACAAACAAAAAACAATGTTTTTTTTAGGGATAGTAGCAATTTAACTTATTTCCCTTTAACTTGTACAATGACTTGAACCGGACGATGGTCGGATGAAATGGTGTCTTCTATGACTTTCCGGTATTGTACGTCATACCGATACCCATTCTTGGAATAGCCGTAGATGTAGTCTATACATCGGTTGGGACGGTCTGCCGGGAAAGTATAAGAGGTTGTGTCATTGAGGGTGGAAAAATGTTTTGCCAATTCCAGCTGGGGAGCGCTTGCTGGTGCGGAGTTCATGTCGCCTGCCATAAAGATGGGCTTATCGACGTTTTGCAAGGCTTTTTCTATCAATGGTACGGCAAGGAGCTGGTCTTCTGGAGTGAGGGACTGGTGTGTGGCACAAAATACATAATCTTTAAATTCTGCAATAATGAGGGTACGTTTTTCTTCCCGTCCGGGCATTGGAATGATTTTGTATTTTATGGGTATCTCTCTGGAGAGGATTCCGATGCCGTAGCTTCCACCCTGAAAAGGAATGGCTGCTGCATAAGTCCCGTGCATTCCGGTCAGTTTTTCTAGTTCTCCGAGAGCATGGATTCCTTTGTTGCGCACCGTTACACTGTCAAGTTCCTGCAGGGCGACTATGTCCGGAGAAGTTTGACTGATAACATTGGCAATGCGTCGGTAATTGTACTCCTTGTCCATACCGATGCAATTATGTACGTTATAGGACAATATGTTCACTTGCTGTGCATGGGCAGGTGCGAACATCAGTACAAAAAGTACTGATAGAAATAAATTTCGTTTCATTGGCGGCAATAATTGAATTTGTTATAATCCTAGGATATTACCGGTACTTCCCCCCGGTTGATTACCATATTGTCCGTTAAAGTTCTGTATCTCTTTAGGATTGAGTTCCAGTCCTTTCTTCATGTCTTCTGCAGAACCTTCCTTGTCGCCGTTCAGCAACTTGGCACGTCCGCGCTCATGATAGGCCTCTGCGAAATTAGGGTTCAGTTCTGTGGCTTCCGTAAAGAGCTCGATGGCTTCTGCCAGCTTGTTTTGGGTGATGTAAAGCTGTCCTAAGTAGAGGAAGGCTTGTTCGTTAAAGGGATTCAACTCCGTCACTTTCTGATAACTACTTTCTGCTTTTTCTTTGTTTCCCGTGGCTTCTTCTATCTTTCCGCGGAGCAAGATGGCACTTTCGTCTTCCGGGTCTTGTGCCAGAATGGTGTCTATGTCTTCCATCGCTTCCTTGTATTGCTGCATTTGGACCAGTGCTTCGGCACGAAGCAGACGTGCTTCGATGAAATCATCTTTCAGTACGATGGCTTTCGTAAGATGAGCGATGCACATGATGCCGTCCCCTTGCCCATTGTCTGCTTTGCCGAGCAGGTAGTGTGCCATGGCGTTGCCCTCTTCTATTTCGATAGCTTTCTTTGCCGCTCCTGCCATGGCGGGATAGTCTTCCTGCATGTAGCATACGTTGGCTAGACTGAGGTAGGTGGAGGTATGTTCCGGCTCTATTTCGGTCATACGTTCCAGCAGTTTGTGTGCCTCGTCCAGTTCGTTGGTCTGGGTGTAGACTTGGGCAAGGTAGCCCATGGTCTCAAAGTCTTCCTGAATGGCAAGGGCTTCAGTGAAGCATTTGATGGCGTAGTCTGTACGGCCCATGCGTTGTGCACGCATACCGTCATACTTGAATATCTCAAAATTCTTCTGCTCGTTTTTTTGTTTCTCATTTGCCGGACTGTCTGACTTGCCGGAGAAAAAAGATTTAAAGAATCCCATAGGTGATTAAAAATTAAAGAATTAAAAATTAAAAAGGAAAAGGAGGGGCATGGCTGATAAGAGATGTTCCTCTCAGCGGCAGGACATTCTTTTCCAACGGCAAAAGTAATGAATTATTTTTTGATTTGAAGCATTCCGTTGACAGCAATTACCTTACCTTCGTCCAACAATTCATGTAACACATCGATGAGCATGTTTTTATCGTCCGGTATCTGTTCTGCCAAAGTGGCTGGAGTTTGTGGTTTATCAGATAGGGCTTGAAGAATCTTTTCAGAAAGTTCCTTTTCCGAAAGGTGGCCGGAAGGTTTCTTGTTCTTCAGATTGATGCAAGTGTCGCACTGCCCGCAGTTATGCTCGTTCTTCTCTCCGAAGTAGTGTAGCAGCATTCGACTACGGCACACGGTATCGCTGCTCACGTAATCCAGCATGGCACTTATGCGTTTCTCATACCGCTCTTTGCGTTCCTCGTACACGGCGGGAGAGATTTGCAGGTGGCGCATTTCAACCCTCTCTCGCGTGTATATTATATATGGTGTCTTTTTGCGGGGGATGTAACTGACGATACGTAGCTTGGCTAGGTGGATGAGCTGTTCATACACTTGCCGGCGTGTGAGTCCAGTGCGTATGGCCAGTGAATCTTCATTGATGAAAGCATGGTCTGTGAAGACCCCGGTATAGGAGCGGAGAATGGTTTGGATGAGTTTGTCCATATCTTCGCCGAGCTCTCTCAGTTTATAAAGTTCGTCTCGACGGATAGTGAACAGTAGCCGGGATGCATTGTCTTGTTCGTCTGTATATTCCAGGTATCCCGCTTGTGTCAGAATCTTCAAGGCACTGTCCACGGGAACGGGGAAGTACTTGAACTTTCGGCAAAAGTCTTCTATATTGAACTCGCGTACACAGCCTTGTCCGTCTCCCATTGCCATCTGGTAATAGTATTGAAGATGCTCATATACTTCCTTTATATACTCTTTTTCAGGAAAGGTGTCGGGAATGCGTTTGTGCAGTGTTGCCTTATCCGACTTGGCGTAAAGGATGACCGCGTAGGCTTTTTGTCCGTCCCTTCCGGCACGTCCTGCTTCCTGGAAGTAGGCTTCTATGGAATCGGGCAGGTCCATGTGGATGACAATCCGTACATCCGGTTTGTCGATACCCATACCGAATGCATTGGTGGCGACCATGACGCGGCTTTCTCCCGTCTGCCAGCGTTGTTGGCGGATGTCTTTGGTGGCGTCATCCAGTCCGGCATGGTAGAAATCTGCGGTGATGTCTTCGTTGTGCAGCAGTTCGGTAATTTCCTTGGTGCGGCGGCGGTTGCGCACATAGATGATGGCGCTTCCGGGCATACGGCGCAGGATGTGCAACAGCTCTCCCGTCTTGTTTTCCGTCTTGCGGACGATATAGGCAAGGTTTTTGCGTTCGAAACTCATGCGGAACACATTTTCCTCACGGAAATGCAGACGGGCCTGGATATCTTTCACTACTTCCGGAGTGGCGGTGGCTGTCAATGCCAGGATGGGTACGCCGGGCAGAAGTTCGCGTATTTCGGCTATCTTCAGATAGGCGGGACGGAAGTCGTAGCCCCATTGCGATATGCAGTGGCTTTCGTCTACCGTAATCATACTGATTTTCATCTTCTGCAGTTTGGTGCGGAAGATTTCAGTATCGAGCCTTTCGGGGGAGATATAGAGGAACTTGAAATTGCCGAATATACAGTTCTCCAGTGTGACGATGATTTCCTGCCTGCTCATGCCTGAGTAGATGGCAAGCGCCTTGATTCCTCGCTTTTTCAGGTTTTGTACCTGGTCTTTCATGAGGGCAATTAACGGAGTGATGACCAGGCAAAGTCCTTCTTTAGCAAGTGCCGGAACTTGGAAAGTGATGGATTTTCCTCCTCCCGTGGGCATTAGTCCCAAAGTGTCCCGTCCCTCGGTAATGCTGTTGATGATATCTTCCTGGATTCCCCGGAAGGTATCGTATCCCCAGTATTGCTTCAGAAGCCTCACCCCCAATCCCTCCCCCATAGGGAGGGGAGTTTTGAAGTTACTACTGCTGCTCATGGTCTTATTGAACTTTCTTGCTACTTCTTATCGTTGAATTGATATTCTTTCCTTCTCTATGCTAATAGTAGTGATTACTTATCTTATAGCATCAACCAATTTTCATCATTTCCTTAATATAAGGAGACTATTCTTATTCCCCTCCCTGTGGGGGAGGGGTTAGGGGAGAGGCTTTCAGTTCGGCTTTATGTCTTCAATCTGCAACTGCACTTCACCCCTCTTATGGGTATTCTCTTCAATGGAATAGCAGATGTCGAAGGAACGTTTGGTCTTGATGAAGCGTACGTGGGAACTTTGCCCGAAAGCGATGCCGTTCATCACATTGTTCGATTTATTATCCACCAGTTCCAGCTTGATATGTTCCTGGTCACGGCCTACGACTTTGCTGGTACCATAATCATAGACATTGTGCGTACAGAAAATGGGTTTGGCATTGTCCGGTCCGAATGGATTGAATTTCTTCAGGTCGCTGAAGAATTTCGGAGTGATGTCTCTGAAATCAATCTCGGCATTGATGTCGATGACGGCGCATGTCTGTTCCGGCAGGATATTTTGTGATACGAACTCTTCGAAGCGTTCGATAAAGGCCGATACATTTTCCACCTTCATGGAAAGACCGGCGGCGTAGGTATGACCTCCGAAGTTTTCCAGAAGGTCGCGGCAGTATTCAATGGCTTTGTAGACATCGAATCCGGAGACGGAACGGGCAGATCCGGTTGCCATGTCATCCGTACGTGTCAGTACTACTGCCGGCCGGTAATAGATTTCCGTCAGCCGGGAGGCTACGATGCCGATGACGCCTTTATGCCAGTCTTCATTGTACAATACGATGGAACGTCGGTCGGCAAGTCCGTCCAGGTCAGCTACAATCTTGTTGGCCTCCTCGGTCATGGTCTTGTCCAGGTCCTTGCGTGTCTCGTTGTATTGGTTGATTTGTCCGGCTTTCTCCAGGGCAAGAGAGAAATCTTTTTCAGTAAGCAGGTCAACAGCTTCTTTCCCGTTCTGGATACGTCCGGAGGCATTGATGCGGGGACCTATTTTGAATACAATGTCACTGACGGTGATGTCCTTGTCCGTCAGTCCGCAGACATCAATGATTGCTTTCAGGCCTACGCTGGGATTACTGTTCAACTGCTTCAAACCGTGGTAGGCGAGAATGCGGTTCTCACCCATGATAGGTACAATATCCGATGCGATACTGACGGCACAGAGGTCCAGTAAAGGGATAAGGTGATGGAACTCGATACCGTTGTTGAGGGCAAATGCCTGCATGAACTTAAAGCCTACACCGCATCCGGACAGATGTTCATAAGGGTAGGTGTTGTCTTCCCGTTTGGCATTCAGAATGGCTACAGCAGGGGGCAGTACATCATCGGGGACATGATGGTCGCAGATGATGAAATCAATGCCTTTCTCCTTGGCGTATGTGATTTCTTCGACGGCTTTGATACCGCAGTCCAATACAATAATCAAGCCTACACCACTCTCTGCGGCATAGTCTACTCCTTGGATTGAAACTCCATACCCCTCATTGTAACGGTCGGGGATATAGTAGTCGATGTTCGAATAGAACTGTTGAATAAACTTGTAGACCAATGCCACAGCCGTGGTACCGTCTACGTCATAATCTCCATAAACAAGAATGCGCTCTTTCTTTCCCATTGCCTTGTTCAGGCGCTCTACGGCTATATCCATATCCTTCATCAGGAATGGGTCGTATAAGTCCGGTAGTTGGGGGCGGAAAAACTTCCGGGCATCCGCTGCCGTTGTTATTCCCCGCTCCACCAGCAATTTTCCCAATATTGGGCTAATTCCCAATTCTTGGGCCAGTTGTTGGCTTGCTTCTGCCTGTTCGGGTGTAATGGGTTGATAATTCCATTTGTGAGTCATTTTATATATTATTTTTTCTTTTTCTATCTCAAGGTGTTGGGGGAGTAGAGGGGGTCAATACGTGCACTTTTCTCCAACAAGGTGTAAAGGTATGAAAAACTCTTGAAACGGAGGTGGATTCTGCGGAAAATCTTTATAAGTATATGTATTCTCCACTAAAAAATCTTTATTTTTGTATCCATTAAAAAATATCGCTATGCTTGTTTTTATCTCTTGTGCAAAGACCATGGCAGCGCGCTACTCTGTTGTCGTGCCCGAAGTCACAGTCCCGAAATTCGAAGCGGAGGCTGTGCGGAATGCGTTGGAAATGTCGCAGTATTCAGTATCCGAATTGGAAAGGCTTCTTCGGGTGAATACCAAAATTGCTGCTGAGAACCGTTTGCGTTTTCATGATTTCTGTTCGGAGGAGAATCGTCCGATGCCAGCTGTTTGCGCCTACACAGGAGCTGTTTTTAAACGCATTCTTCCGAAAGATTTTTCAGCAGAGGATTTTCGTTATGCGCAAGAACATCTGCGTATCACTTCTTTTCTTTATGGGTTGCTTCGCCCGCTGGACGGTATCAAACCCTATCGTTTGGAAGGAGATGTCCGTTTGCCCGAAAAAGGTGGAATATCCATGTTTGATTATTGGAAGCCTTTGTTGACGGATTACTTCATAGAGGAAATTAAAAACTGTGGCGGTGTTCTCATTAATTTGGCAAGTGCTGAAATGAAAGATTTGTTTGACTGGAAGCGGGTGGAGCAAGAGGTGCGCGTCATTACGCCCGAGTTTCAAGTCTGGAAGGACGACCGGCCGAAGACTGTCGTCATCTACGCCAAGATGTGTCGCGGAGAGATGACGCGTTTCATTGTCAAGAACCGTCTGGAGTGTCCTGAGGAGTTGAAATCCTTTTCTTGGGAGGGCTTCGTCTGGGATGAGATACGCAGTACGGAGAATGTATGGCATTTTTCGTCAGGTACATCTGTGTAACCCGTTGGCAGAATTGAACGATGTGGGAAAACCGAGAAACAGAACATTTTCCTATCTGCTCCCTATCTGCTCCCTACCAAGTCCCTACCTGCTCCCTATCAGGTCTCTCTATATATACACGGAGCAGATAGGGGGAAAATAGGACGCAGGTAGGCGGAAAACCGAAAAACAGAACAAAAATGTAATGAAAAGGTACGCTACGTTTAGCTCGGATGTTGCTATATGCCGCTTTGGATGTTTGCGCAAAATGAAGAACTAAATACGTAATTTGGGATGGGAGGAAAGAATGAACCCTCTATATTTGCATACGGTAAACTTAAAAGTAATATACTATGAAGAGAAACGGATTAAGAGCAGTTGTTGCATTGGCTTTGACCATATTTCTATTGAATGCTCCGGTTTGTGCTACAACCTCCGGATTGCAGGATACTTGTGCAGAGGCGGGGGGTGAGACTGTGCTGCAGCCGGAGTGGATGAGGATTCTCCATGATACGCTTCCTATATGTAAGATTTCCATTCCCGGTTCACACGATAGCGGTAGCATCAAAGGAGGGCGTATGTTGAAAACGCAAGCAACAGATATTCCTGCCCAATTGCAACAAGGCATCCGTGCTTTCGATATCCGTTTGGAAAAAAAGGATAATAAATTGGGGGTGTTTCACAGCCATGCCTTTCAGGATATATATTGGGAAGATGATGTTTTACCTGCTTTTATACACTTTCTGCAAACATATCCTTCTGAGACTTTGATTGTTTCCTTGAAAAAGGAAGGAGGAGAATTGCGGGATTATGCTTCTCTGCTGTCCGCTTCTTTAAGCAGCCCTGAGTATCAAAGTTATTTCGTGATAGACTTTCGCCCTGAACTGACGCTGAAAGATTGCCGTGGAAAGATTCTTTTCCTACATAGAGATCATGCTATGGATAATTATCCTGGAGCAGCGTGTGTAGGTTGGGAGGATGACAGTACTTGCCTGCTCACTCTTCGTAATAAAGATGGTAAGGAAGGGGCGGTTCTGCTCGAAGATGAATATCAATATGAATCGGGTGAAGAGGCCGGGCGGAAAGTAGAAACCTGCATCCGCAACCTCGACAATGTATCTGCCGAGCCGGCCTCTTCGCGTCGGTGGGGGATTACTTTCGTAAGTGCTACCGGGCTTCCTTCGGGAACTCCTAAAGCCTTTGCCGATAAGGTGAACAAACCGGTTGCCGACTATTTGAGGAAAGGGGGAAGGCGGATTTGCGGCATTGTCTTCATCGATTTTGTGGGCAAGCCGGACGGAAAGGCATTAGTGGCGTATTTGATAAACAGCAACCGCCTTTGAGAAGAGGCAATGTTTGCGCAAAATGAGGATTAATATGCGCAATTTGCTGTTTTGTCGATTTTCTAATTTCATTAATTTTGTAATTAGAATTAAGAAACCTGTATAATCATATACTATATACTATGAAACTGTCAATAGATTTGGGAGGAACCAATATCCGGATAGCACAAGTGGAACAAGGGAAGTGCCTGAATAAAGAGTCTGTCCCTTGTCCTGCCCAGCAGGATGCCGCAGCGGTGTTAAGCCTGCTTTCCCGTCTTGTCCGTGACATGATGGATGGGCGGGTGGATGGCATCGGTATCGGTGTCCCCTCGATTGTCGATTCCGTGAAGGGGATTGTATATAATGTGGCAAACATAGCTTCCTGGAAAGAGATACATTTGAAGGAGGTCCTGGAGAATGAGTTCGGGCTTCCGGTTGCCGTCAACAATGATTCCAATTGTTTTGCTTTAGGAGAGAACCTGTATGGGGTTGGGAAACCTTATGACAATATGGTGGGCATCACCATCGGGACGGGTATCGGTGCCGGTGTCGTCATTGGCCGCCGCCTGTATGGCGGGCAGTATCTGGGTGCCGGCGAGATAGGTTCGCTGCCTTATCTGGACTCGGACTTTGAGCACTATTGCAGCAGTTTTTTCTTCAGACGCTACAATACTACCGGTGCGGCAGAGGCTGAAAAAGCCCGGCAAGGCGACCCGGCTGCATTGGGGCTTTGGAATGGACTCGGGATGCACTTGGGCAACCTGATGAAAGCGGTCCTTTTCACTTACGCCCCCCAGGCTATCGTTTTGGGTGGAGGAATCGCGGCGGCTTTCCCGTTTTTTAAGGATGCCATGGAGCAGGCTATGCAAAGTTTCCCCTATAAAGTGATATCGGACAAGGTGAAGGTGGAGGTTTCGCAGCAAACGGATTCCAGTCTGCTGGGTGCTTCGGCGCTTTGGGAAAAATGATTTTTGCAACCTTGTAATAACCACGTAATTCTGCCTTCCGACCTTTGTGGCAGAAATATTAGAATCTATATTATAAACTTTAAATTTTAATTGAATGAAACAAGTAAATCTTAGAATCTATCGAACGATTCTGACCCTTTTGGTAGGGCTGTTCTTGTCGGCTGGCGTCTATGCACAGCAGATTTCAGTGAAAGGAACAGTGAAGGATCAGACCGGTGAACCGGTGATTGGTGCCAATGTCCTTGTCAAGGGAACGACGAATGGGGTGATTACGGATGTTGACGGAAAGTTTGCATTACAAACTGCAGAGAAAGATGTTTTGGAAATCAGCTTTCTGGGGTATAAAACTCAGGAGGTAAAGGCCTCGTCGAAGCCCATTACCATAATTTTGCAGGAAGATGCGGAATTGCTTGACGAAGTGGTGGTCATCGGTTATGGAACGAGCCGTAAGGAAGACTTGTCGACCGCGGTCTCTACAGTGAAAATGGATGATAAACTGAAAAGCCGTCCCGCGAATCTGGGTTCTTATTTGCAAGGGCAAATGCCGGGGGTCATGATACAATCCAATGGCGGAGACCCGCTGTCTGATGTTTCCCTGTCTATCCGTGGACGCGGTTCGCGTGGTACGGACGACAGCTATAACAGCGGTGATGGTGTGCTCTATGTGGTCGACGGCGTGCCGGGAGCACCTTTCAATATGGAAGATGTGGAAAGCATCACTGTGCTGAAAGACGCCGCTTCTGCTGCCATTTATGGTGCCAGCGTAGGTTCGGGCGGTGTGGTTGTGGTAACCACCAAGCAGGCTTCCGCAGGCAAGGTGAAGGTGAACATCAACATTTCCAAGAGCTTTAAGAACGCTGTGAACCTGCCTGAAACGCTGACTGCCGAAGAGTATAACAGAATCTGGGCTGACGCTTGTGCCGCTACCGGCGACCCTCTCCACGCTTCCAGAAACCCGGAGATTTTCCCTTATGGCAACGTTACCCGCACGGACTGGATGGATGCCATCTTCCGCACCGGCTCGCTGGAACACTATGCCCTCTCTCTGTCGGGGGGTAGCGATACGATGAAAGGCTTTGCTTCGTTTGCTTACGACGACGACAAGGGTGTGCTCCTCAATACCTACGCCCGCAAGTTCTCTGCCAAGGCTAATCTGGATTTCCAGGTGGCAAAGTGGCTGAAGGTGAGCGAGCGTGTCAGCTATGAATATAAGAACGGACAGGGTAGCGTGGGTACCGGCCACGAAGGTGTGCTCAATCAGGCTGTCTTCTTCCCCCGTTCGGCAAGCGTATACGACTATGACAAGGAGGGCAAGTTGATGATTGACGAAAAAACCGGTAGGCCGCTTTATCACGGTACCATCCCCCGTTGGGCTTCTTCAGAAGGCATCAACAGCCCTTATGGCGAGATGCGCAACCCCGTTGCTATGTTGGAACGTCTCGACCAGATGCGTCCTTCCAACCGCATCTACTCTACAACTTCGCTTGAGTTGAAGCCGCTTTCAGGCCTTACGGTGAAGAGTGACTTTACTGCCGGAATCGACATTCGTACGGAAGACATCTTCAATTGCCGTGTTCCCGAAATCGGTCGCCCCAACTCTGACAACTCCCGCGACAAGACCAATACCTGGAACAGCAAGCTTTTGTGGGAAACTACAGCCACTTATGCCAAGGTGTTTGCCGACAAGCATCACTTCAGTCTCATGGCGGGTTACTCCATGAGCTACGAAAAGTATAAATATGACGCTTACTACACTACCGGCTACGTCAATGAGGATCGTCACTCCATTACCAACGGCCAGGCAGGCGAATGGAGCAAATTCCAGCCGGAGGAAAACATCTGGGAGGAAAGTATGCTGTCGGCATTCGCTCGTTTGGGTTACTCTTACGAAGACCGCTACTTCCTTACTGCCAGTGTGCGTCGCGATGCCACTTCCAAACTCTATAAGGACAATAACTCGGGCGTGTTCCCCGCATTCTCGGCTTCCTGGAAGATTTCTTCCGAAGAGTTCTTCGAACCTTTGAAGAACGTGGTGAACTTGCTGAAAGTCCGCGGAAGCTGGGGGCAGGTAGGTAACGTGGCATTGGTTCCGCGCTACTCTTGGAATGTGCCTCTGAATGAAACCGACTGGGCGATGATTTATGGTAAAGATTTGAACAACATTATATATGGTGGTGTATATGCCGGTTCTATCGGTACGAAAGACTTGAAGTGGGAAACCACCGAGCAGTGGGGCGTAGGTTTGGACATGGGCTTGCTTGACAACAGCCTGAACCTTACTGTGGACTACTTTAACAAACGCACGAAAGACCTTATCGAGGTGGTGCCCGTTCCTTCGGTGGCAGGTATCTCTGTTTCTCCTTACGGCAACGTGGGCGATGTGGTGAACCGTGGTTGGGAATTCGGTTTGAGTTACAGCAAGAAAATAGGTAACGTGACATTCGGTGTAAACGGTAACCTTTCTACCGTTCACAATGAAGTGCTTGACCTGGGCAACCTTGAATTCATGCAACACAATGTGGTAATCAATAGCCTTACCCCATTGCGCTCCGCCGTGGGACATCCTTGGTATTCTTATTACGTGCTGAAGACCGAAGGGATTTTCCAGAGCCAGGAAGAGATAGACAACTTCACTTGGAGAGACCCCGAAACGGGCATCAAGCAAAAAGTGCAACCCAATGCCAAGCCCGGTGACTTCAAGTATGTGGACTTCAACAACGACGGCAAGATTACCGATGAGGACAAGCAATACTTGGGCAGCTATATGCCTAAGATTACTTTCGGCTTTGGCGGCAACTTGCAGTGGAAAGGCATTGACTTCAGCTTCCAATTCCAAGGTGTGGGAAAATCCACCGTTTACAACGGCTTCAAGCAGATGGGTTACACCGGTCGCGGACAGGGTGGCAATATGCTTGCCGACGTGAAGAACTCCTGGGAATATAACAAGACTTCAGGCGTGCCCAGAATCGGCTTGATTTCCGACCCTAACGGAAACTACAACAGCCTGAACGACTTCTTCCTGGAAGATGCCAGCTACCTCCGTCTGAAGAATGTTACCATCGGCTACACATTGCCCGGCAATGTGATGAGAGCCATCGGTCTGCCGGGCAGCACGGCCCGTTTCTATCTGAACGGCGAAAACCTCTTTACGGCTACCGATTATAGCGGTATCGATCCTGAAGTAGGAAACTTCGGTATTGATGGCGGTACATATCCTGTGTCACGTTCTTTCAGCATCGGATTTAACTTTAGTTTCTAAATGAAAATCAAACCTCAAAAACAGTATATTGAAATGAAAAAATATAAAAACATAGCATTGTCGCTCTTGCTGGGCTTTTCGTTGACCGGTTGTAGTGATTTTCTGGAATTCGATCCCTATGGATTGGAGGGAAGTACCAGTTTCTGGAAAACAGAAGAAGATGTGGAAAAGGCATTGAATGCTTTCCATGAGTTCACTTACCAAGAAGGAGTGACGGGGCGCGGATTCATGTGGCTTGAGAATTGTAGCGACAATATGGTGACCGGTCGTTCACAGAGTGAGGCGCAGGCCATCAAGAATTTCCAAATGACCCCGGAAAACGGTCGCGACCAAAAAGACAATTGGCCGTGGATGTACCGCATCATTGCCCGTGCCAACGATGTGTTGCGCAATGTGCCCGACATGTCCATCTCCGGGAGTGTAAAGAACCGCGCCATCGGTCAGGCACGCTTCTACCGTGGTTTCTGCTATTTGTGGCTGGCTCCTTGGTATGGCGACAACGGTGTGAACGGCGGTATTCCTATCGTAACGGAAAAAACGCCGACTGCCGAAATAGACCAACCGCGTCCGACTTCGGTGCTTGCCAACTATGACATGATTATAGAAGACATGCGCGCTGCCGCCGATTTGCTTCCCTATTTGTCCGAAATGGCCAACGAAGACTATGGTCGTCCTCACAAGGCTGCATGCTGGGCATTTGCAGCTCGTGCGGCACTTTACGCTTCGCAGTTCGATGCTAAGTATTACGACACGGTTATCGAGATGTGCGACAAGGTGATGGGCATGACAGGCGCGGATAAACGTGGCCTCTATCCCGACTTTGCCCGTCTGTGGCGCGAAGAGAACAACTTCTGCGAAGAATACATCTTCTCGTTGCTGGGTAATGCAGTGGAAGGTCCTAAATTCCATGGCATGTCGTTTGAGAACGGTGGCTGGGGATTGTATAATACGTGGGGGTACTTCCAGCCTACGCTTGAGCTTTACAACGCTTACGAAGCAGGTGACGAGCGCCGTGACGCTACTATCCTTTATCCGGGCGACCACATCCGGTTTGTGGGACAGGATGTTACATGGGCGGTAGGCTCATGGGCTACATCAAGCACGTCAGGCTTGACCTGGAGAAAATTCATGTCTCCTTGGGAAAACGCCGACTGTATAGGAAAAAAAGTGAATTCCAATATGAACGATGCCAGCAACGTACTGGGCACTTGCCTTATCCGTTATGCCGACATTCTGCTGATGAAGGCAGAAGCCCTTATCTGGAAGAACGGCGAAGGTGATGCCGAGGCCAAGTCTCTGCTGAATCTGATTCGCAAGCGTGCCGGATTGCCTGAAAACAGCCAAGCCACCAAGGTGCAATTGAAGAACGAACGCCGTTGTGAACTTGCATTTGAGTTCCAACCCAGCCGCCACCTTGACCTCGTGAGATGGCACGATGCACAGGAAGCTTATGCCAAGCCGTTGCATGGGGTGAAGACCACTACTAACCCTGACGGCTCATTTAATGTGCAGGAGGTTGAAATCTGGCCTGCACGTACATTCAATCCGAATGTAAACCATGTGTTCCCGATTCCTGCCAAAGAGGTGGCAAACAGCAAGAACTTGAAGCAGAATGTTTATTAATGTTTAAATAAATCAATAAAATGAATACGAGATTTTATCCTTATATCATATTGGTGCTCTTCGTGATGGTCTTTGGGGGATTTTCCTCCAAAGCCAAGGCGCAGGACAACCGGTTTAAAGTGATTACTTTCAATGTCCTGTCCTTCGAACAGGAGGATAAATGGGGGGAGCGTAACTCTTTTGATGTGACTCCTTATTCCGACTTCTTGAAAGATGAAAATGCGGACTTTATCATACTCAATGAGGTGGAGAACAGAAGTTCCCGCCAGATGAGAGATGGAAAATATATAGATAAAGTGCAGGAAATTGCCGATAAGTTGGGTATGTTTGCCATCTATGGCTACTCTTACAACCTGAATAACAAGCAGGGACAAAACCCCGAAGAGAACTATACCTATTGCATGAACGAGCTTTATGGTAACGCCATTTTGAGCAGATACCCTATTATCGCTTCTCGTACAATGCAGCTTCCCCGTCCGGCAGGTTCTTCTGACCAGCGTGGTGCCGTGGTTGCCGAGGTGGCGTTGCCTTCGGGCGACATCATTGCTGTGGTTGCCACTCACTTCGACCATACCGGAGGGCAGCAGGAACAGGCAGAAGCATTGATTGCATTCTTGAACGATACCAAGGTGCCTGCTCTTCTGGCCGGTGACTTGAACGTTTATCCCAGCGCTTCGCCCATAGGGCTTATTGGAACTAAATTTGACCAGGTAGGAAACCATTGGGTAGATTATATCTTTGCTTCCAAAGGCGGCTGGAATAAAATTAGTGAAAAGTCAGTGGATGCAGGAAAGCTTTCTGACCATGATCCGGTAATAGTTGAGGTTGAACTTAAAAAGTAATACGATAACGATATGAAAAAGAATATATTATATACATTCGCCGCACTGGGGTTCTGCTCAGTACTGGCAGGCTCCTGCATCGCAGAGGACCTTGGAGTGGGCAATATCAAGCAGGAAGAGAACGCTAACTCCGACTGGAATAAAACCAGAAGCGTGGAAGTCCACTTTTTGTCGGCACTGAATGACGCCAACATCGGGGAAACCGATGCGATTGTCAATCATATCAACGCGTTGGGCGAGGATTGTTCCATTGGTGTGATAGACCGTGCGGACGTAAGCGGTGGCAGCAATGTGGCCACTCATATCTCTTTTGCCACCAGCCGTTTTCCCGGTTATGCATTGAATAAGGTTGTTAAGAATGGAAATGGCATTGCTACGGAAGGCTCTCTCATCTTGTACAATCACAAGAACAATGCTGAAGAAGGATTCAAGATGAGTAACGATTGCTTCATCAAGTTTATCAGCATTATGTGCAAGAGTATGGTGAAGGAGAACCAGAAGGACATATTGGTGCCTTTCGCTACGGCACGTTTTAGCTCTAAAGAGCAGATAAATGCTGCAAAATCGGCACTGGGAACCGTTGTGGACAGCAGGCACAATGGTGTGTTGATTGGTACTGTGAAAAGCAATCTTGTGGAGGACTTGAAGAGTGTTGCAGAGTCCATTAGCAACGTAAAGTTTAGCCAAGCTGATATTGCAGCCGGAGAATATGCTATCTTTATGGTTGCAGACAAATCGTGGGTTCTTCGTGAGACTACCACAAATTCAGTGTCCGGCAATGTGAAAGATTATTGTCTGGCCATTGAACCGGGTGTGGAATGATAAAATAGACCTCATTGCCATTGGTCTGATCTGCAAGGGTTGGTGTGCGTGGCATATCGGCTCTTGCAGAATTTTTTTATATGGGAAGGTTTTGTTGTCTTTCCTCTGAAGAAAAAAATGATTTCTTTATTATGGCGGTGTAAAAAACTCATGCTTTTTATGTACTTTTGTGTCTGTAAGAGTAGGAAAACATCGTAAACAATAACTTGAAAAACATTCATCTCAATGAACTTGAAAGAACTTCTGTATGCCGTTTTTGTCGGTGTAGTGTGTGGGGCTTGTTCGTCCGATGTGAAACAGCCTGTTGATTGCGTAGACCCGTTCATCGGTACCGGCTTCCACGGACATACCTATCCGGGGGCGACTGTGCCTTTCGGGGCAGTGCAACTGAGTCCCGACACGCGTGCCGGAAACTGGGATGCCTGTGCGGGGTACCACTATGACGACACCACTTTGAAGGGATTTTCGCATACCCACCTCAGCGGCACCGGCTGCATTGACTTGGGCGACGTCCTGTTTCGCCCCACTACACAAAAGCCGGACTTGACGGTCGAAACGCTTTGTCCTCCTGCGGCTTTCAGCCATAAGGAAGAGGAGGCTTCCGCCGGATATTATTCCGTCGTGCTGAAAGAAGAAGGCATAAAGGCAGAACTGACGGCAACCGCCCATGCCGGTGTGCACCGCTACACATTCCCCGCTGGAAAGGAAGCGGCTGTCATCATCGACTTGGCACACCTGCTCGATAACGAACATATCTATGAAGCTACACTGGAACAGACGTCCGACCATGAGATTGCCGGTATGCGCCGCACTAGGGGATGGACGGATAACCAGTATGTCTATTTCGTGGCGCAATTCTCTAAACCTTTTAAGACGGTGGACTTTGTGCAGGAACGGAAACCGGTTGCTGCACAGGCAAAATTGACCGGTACCCACTTGCAGGCTTGCTTGGCTTTTGACAACAGCGACGGAGAACCGTTGGTGGCAAAAGTCGGGCTGTCCGTTGTCAGCGAAAAGAATGCACGTGAAAATTTGGAATCCGAAGTGGCAGATTTCGATTTCGATGCCGTGCGCAGTGCTGCCCGTACTGTTTGGGAACAGGCACTCTCCACCATTGCGGTAGAAGGCGGCAATGCGGACGACAGGAAGATTTTCTATACGGCTTTGTATCATTCGATGGTGGTGCCCAATGTGGTGAGCGATGTGAATGGTGAGTATCGCCGTCACGACATGACGACAGGCAGGATGCCCGAGGGCAGGAAGCATTACTCCACTTTCTCCTTGTGGGACACTTTCCGTGCTTGGAATCCGCTGATGACACTACTCGATGCCGGATTGGTGAATGACATGGTGAACTCTTTCCTGGATATTTATGACGCTTCGGGCGAACTTCCCATCTGGCCCCTTTCTGCCGGGGAGACGGGGACGATGATAGGCTATCACTCCGCTTCTGTCATAGCAGATGCTTATCTGAAAGGCATTCGTGGGTTTGATGCCGAGAAAGCGCTGGAAGCAATGGTAGCCTCTGCCGAGAAGAACGAAAAAGGGGCGGACTACTATGTGCGGAACGGTTTCATCCCCTCGAACATCAAGCGGGAATCTATTTCTTGCCTGCTGGAATTTGCCTACGATGACTGGTGCATAGCCCGCATGGCGCAAGAGATGGGGAAAGAAGATATTTGCAAGACATTCATTGCACGTTCGCAAAACTATGTGAATGTGTTTGATGGGGCTACCAAGTTTTTCCGTCCCAAACGGATGGATGGCAATTGGGAAGCACCGTTCAAGCCGTTGGCGGTGGGACGTGCCTATACGGAGGCCACTGCCTGGCAATATCGTTTCTTTGTGCCGCATGATGTGAACGGCATGATGCAGCTGTTTGGCGGCAAGGATGAGTTTGTAGTGGCACTCGATTCCATATTCTCTTCGGACTTGAAGCTGGAAGGGGAACTTTCGGACATCACCGGCTTGATAGGCCAGTATGTGCATGGCAATGAGCCGAGCCATCATATCGCTTATCTGTATGACTATGTCGGCCAGCCTTGGAAAACCCAGGAGCTGACACGCCGGTTGCTGCGTGAGATGTATGCACCCACTCCCGAAGGCATCATCGGTAACGAAGATTGCGGGCAGATGTCGGCATGGTACATCCTTTCAAGTCTGGGCTTCTATTCCGTGTGTCCCGGTAGCAATGAATTTGCACTGACCACGCCGCTGTTTGATAAGGCGGTGATAAGGCTGGCCAACGGAAAGACATTGTCTGTGCTTGCCAACAATCCGGAAAAGAATATCTACGTAAACAAGGTAGAACTGAATGGAGAAGCCATAGAGGGTAACTTCATTACCTATGAACAGCTGATGGAAGGGGGCGAATTGCGTTTTACGCTGACAGACAAGCCGGACATGTCCCGGGGAGTTTCGGAAGAATCGGCACCTTACTCTTATACGAAAGAAAAGGTGGTATCTGTGCCATACGTGGACAAAGACCTGAATCTGTTTATGGACAAGATTACGGTAGCACTGGTCACGGTAACGGCAGGAGCGGAAGTGAGATATACGCTGGATGGAAGCGAACCTACAGAACTGTCACCGCTCTATGAGAAGCCGCTGGAACTGGATAGGACGACTCCCATAAAGGCGAAAGGGTTCAAGGACGGATTCCGCCCAAGCCATACACTCTCCATCATGGCCACCAAGGCTGAGATGAAACCGGCACTTGCCGTCCGTCCTGTGCGGAACGGCACATCCTACAAATATTTCGAGGGTACTTACCGGAAGGTGGCGGATATAGAGAAGAGTCCGTTACTTGACACCGGTATCATGGCAGAACCTTCCATCAAGGAGGCACGTCAGGAAGACCACTTCGGCTATATCTTCTCCGGCTTGATAGAGGTGCCCGAAGATGGAATCTACACCTTTATGACTCGTTCGGATGATGGCAGCGTATTGTACATTGATGATGAGATGGTGGTGAATAACGATGGTTCGCACGCCGCTATTCCTGCTACGGGGGCTGTGGCACTGAAGAAAGGATTCCATGCTTACAAGCTGTATTACTTTGAGGATTACGAAGGAGAAGAGCTGGGTTGGGGCTGGAAACTTCCTTCGGCACAGGAGCTGTCACCTATTCCTGCTTCTGCATTGTATGTGAAATAGTCAAAAAACAGATAACCATGAAGAAAATAGCTTTATTACTTTTCCCGCTTCTGCTCGCATCGTGCGGACAGGAGAAACAGGACAAGCCTGCCGTACAGGAATCTACTATGAATGTGATGTCTTTCAATATAAGGTATGACAATCCGGAAGACAGCCTGAACAATTGGCAGTACAGGAAAGACCGTGCGGCCAATGCCATCCGCTTTTATGATGCGGACATTGTGGGCACGCAGGAGGTGCTGCACAACCAGTTGCAGGACTTGCAGCAGCGCCTTCCGGATTATGGAGTGATAGGTGTGGGTCGCACAGATGGTAAGGAAAAAGGAGAATATAGCGCGCTCTGGTATAAGAAAGAGCGTTTTGAGGTACTTGATTCCGGCACATTCTGGCTGAGCGAAACGCCCGAAGTGGCAGGTTCCAAAGGTTGGGACGGTGCTTGTGAACGTGTTGCCTCATGGGCGAAATTGAAGGACAAGGTTTCGGGCAAGGAGTGCCTGGCCATGAACACGCACTTGGATCATGTGGGCGTTGTGGCACGCCGCGAGGGAATCAGCCTTATCTTGAATAAAGTGAAAGAATTGGGTAACGGGATGCCGGTGGTGCTGACCGGAGACTTTAACTCTACACCGGAGTCGGATGTCATCAAGCATATCACCAACCCGGAAGACCCGGGACATCTGACGGATGCACGCACGGTGTCGCCCGTGGTATATGGACCTGCATGGAGTTTCCACGATTTCGGCAGCATTCCCTACGAACGTCGTTCACTGATAGATTATGTGTTTGTGGGCAACGGATGGAAAGTGCTGAAATATGGTGTGCTGGCCGAGACGGAAAACGGGGCTTTCTTGTCGGACCATGCTCCGGTGCTGGTGACGGTAGAATGAAATGATATGTCGTAATTCACCACAGAGGACACAGAGTTTTTTTGAATTATGAATTAAGAGAAGAATTTGTGTCAATCTGGAAATTTGTGGTGAAAAATAAAAAATAAAAAGATGAAAAGAATAGCAAAGATAAGTGTATGGGCACTTTTGGCAATCGTGTTGCTGCCCGTTGGAACATCGGCACAAAGCCGCCGTGACAAAGAACAGACCTACGTGTTGGAACAACCGTATGAAGTGACCAAAATAACACCTCCGCAAGGCAAGAAGGTGAAGAACGTCATCCTGATGATTGGCGACGGGATGAGCTTGATGCACGTCTATTCGGCATGGACCGCAAACAGGGGAAAGCTTTTTCTGGACAACTGCCAGGCGGTGGGTTTGTCTAAGACTTATTGTGCCGACAAGCTGATTACGGACTCCGGTGCCGGAGGAACGGCGATTGCCACCGGACAAAAGACCAATTACCACTATGTGGGAGTGGATACGGAAGGGCGACCTTTGAAATCTCTGATTGATTTGGCTTCGGAAAAAGGAAAATCAACGGGTCTGGCAGTGACCTGCCGCCTGTGGGATGCCACTCCTGCCGACTTCTGCTGTCACAACAAGGACAGGGATGCAGAAGAGGATGTGGTGACGGGATATGTGGATTGCAAGGCCGACTATGTGTTTGGTGGCGGTGCACAATACTTCGAGAACCGGAAGGACGGACGCAATTTGTTTGAAGAACTGCGTACGAAGGGCTTCCAGACACCCCGCACTTGGGACGAACTGGCGGCTATAGGGAGTGGCAAGGTGTTTGCAGTGCCTTATCCAAAGGATACACCTCTTCCGGCAGAGCGTGGCGACCTCTTGGCGCGTGCATCCTTGAAAGGTATCGAATTACTGAATCAGAACAAGAAAGGGTTCTTCATGATGATAGAGGGCTCGCAGTTGGATGATTACGGACATTTCAACGACCTGGACTTGCTGATGCAGGAAACGCACGACTTTGACCGTACCATCGGAGCTATCTATGAATGGGCTGCCAAGGACGGCGAAACGCTGGTTGTAGTGACGGCCGACCATGAAACCGGAGGACTTACGCTTGTGGACGGCGATTTGAAACAAGGCAAGATTGTCTGCAAGTTTTCCACCGGCAGCCATAGCGGTGTGATGGTGCCTGTATATGCTTTTGGTCCCGGAGCGGAAGATTTTACCGGAATCTATGAGAATACGGCCATCTTTGATAAAATAAAGAAGTTGCTTAAATTATAACCAAATAACTCTATTTCCCATGCTGAAACATGTTTTATTGGCAGGTCTGTTGTCGCTCTCGGCGGGTTCGTCGCTCAATGCCCAGAGCTGTGGCAATGATGAAAAGTATCATTTGCCTTATAAAAATACGTATGTAAAAGAACCGTTGGTCACAGAAAACGAATATCGTGTGGCAAAACCTGAGACGATTGTGCCGAAAAGCTTCGAGGAAGCCCGGCAGATTCTTCCCAATCCCATTTGGGGCGGACACGAGAAAGAACTTGAAATGTATTGGAAGGCATGGGAAATAGCTATCGGCAATATCCGTGCTCCTCAAGCAGGCTCGGGTTTTGTCTCAAGCTATTTGGATACAGCTTATAATGGTAATATCTTTATGTGGGATTCCTCTTTCATTCTGATGTTTGCCCGTTATGGTACCCGTTTCTTTCCTTTCCAGAATACGCTGAACAACTTTTACGCCAAGCAGCATCCCGACGGTTTCATTTGCCGTGAAATAAAGGCGGATGGTGCCGATTGCTTCGAACGCTATGATCCGGTGAGTACCGGACCGAACTTGATGCCTTGGTGTGAGATGGTCTATTTCCATCAGTTTGGTGATACGGAACGCCTGCACAAGATATTTCCGGTACTTTGTGCTTATTATAAGTGGCTGAAATTGAACCATACCTGGAGAAATGGAACCTACTGGTCAAGCGGATGGGGAACCGGTATGGATAATATGCCCCGTGTTCCGTCGGAATATAGCCCTATCTACAGTCACGGGCATATGATTTGGCTGGATACAAACCTACAGCAATTATTTACTGCCAATTTACTACTTGAGATGGGATTTTATCTGGAACGTTGGCAAGAGATAGAAGAGTTTGAAGACGAAGCCAAGATGCTGGGAAAATATATCCATGACAATCTTTGGGATGAAAAGACCGGTTTCCTCTACGACCAGTATGCTGACGGTACGCTCTGTACAACCAAGGGAATAGGTGCCTATTGGGCTCTGTTTACTGATGTATTGGATTCTGTACAGTTGGACCGCATGGTGAAGGAATTGGATAATCCTGCCACATTCAACCGGAAACACCGTATTCCTTCTTTGTCTGCCGATAATCCCAAGTACAAGGAGAATGGCCGTTATTGGCAGGGTGGCGTATGGCCGGGAACTAATTACATGGTGATGCAGGGTCTTGTGCAGAAAGGTTATGGTAAACTGGCACGGGAGATTTGTTTGAATCATTATGCCCAGGTATTTGAGGTCTATAAGAAGACTGGAACTTTTTGGGAATATTATGCTCCGGAAAGTGCTGAGCCGGGATTTATGGCAAGGGATAATTTTGTGGGTTGGGCAGGACTTCCTCCTATTGCCGAATTGATAGAATTTATTATCGGTATTCGGGGAGATTATGCCAAAAAGCAGATTATCTGGGATATGAATTTGACGGAGACTAACGGCATAGAACGCTATCCTTTTGGTCCGGAAGGGCTTATCTCCTTAAAAGCTGAGGCACGCCGTTCGGCAAGTGATGAACCTCGTATTACAGTAGATTCCAATATAGATTTTGAACTGTGTGTACTCTATGGTGGAAAAGAGAAAAAGATAAATGTGACATCCGGTAAGCATACCTATTAAAGAAGACATCAATCATGAAAAACAATATGTCAAGACGCCAATTTCTGAAGACTGGCGGGCTTGCCTTGGCTGCTATGACCTTTCAGCCCGCTTCCGTATTATCTTCATCCGGGATTTTGAGCCGGAGATATGTTTCGTTGCGTCCTTCTGCAAGCAAAAGGAGCTTCATTTCGAAGGCAGTAGATGCTGCCATTGAAGAAGCAAAGCCTAAAATAAAGGACGAGAAGTTGCGTTGGATGTTCGAGAACTGTTTTCCCAATACGCTTGACACTACTGTCAGATATAGAGTGAAAAATGGCCGACCAGATACTTTCGTCATTACAGGTGATATAGATGCCATGTGGCTGCGCGACTCTTCAGCGCAAGTATGGCCCTATCTGCCGTTGATGAAGAAAGATAAGGACTTGCAGCTGATGGTGGCAGGACTTGTCAACAGACAGACTGAATGTATCTTGATAGACCCGTATGCCAATGCCTTCAACGACGGGCCGTTGGGCAGCTATTGGGAAACCGACCATACACAACATATGGTTAAGGAACTGCATGAACGCAAATGGGAGATAGATTCTTTGTGCTATCCCATTCGTTTGGCCTATCATTATTGGCAATACACGGAAGACACGTCTGTGTTCGATGAAAATTGGCATAAAGCTATGCTGCTGGTGGTCAAGACCTTTAAAGAGCAACAGAGGAAACAAGACTTAGGACCTTATAGCTTTACGCGCGATTGCGACCGCCCTACAGATTCGCAGATTAACAACGGATGGGGGGCACCGGTAAAGCCGGTCGGCTTAATCGTTTCTTCTTTCCGTCCGTCAGATGATGCTACACAATACGGTTTTCTGATTCCTTCTAATATGTTTGCGGTTGTGTCATTGCGCCAATTGGCTGAGATAGAGGATAAAGTTTATGGAAACAAGGACTTCTCCGGCGAATGTATAGCACTGGCAGATGAAGTGGATGCAGCTATCCGCAGGTATGGTACTTTCAATCATCCGGTTTGTGGACGTATTTATGCTTTTGAGGTCGACGGTTTTGGTAACGCGCTTTGTATGGACGATGCCAATGTACCCAGTTTGTTGGCTGCGCCTTATCTGGGTTATTGCTCTTTTAAAGATGCGATTTACCAGAATACCCGCAAAATGATATGGAGTGACAATAATCCTTATTTCTTTAAAGGAAAAGCCGGCGAAGGGGTAGGAGGCCCTCATGTGGGACTGAATTATATCTGGCCGATGAGCATCATTATGAAGGCTTTTACAACGGATGATTCCGAAGAAATACGTGCTTGTCTGAAGCAACTTCGTGATACGGACGGGGGGACGGGCTTTATGCATGAGTCTTTCCATTCGGAGGATGCCGCGGACTTTACTCGTTCCTGGTTTGCCTGGACAAATACTTTGTTCGGTGAACTGATACTGAAGACAGTCAAGGAATATCCCAACTTATTATCCCAAATACTATGAAGATAAGATATTGGTTACTGGCTATGTCATTCTTTTTTCTCTCTTGTGGGAGAGTGGCTGATGATGTAGCGACAAACTATGGTATTATACCCATGCCGAATGAACTTGCTCCAATGCAGGGAGTGTATGTCCTGCAAGGGGAAAAAACAGTGGCTGTCCCTTCCGGGGAAGCCGCGATGAAAGTTTTTCATTATTTGGAGGATGCGTTGAAAAACACTTCTGTAACGCTGAAGGGTATTTCGGAAACGGGAAAGGCTGATATTTGCTTATCCATAGATAATTCCTTGCCCGATGAGGCCTATACATTGGAGGTTTCTTCCGATAGGATAAATATATCTTCCAATGAAACTGCCGCCGGATTTTTTTATGGTGTCCAGTCTTTGCTGCAACTCATGCCGGCAGCCATTTATGATGGTGACCGGAAATACGAGGAAAAGATTAGGATTCCTGCTGTCAGCATTACGGATGCTCCCCGTTTTCCTCATCGTGGGGCTATGATGGATGTAGGACGTAATTTTCTGCCAAAAGAGGAAGTGCTGAAGTTTCTTGATTTGATGGCATTCTATAAATTGAATAAATTCCATTTTCATCTGACAGATGACCAAGGATGGAGAATAGAAATAAAGAAATACCCGAAACTGACTGAAATAGGTTCTTATCGTAAACAGACTCAGATAGGACACTCTGATTATTATTTTCCACGGCGTTACGATGGAAAAGAAAAGAGAGGCTATTATACGCAGGAAGAAATAAAGGAAATTGTGAAGTATGCATCCGACCGTTTCATTACGGTCATTCCCGAAATTGAAATGCCGGGACATGCATCCGCAGCACTGGCTTCCTATCCGGAACTTTCTTGCGGACTGGGAAAGACTTATGTGGTGCGTGATTATTTTGATGTTTTTGATGAGGTCTATTGTCCCAAAGAGCATACTTTTGAGTTTCTGGAAGATGTGCTGACGGAAGTTATGGAACTCTTCCCCAGCCATTATATCCACATTGGTGGAGATGAGTGCCCCAAGAAAGCATGGAAGAAGTGTGCCCATTGCCAGCATTTGATGAAGCGGGAAGGTCTGCCCGATGAAGAAGCTCTGCAAAGTTGGTTTATCCATCGGATTGAGCAATTTGTGAACAGCAAAGGGCGTGACATCATCGGGTGGGATGAGATTCTGGAAGGAGGGCTTGCCCCTAATGCTACCGTCATGTCATGGCGTGGCGAAAAAGGAGGCATCGAAGCGGCTCACCAACGGCATAAGGTCATTATGACACCCGGCAAAAAGTGTTATTTGGATTACTACCAGGAAAGTCCGGAATTTGCCCCGTTGGCTATCGGCGGTTTCCTTCCGTTGGATACGGTGTACAATTATAACCCGCTTCCTGCCGAGCTGACTCCGGAAGAACAAGCTTATATAATAGGTGTACAAGCCAATATCTGGGGAGAGTATATACAGAATCCCGAGTATTTTGAATATATGGCTTTCCCCCGTTTGCTGGCTATGTCAGAGGTGCAATGGACACTGCCGGAACATAAGGACTTCGAATCGTTTGCCCGCAGGCTGGATAAGGAGTTTGAACGATTGGATGATTGCGGAGTGAATGCTTGCCGCAACTTCTATGAAGTCAATCAGACTGGTGCGTGGAACAAGTCGCAACAGACTTATGAGGTGACTTTGAACACCTTCTGTCCGGATGCTGATATTTACTATGCCGTAAATGATTCAACGGTCAACACTTCATCTTCCCTTTATGAGACTCCGATACCGTTGGACGAGGATGCAACTGTTTATTCGGCAGTTTACAGAGACGGTAAGCCGCTGGGGAAAGTGACCCGCAAGAGTTTTGCTGTAAACAAGGCAACCGGATGTGACTATACTTGTAATCCTGAAGCAGGATGGGAACACTTGAATAAAGGCTTCGGGCTGACTGATGGACGACGTGGCTATGCCCGCGACATGCGTCGCTGGATTAGCTTCTACCAGGATACCGTACAGATTGTAGTGGAACTGAAGAAACCTCAAAAAGTCAAGGAAGTTGCCTTTTCTTCTTTATGGCGGCCGGTAAATGAGATATGGCCGGCAAGAGCGATGGGTGCCTCTGTTTCAATGGATGGTCAGACTTTTATTCCGGTGGGCACTAAACGGCTGACTTATGATTTTACCTTGACGGAAGGTACCCGCTTCCCGGCATCTCTTTCATTTGCCGAAACGGAAGCTGCATTTGTCCGCTTGGAATTATTGAGTGGTGGCTTGTGCCCGAAAGGATATTTTCATGAAGGGTTGCAGAGTGAGTTGGCAATAGATGAAATAGAAATATATTAATCTCAAGAAATGATGAAGAAAATAGTTGTTCTTTTAGTTGTACTGTTGGGCTGTATGCCGGTAACGGCTTTTGCGCAGAAGCAATTCTTTTTTAAGGATGGCAAGTTTGTAGTAGCACAGTTTACAGATTTGCACTGGATGCCGGGTTCTGCAAAGTGTGCCGAAACGGCAGCTACTATCCGTGCTGTCCTGGCAGCCGAACATCCGGACATTGCTGTACTGAGTGGGGATGTGGTGACCGATGACCCTGCTATGGATGGATGGAAAAGCGTAGTGGCTATTTTCAATGAGGCCAAGATGCCTTTTGTGGTGATGATGGGAAACCATGATGCCGAATACTTGACGCGCAATGAAATCTATGATTTCCTCTTGAAGTCTCCCTACTATGTGGGGGCAAAAGGCCCTGAAGATATTATGGGATGCGGCAATTGCGTGATTCCTATTTATAGTCCGGAGAAGAAGGACCAGGTAGAGGCATTGCTCTATTGCATGGATTCCAACGACTATCAGCCTAATAAAATCTATGGTGCTTACGACTGGATTCATTTCGACCAAATAGAATGGTACAGAAAGCAAAGTAAACACTTTGCGGAGAAAAACGGTGGTAATCCCGTCCCTGCTTTGGCCTTTTTCCATATTCCGCTGATTGAATACAACGAAATCAGAGGTGACGGGAAAACTTATGGCAATGACAAAGAAGGTGGAGTTGCCTCCGCTAACATCAATTCCGGTATGTTTGCTGCCTTCCTTGACATGAGGGATGTAATGGGAGTATTTGTGGGACATGACCATGATAACGACTTTATAGGAATAGATAAAGGTATTGCATTGGGATACGGACGGGTGACCGGTGCGGATGCGTATGGAGAGTTGACGAGAGGAGCCCGTATCATTGAACTGTACGAAGACCAATTCAAATTTGACACATGGATTTCCACTCCTTCGGGCAGGGAGGCTGCCTACTATTACCCTTCAGGTCTGAATTCGGATGAGGAGCAGAGTATGGCTTATTTGCCGGCTACGGGAACTTCTCCCAAGAAGCAGGGTGTGGCATATACCTATTATGAAGGCAAATGTAAACGTGTTGCCGATATTGCCGCCTGCAATAAAGTGAAGGAAGGGGTGATGAAGAACTTCTCGATTGAAGAAGCAGCCGTCCCTGATCATTTTGCTTATGATTTCCGTACGTTGGTGAAAATTCCAGAAAGGGGAGTATACCGTTTCTATACTTTTTCCGATGATGGTTCTAAACTATACATAGACGGTAAATTGATTGTTGATAACGACGGCGGACACAGCGGACGCCGTGCCGAAGGGAAAGTTGCTCTTGAAGCAGGATACCACGAGTTGCACCTGCTGTATTTCGAAGATTACATGGGCCAGGAATTGGAAGTCGGGTATTCGGGACGGAATGTTCTGGAAACCGTGTTGCCTGATACCATGTTGTTTGTACCGGATTAAATCAGCGCTGGTAACTCTTTGTCCGGTACTCTTTCCGATATTCATTGGGAGAGATTTTCTTCAAAGCTTTGAATTGGCGGGACAAGTTCTTCAGGTTGTTTATTCCGACTTGTTCCGCCACATCTGCAATCGGAGCATCACTGGCCAACAGCAATTGGGCAAAGCGTTCCATCCTAAGGTTGAAGATATATTTGTGGATGGACTGCTGGGTGACTTGCTTGAAACGAATCTCCAATAAACGGCGTGATAATGGTACCTGTTTCAC
This sequence comes from Bacteroides sp. AM32-11AC, assembly GCF_003603515.1. NCBI lineage: Bacteria > Pseudomonadati > Bacteroidota > Bacteroidia > Bacteroidales > Bacteroidaceae > Bacteroides > Bacteroides sp. AM32-11AC. Next base: position 41,273 of record NZ_QTNH01000006.1, on the reverse strand, counting down.
TATATCCGATACAGTGATATCAGCCGCTATATTCTGATGGATATATTTCAGAGCGGTTTGGATATGGGTATCGGTGGTAGAATAGAAGTCGGTCGAAAGCCGGTTGATGATATTAACCGGTTGGAGCACAACGTCCTGATAAGTGGCCTCCTCATCATTCAATAGATGTTCTATGAGGGCGGCTGCCTCAAATCCGCCTCTTACAATGTTTTGGCTGATACTGGATAGGGGAGGGTCTGAAAGATTGCATATAATCTCATCATTGTCGACTCCTAATATTGCTATCTTGTCGGGCACTCTGATGTTGTTGACTTTACAGATTTCCGTAATGCGGTTGCCTTGATTGTCATCGCAAGCCATGAGTGCCGTAGGTTGTGGCAATGACTTTAACCAATTGAGCAGGGGCGGTGCCTCATAAAACCATAAGTCATCAAGGGATTGGTCCTGATAAGAATAGAAATTGTTTCCAAACCCTTGGGCTGCTATACATTCATAGAAACCCTCGCAACGTTCTTGTGACCATACCGTATCGCGATAACCGTAGAATGCGAAATTCTGAAAGCCTTTACTCAGAAAAAACTCTGCTGCCATTCTGCCGGTCTTGCGGTAATCGCCGGTGATGTTTGGAATATTGCTGAACCTTGATTTATAATCCTGGGCCAACGCGATAATTCCGTTTTCACGGAATAGCTCCACATTGTCATCATTGTCAAATCTGCCGATGATTGCATCTGCCTGCCATGTCTTTGCCCATTTCAAGACTCCTTCTATACCATGACTGTTTTTGTAGGAGGGCGGCATACGGCATACTACCCATGGCTCATGGCTTTTGGAATAGGCCAATACCCCCTTTAGCAGATTGTACGAAAAGGACTCTGTAAAATCGGTCAATAATATCAATCGAATCATAGCAGTTGACTAAATGTAACTGATTGTTACTTATACAAATGTTAGCTTAATTGACAAATATAGGATTTTATTTCTTTTTCTTCAAATCTTTTCCCTCATATTTGCAGATTGCTTCAACCCATTCTTCTTCCAGTGGCTTGGATTCGTGTTTGGCAAGGTCGAAGGCTACCATGACGGAAGTACAAACGCATTTTACTTCTTGAGTTTCCGTATCGATGACACGCTGTGCCAGATGGAAACTCTTGGTCCCTATTTCGGTAACGGCTGTTTGCACGGCAATATGGTCCGAACCATAAATTTGTGCAAGGAAATTTGCTTCGATATGGACGACAACAATGCCATCCTTTTCCCAATCTACATTCGGGCATACGGAAGCGAAGTATTCTGTTTTTCCTAAATCATAGAAAGAGAAGTAAACAGTGTTGTTTACATGGCCGAATTTGTCGATGTCATTAAAGCGTAATTGTATGGGCAGGGTGTGGTTAAATTGAATTTCTTCCATTGTTTTCTCTTAAACTTTGTTTATAATCGCTGCAAAAATACTATTTTTGCGTGTTAATCCGTGAACTTATATATCAAGAAATGATAGAAGACATCAAAAAAGCCTGCCAGGTAATGAGCGAGGGCGGGGTAATTCTGTATCCGACAGATACGATTTGGGGTATAGGTTGTGACGCTACCAATGAAGAAGCGGTGCGCCGTGTATATGAAATCAAGCAACGCTCTGACAGTAAGGCGATGCTGGTATTGGTAGATTCTCCGGTAAAGGTGGATTTCTATGTGCAGGATGTTCCGGAGGTTGCCTGGGATTTGATAGAACTGGCTGACAAGCCCCTTACCATAATTTATTCCGGAGCGCGTAATCTGGCTCCTAACTTGCTTGCCGAAGATGGTAGTGTAGGTATCCGTGTCACCAGTGAGGCATTTTCAAAACGGCTTTGTCAGCAGTTCCGCAAGGCGATAGTCTCTACTTCTGCCAATGTCAGCGGGCAACCGTCTCCCGGTAACTTCAGTGAAATAAGTGAAGACATCAAGTCTGCGGTGGATTATATAGTAGGATACCGCCAGGAGGAAACGGGACGCCCGAAACCGTCCAGTATCATCAAGTTGGGCAAGGGTGGAGTCATTAAGATTATTCGCGAATAAAAGGAAAAATGGCAGAGGACAAGAGGAGTTTGTTGCAGCGCTTCATCATATGGCGCGAAAAGAATATCAAGGAAAAGCGGTTCATACTGATTCTCAGTTTTCTTGTAGGTATCTTTACGGCATTCGCCGCACTGATACTGAAAGTCATCATACACTGGATACAGAACTTCCTGACGGATAATTTCAATGCGACGGAAGCCAACTACCTTTATCTGGTCTATCCGGTAGTGGGTATCTTCCTGACCGGATTGTTTGTCCGCTACGTGGTGAAGGACGACATCAGTCATGGTGTTACCAAAATCCTATACGCCATCTCGCGGCGGCAGGGACGCATCAAACGGCATAACACTTGGTCGTCCATCATAGCCAGTTCCATTACCATCGGTTTCGGTGGTTCGGTCGGGGCGGAGGCGCCTATTGTGCTGACGGGTTCGGCTATCGGTTCCAATCTGGGAACCATCTTCAAGATGGAGCATCGTACGCTGATGCTATTGGTGGGATGTGGTGCTGCCGGTGCGGTTGCAGGCATTTTCAAGGCGCCGATTGCCGGTCTGGTATTTACGCTGGAGGTACTGATGATAGATTTGACAATGTCCTCCTTGTTGCCGTTGCTGATATCTGCGGTGACGGCTGCAACTGTTTCCTATATCGTGACGGGTACGGATGCCATGTTCAAATTCCATCTGGACCAAGCTTTCGAATTGGAGCGTATTCCGTATGTCATTATGCTGGGTATCTTCTGTGGATTGGTTTCCCTTTATTTTACCCGGGCCATGAACTCTGTGGAAGGCGTGTTCGGAAGGTTGAGAACTCCATATAAGAAGCTGATAATGGGTGGTGCCATGCTGAGTATCTTGATATTCCTTTTTCCTCCGTTGTATGGCGAAGGTTACGATACGATAGAGTTGTTGCTGAATGGGATGAGCAATGCCGAATGGGACACGGTGATGAATAATTCCTTCTTCTACGGGCACGGCAACCTGTTGCTGATATACCTCATACTGATTATTCTGTTTAAGGTCTTTGCTTCGAGTGCCACGAATGGCGGTGGCGGTTGCGGCGGTATCTTCGCACCTTCGTTGTATCTGGGTTGTATTGCCGGTTTTGTCTTTTCACATTTCAGCAATGAAATAGAGATGACGGCTTATCTGCCCGAGAAGAACTTTGCCTTGATGGGAATGGCGGGGGTCATGAGTGGGGTCATGCACGCTCCGCTGACCGGCGTGTTCCTCATAGCCGAGCTTACGGGAGGATACGACCTGTTTCTGCCACTGATGATTGTTTCCGTCAGTTCCTATCTTACCATCATCATGTTCGAGCCTCATAGTATCTATTCCATGCGTTTGGCCAAGAAAGGAGAACTGTTGACGCACCATAAGGACAAGGCTATCCTTACCCTGATGAAAATGGAGAATGTGGTGGAAAAGGATTTTGTGACCGTGCATCCCGAAATGGATTTGGGTGAACTGGTAAAGGCTATTTCCGCCTCGCATCGCAATGTTTTTCCCGTGACGGATAAGGAAGGGGTGTTGATTGGCATTGTCTTGTTGGACGATATCCGGAACATTATGTTCCGCCAGGAGTTATATCATCGCTTCACGGTGGGAAAACTGATGACTTCGGCTCCGGCACGTCTGTATGATACGGACAGTATGGAGCAGGTGATGCGCACCTTTGATGATACGAAGGCGTGGAATCTGCCGGTGGTGGATGCGGAAAACAAATACTTGGGCTTCGTGTCCAAGTCGAAGATATTCAACTCGTACCGTGAAGTATTGGTACATTTTTCAGAAGACTGAGGACTTTTTGGTATTTACTATTTTACTATTTACAAGTTACTATTTGCCGTTCGGGGTGATGGGGCATTGTAAATCGCAAAGAAGATGCTTCGTACATTGTAAATGGTAAATTGTAAATGGGCAAATGAGTTGCCTCGCAAATGGTACATTGTAAATGGTAAATTGTAAATGAAATGGTGGAAAAGAAGAATTTGAGGATTGTATATATGGGTACTCCCGACTTTGCGGTGGAGGCTCTTCGTTGTCTGGTAGAAGGAGGTTACAATGTGGTGGGTGTCATTACGATGCCCGACAAGCCTGCCGGACGGGGACATAAGCTCCAATTCTCTCCGGTGAAACAGTATGCACTGGAACATAATCTTCCGCTTCTTCAGCCGGAGAAGCTGAAGGATGAGGCTTTTGTGGAGGCGTTGCGTGCATGGAAGGCCGATTTGCAGATAGTCGTTGCCTTCCGCATGTTGCCGGAGGTGGTATGGAACATGCCGCGATTGGGCACCTTCAACCTGCATGCTTCCCTGCTTCCGCAGTATCGCGGCGCAGCCCCCATCAACTGGGCGGTGATTAATGGTGATACGGAAACGGGCATCACCACTTTCTTCCTGAAACATGAGATTGACACCGGTGAGGTTATCCAGCAGGTACGGGTACCCATTGCCGATACGGACAACGTGGGTATCGTCCACGACAAACTGATGCTGTTGGGCGGTCGCCTGGTGGTAGAAACCGTAGATGCCATTCTTGCCGGTACAGTGAAAAGTATTCCTCAAGAAGAAATGGCCGTCGTGGGTGAACTGCGTCCGGCACCGAAAATCTTCAAAGATACTTGTCGTATTGACTGGAACCGCCCGGTGAAGCGTATTTACGATTTTGTACGCGGCCTTTCTCCCTATCCTGCCGCTTGGACGGAGCTGGTCCAACCCGGTGGAGAATCTGTTGTGGTAAAAATCTTCGAGACGGAGAAAATAGGGGAATCCCATCAACTGGTTCCCGGAACCTTGCAGACAGACGGGAAGACCTATATCCGCGTTGCTGCCGAAGATGGCTTTGTCGGCATCTGCTCCCTCCAGCTTCCGGGCAAGAAGAAACTGAAAACGGATGAACTGTTGCGCGGCTTCCGGTTGACGGAAGGATACGTGATGAAATAACTGATTGTCATTCAATGACTTCCTACTGCAAAACTACTGCACTCGTTTTGCAGCGTCACTGCAAACCGCTTTGCAGTGTTGCTGCAACTAATATGCAGTGTGACTGCAACTGCTTTGCAGTGCTACTGCAACACGTTTGCAGTGACGCTGCAAAAGGTATGCAGTAAGTTTGCAGTGAGAGTTTTGATTTCCAATGTTAGGCTGAATTAAATCTTTTCTCTATATTTGTACATAACAAAGTTCGTAAACTTTAGAACATAACATTATGAAACCAATCATATCCCCTTCTATTCTCTCTGCCGATTTTGGTTATCTGGCACGAGACATTGAAATGATTAACGAAAGTGAGGCGGAGTGGGTACATATCGACATCATGGACGGTGTGTTTGTCCCTAATATTTCTTTCGGATTCCCGGTACTGAAGTATGTGGCAAAACTGTCGCAGAAGCCTTTGGATGTGCATCTGATGATTGTACAGCCGGAGAAGTTTATTCCGGAGGTGAAGGCTCTGGGAGCACATGTCATGAATGTGCATTACGAGGCTTGTCCGCATCTGCACCGCGTGGTGCAGCAAATCCGCGAAGCAGGGATGCAGCCGGCGGTAACGATTAATCCGGCAACTCCCGTGTCCTTGTTGAAGGATATTATTAATGATGTATACATGGTGCTGATAATGAGCGTAAATCCCGGCTTCGGCGGACAAAAGTTCATAGAGCATTCTCTTGATAAAGTGCGCGAGTTGCGTGAATTGATTACGGTTACCGGTTCGCAGGCCTTGATAGAAGTGGACGGTGGCGTAAACTTGGAAACCGGTTCGCGTCTGGTAGAAGCTGGAGCAGATGTACTGGTGGCAGGCAATGCCGTTTTCTCGGCTCCCGATCCGAAGGAGGCCATCCGTGCATTAAGGAATCTGTAATCCGTCTTCTGGATTGATAATCGACAGCTGGCAACGGCATCCTTTCCTTCGACTGTTGATGCCGTTGGTAGTTGGTATTTTGTGTGGAGATGCGTTTCCACACGTGCTTTCTGCATGGGAGTATGTGGCAGGTTTTCTGCTTTTTCTTTTTATTATAGGTAGATACAAGCATACCGGATGGGTGTATGGAGCGGCGGTATACCTTTTCTTGGGTGGTACGGGGGGCTGCTTGATGAGTTGGCAGCAGGGAAAGACGGTATTTCCCTTTTCGGGCAAACCTGCTGTTTATAGGGTTTGTATCCGCGAGCATCCAGAAGAGAGGGAGCGCAGCATATTGTGCAGGGTTGCCCTGCTGGGAGAGGTGGAGCAGGATACAGTTACGGGTTGTCCCCGGAATCATCTTTTTCTGGCTTATTTCCCGAAAGATTCTGCTACGGTCACTTTGTGCCGTGGTGATGAGTTGTTGGTATCTGTCCGGCTTGCTCCTCTGGCGAACAATGGTAATCCCGACGAGTTTGACTATGCTCGCTACCTGAGGCGGAAAGGTTATAGCGGCACGGCCTACGTGGCTGACGGACATTGGCGGAAGACGGGGCATGATGCCTCCCGCACTGTCAGCCAGGTGGCACTGGATTATAGGGCGAAAGTAGTTGGCTTATACCGGAGTTTGGGTTTTGAAGCTGATGAATTGGCCGTACTTTCTGCGTTGACGGTGGGGGATAAAGAGGAACTGAGCGATGATATTGTGGAGACCTACTCTGTCTCGGGAGCCAGCCATGTACTGGCACTTTCGGGATTGCATATAGGGTTTCTGTATGCTTTGCTCTTGTTTGTGCTTCGTCCTTTGTGGAGGCGATGGCGGCGGTTGAAACCTTTGTTGCTTTTGCTTCTGGTCCTTTTCTTGGTGAGTTTTGCTTTTTTCACGGGATTGTCTTCCTCGGTGGTGCGGTCGGTCATCATGTTCTCTTTGTTGGCGTTTGCCGGTTTGCAGCCGGAAAAGCCGCTGACTCTGAATACGCTGGCGGCAACTGCTTTCCTGATGCTGCTGTGCAAGCCGGTCTGGTTGTTTGATGTCGGTTTTCAGTTGTCATTCTCGGCGGTTGCAGCTATTGTACTTGTACAGCCTAAGTTATATGCCCTTTGGAAGGTTGACAATCGTTTCCTGCGATATTTGTGGGGACTTATGACAGTGTCCATGGCGGCTCAGCTGGGTACGGCCCCTTTGGTCATTTTCTATTTCTCCCGTTTTTCCACTCATTTTCTGTTGACTAATCTTTGGGTAATTCCCATGGTGTCGCTCGTTCTGTATTCGGCTGTCTTTCTGTTGATGCTTACGCCGCTGCCTTTTGTACAACATCTGTTTGCAAGGGTAGTAGAGGCATTGGTACATGTCCAGAATGAAGTGCTCCGCTGGATAGAGCATCTTCCCGGCGCTGCTGTTGATGATATTTGGCTGGATATATGGGGTGTTTTGCTCGTCTATCTGTTCTTGGGGATGGCATATTATGGCTTTCTACGCCTTACGGTACGTAGAGTCTGCTTTGCGTTGCTGGCATTGTTGGCAGTGGTTTCCTGGCATTCCCTTTCCATCATGTCCAATGCTCCCCGGCAGAGGATTGCTTTTTATAGCGTGAGAGGTTGTCCCATTGTCCATTGTATGGCAGACAACCGTCATTCTTGGTTGGCATGTACCGATAGCTTGCCGGATATGCCGCGTCTGTGCCGTGTCCTTTCTCCGCATTGGAACCGCCTGCGTCTGGAGACTCCCCGACTGGTTGCCGGAGATTATACCACTTCCGGCTTATCCATGCGCAACCAGATTGTCTCTTACGCCGGTAAGCGCATCTGTCTTCTTTCCGACAACCGTTGGAGAAACAAGAGCTCTTCCCGTCCCCTTTCAGTTGATTATCTGTATGTCTCCAAGGGGTATCAAGGTGGGATAGAGGAACTTACTTCGCTCTTTTCCATGGGCATGGTGGTGCTTGACGCTTCTCTTTCAGACTATTATCAGAATAAGATTGCCAATGATTGCGTTCGCTTAGGTATTCCCTATCTTCTTCTTTCTCAAAAAGGTTCTTACCGCATATTGTTATAAATCACAAACTTTTCGTACTTTTGCCCCTTCAATTTGTTATAAACGCCAAATAGTAAATAGTCAATCGTCAAATAGTAAATAAAAATATGTTGACCAAAGTAATAGAACAATCCAAGATAGACCATTTCACCAAATGGTTTGACCGTGCAGACAAGATAGTAATCGTTTCACATGTGGGTCCCGACGGGGACGCCATCGGCTCTTCTCTGGGCTTGTGGCACTTCTTCAGCTCGCAGGGAAAGACGGCGAATGTTATTGTGCCGAACGCCTTTCCCGACTTCTTGAAATGGATGCCCGGGAGCAAGGACGTCCTTCTGTACGACCGCTACAAGGAGTTTGCCGACAAGCTGATTGCCGAGGCGGATGTCATTTGTTGTCTGGACTTTAATGCTATCCATCGTATAGATGCCATGGGTGACGCTGTTCTTGCATCCCCGGCAAGAAAAATACTGATAGACCATCATCTCCATCCGGAGGATTTCTGCAAGATTATCATTTCCCATCCGGAGATATCTTCCACTTCGGAACTGGTTTTCCGCCTGATTTGCCGTATGGGCTATTTCAGTGACATTTCAAGGGAAGGAGCAGAGTGCATCTATACGGGTATGATGACGGATACCGGCGGGTTTACTTACAATTCCAATAACCGGGAAATCTATTTCATCATCAGCGAACTGTTGTCGAAAGGTATTGACAAGGACGAGATTTACCGCAAGGTGTTCAATACTTATTCAGAAAGCCGTTTGCGCCTAATGGGATATGTCTTGTCACAAATGAAGGTCTATCCGGACTATCATGCAGCCTTAATTTCTCTGACTAAAGCCGAACAAAGCCAGTTCGACTATGTGCGTGGAGATAGTGAGGGGTTTGTGAACATTCCTTTAAGCATCAAAGGGGTAATTTTCTCTTGCTTCCTGCGTGAAGATACGGAGAAGCCGATGATAAAGATTTCTTTACGTTCGGTCGGTACATTCCCCTGCAATCAGCTGGCTGCCGAGTTCTTTGGCGGCGGCGGTCATTTGAATGCTTCCGGCGGTGAATTTTATGGAACGATGGATGAGGCCCGCAAGGTCTTTGAGCAGGCTTTGGAGAAATACAAACCGCTGCTGAATGCCAAAGGATAAAAAAAGTTCAGTTGTAAAGGTTAAAAGTTACGAACTTTCTATCCGCAGCTTTCAACTTTCAAGGAAATCAGATACTTTTGTACGAAATTACTAAATAACAGAAATGAAGAAACTTACTTTATTCTTTTTTGCCTTACTTGCAGTTTGTTTAGCCTTCCAGGCATGCGATAATTCTAAAACTTATGCCGAAATGCTTGAGGAAGAAAAAGATGCCATCAAAGCATTTATCAAAGACAGTAGCATTGTCGTTATTTCTCAAAGTGAATTCTATGCGCAAGATTCGACAACGGATGTAAGCAGGAATGAGTATGTGCAGCTGGCAAGCGGGGTGTATATGCAGATTGTGGATAAAGGTTCGACGAATCCTGCAGATACAGTTAAACCGAATGATTTGATTTTGGTGCGCTTTGAAGAACAAGGGTTGATAGCTGTTGGAGGGGTGAAATCGTATATAACCAATATGAATAGTCCGACTGTTGTGGATGAGTTTAGATATTCTGTTACTTCTTCGTCTATTGCCGGACTTTTCACTCAAGGCTATATGCTTATATATCATGGTTCGTCTGTACCTGCTGGCTGGCTGGTTGCGTTGAATTATATTCGTAACGGAGCACATGTGAAGCTGATTGTTCCTTCCAAGATGGGACAGTCGGATGCTATGCGGGACGTTCATCCTTATTATTACGATTTACATAAACTCCAAATTTGGAACTAACCGATAAATTTTAAATCATTAACCTATGACTCTAATCAAATCTATTTCTGGAATCCGCGGAACAATTGGCGGTGGTGCTGGCGAGGGATTGAATCCGCTCGACATTGTGAAGTTCACTTCAGCTTATGCTACCCTGATTCGTAAGACGTGTACTGTAAAAAGTAACAAAATCGTGGTAGGGCGTGATGCCCGCATCTCTGGCGAGATGGTCAAGAACGTAGTAGTCGGTACCTTGATGGGTATGGGCTGGGATGTAGTGGATATTGATTTGGCTTCTACTCCGACTACCGAGCTGGCTGTAACCATGGAAGGTGCCAGTGGAGGTATTATTCTGACTGCCTCACACAATCCCAAGCAGTGGAATGCGTTGAAACTGCTGAATGAAAAGGGCGAATTTCTGAACGCTGCCGAAGGCCAGGAAGTACTCCGCATTGCAGCTGCCGAAGAGTTCGACTATGCCGAAGTGGACCAACTTGGCTCGTACCGTCAGGATTTAAGCTACAACCAGAAACACATCGACAGCGTATTGGCACTTGACCTCGTAGATGTGGAAGCTATCCGAAAGGCAAACTTCCGTGTAGCCATCGATTGTGTAAACTCTGTAGGTGGTATTATTCTGCCGCAACTACTTGAACAACTTGGCGTTCAGCACGTAGAGAAGCTCTATTGCGAACCGACCGGTAACTTCCAGCATAATCCCGAGCCTCTGGAAAAGAACTTGGGTGACATCATGAATCTGATGAAAGGGGGGAAGGCAGATGTTGCATTTGTTGTAGACCCTGATGTAGACCGCCTGGCAATGATTTGCGAAGACGGCAAGATGTACGGTGAAGAATATACACTGGTTACTGTTGCCGACTACGTATTGAAACATACTCCGGGCAATACGGTATCCAATTTGAGTTCGACCCGTGCCTTGCGCGATGTAACTCGCAAGTATGGGCAAGAATATTACGCTTCTGCCGTAGGTGAAGTGAATGTAACTACCAAAATGAAGGAAGTAGGTGCCGTTATCGGTGGCGAAGGAAACGGTGGGGTAATCTATCCGGCCAGCCACTATGGACGTGATGCCTTGGTAGGTATTGCCTTGTTCTTGAGCCATCTGGCACACGAAGGTAAGAAGGTGAGCGAACTCCGTGCATCCTATCCTGCATACTTCATGGCAAAGAATCGTGTAGACTTGACTCCTGAAACAGATGTAGATGCTATTCTTGCCAAGGTGAAGGAGCTGTATAAGAATGAAGAAATCAATGATATAGACGGTGTGAAGATTGACTTCCCCGACAAATGGGTTCATCTGCGTAAGAGCAATACGGAACCGATTATCCGTGTCTATAGTGAGGCTGCCACACCGGAGGCTGCCGAGGAAATCGGCCAGCAGATTATGAAGGTGATTGAAGACCTGGCTAAATAAGGCCGAACGAAATGTTATAATGAATGTCCCACTTTCCCGTGAAAGAGAAGTGGGACTTTTTTTAAACCTTCCCATGAACTCCTCCATCAAACTACTACTATGAATGGTATTTTAGATTCTATAGGCTCAGCAATAACCACTGTCAGTGACTTTGTCTGCGGGTATCCCTTATTTATCCTTCTGATAGGGGGAGGACTTTTCTTGTTCTTTTATTCCGGAGCTGTGTCCCTCTGCCGCATCGGATATTCGATAAAGGCCTTACGCTATAAATCGGAAGTGGCGGGCGAAGGACAAATCAGTTCTTTCCAGGCCTTGATGAGCGCCATAGCGTCAACAGTGGGTATGGGGAATATTGCGGGGGTGGCTATCGCTATTACAGTAGGAGGGCCCGGAGCCATTTTCTGGATGTGGGTAAGTGCCGTTGTGGGTATGTCCACCAAATTCTTTGAAGGGGCTCTTGCCATTATGTACAAAGGATACGATTCTGCCGGAGAACCGCAAGGGGGGACGATGTATATCATTCTTCATGGGTTGGGCGAACGCTGGAAACCGTTTGCTTATTTCTTTGCGGTGGTGGGGTTGATAGGTACGTTGTGTGTAATGCAAGCCAATCAGTTGGTCGAGTCTGTCACTACGGTATTTACTACTCCGGCAGGAATAGAGAATACACTCGGTCTGCGTTTTGTGATGGGTATTGTCATTAGCCTGGTGGTAGGGGCAGTCATTATCGGTGGCATCCGGCGCATTTCGGTTATCTCGGCTAAAATAGTGCCGGTGATGGTTACTTGCTATATGCTGCTTGTCTTCGTTATTCTTTGTTTGAATTTTGATAAGTTGCCGGGAGTGTTGGCTTCCATTTTCCAGTCTGCCTTCAGCCTGGAAGCCGGTATCGGTGGAATTTTGGGAACTGCACTGACTGGTGCCCGCCGTGCTGCCTACGTCAATGAAGCAGGCGTAGGTACGGCCTCTATGATGCATGGCGCCTCCCGTAATGACAATCCCATTCGTGAGGGGCTGGTAGCCATGATTGGACCGGCCATCGACTCGGGGCTTGTTTGTACATTGACGGCCTTCCCTATTCTTATAGCTGGAAACTATGCGTCGGAAGGAGGCATAAAAGGCCTTTATATTGCTTTGAATTCTTTTGAGCAGCTCCTTCCCGGCTATGGGCATTATCTGTTGATGGTGATGGTCTTTTTCTTTGCCTTTTCTACCATGTTCTCTTATTCGTATTATGGACTGAAGTGCACCAACTTCTTGTTTGGTGCGGAGAATGCCAAGTATTATAACTACTTCTATTTGGTGATGATTGTTGTGGCTGCCATGATTCCGTTGGGAGCAGTGGTTGCCATCATGGATTTGGCTTTTGCCTTGATGGCATTGCCTACGATGACGTCACTGCTGTTACTTGCTCCACGGGTCAGGAGAAAGATGAAGGAATATTTTGCGAACTGATAGAAAGCAGCTTCCACTACAAGTTGATGACCTTTCCTATCTCTCCTTCAAAATTCGGGGTGAATACACCTTTGCCGATATTTGCCTTGATTTCATCGGGGCTCCAAAAACGTCCTCCGTCCAGCTCGTCACTGGGATGTATTTCACCGTCGTAGACAGTTTTGTGTACGAAGACCAGTTCCTTTTCGCGGGCAGACTCGAAGACGTAATGCATGACGGTTTCGGGAATAAAGTCGGTAATGCCGAGCTCTTCGCGTACTTCGCGTTTTAGCGCCATCTCTACACTTTCACCTAAATCGACGTGTCCGCCTACGGAGGTGTCCCACTTCCCTGGTTGTATGTCTTTCCATTCGGGACGTTTCTGTAGATACAACTCACCTTTGGAATTGAATACATGAAGATGGATTACCGGATGAAGCAGTTTGCTACCGTTATGGCATTCGCCACGGGTGGCGGCACCTGTGATGTTGCCTTGTTCGTCGACAAGGGGGAACATCTCTTGATTGTTATCGTGGTTCATTGTGCTTAGGGTATTAATAATGATGAATCTCCATAGCTCAGGAAGCGGAAATCATGTGCCAGTGCATAGTTGTAAATCTTCGGCCAATCACCGTGTACGAAAGCTGATACGAGCAGCAGCAAGGTACTTTGCGGTTGGTGGAAATTAGTCACCATAGCCTTCACGATTTTGTATTCATATCCCGGAGCGATAATGATTTGAGTGCTGGTATGCAGAGCCTCCATGCTATGTCTGTCCAGATAGGCAGCAATGGCTTGCAGGGCTTCTACTGCAGAGGTGGCGGTGGCCTTGGCAGACATTTCATAAGGTTGCCATTGGTGGACGTGCAAGTCTTCCTCTGTGGCTTCTGGATTATTCAGTAAAGTGACTCCGATGTGATAAAGGCTTTCCAATGTGCGCACTGAAGTTGTTCCTACGGCCACTGCCTTGCCGCCGTGTACTATGAGTTTTTCCAATGTGTTGCGCGAGACAGAGATGTATTCCGTATGCATTTCGTGCCCTTCTATTTCTTCACTTTTCACCGGTTTGAAGGTTCCGGCTCCCACATGGAGTGTCAGCTCTTCCAATTCTACTCCTTTATTGCGCAATGCGTCCAATACGCGTGGGGTGAAATGCAGTCCCGCTGTAGGGGCAGCCACCGAACCTTTGATTTTGGAGTAGACAGTCTGGTAAGTCTCCTTGTCACTTTCCTGGGTCTCCCGGTTCAAGTAGGGGGGGATGGGCAATTCACCGAAGACCTCGAGAATGTCGGCAAAAGTCACTTCCGGATTATTCCAGCGGAAGTTTATCCAATGGCTGGTTCCGTGGCATTCACCCCGTTCGGCGGTCAGGGTGAGTGACTTGCCTTTCACGGTCATCTCACGTCTCAGCATGCCTTCCTTCCATTTTTTCAGGTTGCCGACCATGCAGAGCCAGGCGGCATGCTCGGTTTGCTGGAAGTTGAGGGCGTAGTCGTTCGGCTGTATGGGTTCCAGGCAGAATACTTCAATCAGTGCTCCCGTTTCTTTCCGGAAATGCAGGCGTGCTTGGATGACTTTGGTATTGTTGAATATCATCAGGCTTCCCGATGGCAGATACTCCGGCAGTGAAGTGAATCTGTCTTCTGAAACTTCTCCGTGGCGATACAATAACAGTTTGGACTGGTCACGTACGGACAATGGGAACTTTGCAATGCGTTCGTCCGGCAACGGGTAGTTGAATTCGCTGATTCTGATATGTCTGGGGTCTTCTTTCATGATGGCTTTCTCTTTATTATATCGGCTGCAAAGGTACGGATATTTGGGAAGATTTGAAGAATAAGGGAAATAATTCCTAACTTTGCAGGAAGAAAGTAGGAAAAGACAAACTAAAAGATAAGTTACTATGAAGATAGGAGATAAAGTTCGTTTCCTCAGCGAAGTTGGGGGCGGTGTTGTGACAGGATTTCAAGGGAAAAACATCGTGTTGGTGGAAGATGCCGACGGTTTTGACATACCGATGCCCATAAACGAATGTGTGGTGATAGAGACCGATGATTATAATATCCCCACTCCGGCAGCCAAAGCGGCTGCCAAGAAGAAGCGGGAAGAAGAGCAACAATTGCGCACGGCCGCTACTGCGGCAAGGCCGTCTGCTATGGAGTCTCAGGTTTCGGAGCCTCAATCGGTCCGTTTGGAGAAACCGCAGATATCTGTTTATCGTCAGCCCGAGATGAAAGGCGGAGATATCCTGAATGTTTTTCTGGCTTTTGTTCCGGAGGATATCAAGGCTGTCAGCACTACACCTTTCGAGACATATTTGGTGAACGATAGTAATTATTATATGTATTATACCTATTCGAGTGCCGAAGGAAAGTCCTGGACAGCCCGTTCGCATGGTTTGATAGAGCCGAATACGAAACTTCTGCTGGAGGAGTTCGAAAAGTCCGAGTTGAACGACCGTGAACGTGTGATGGTACAGCTGGTGGCATTCAAAGATAACCGTGCGTTCACAATGAAACCGGCTGTCAGTGTGGAAGTCCGCATAGATATGGTAAAGTTCTATAAACTGCATACATTCCAGCAGACGGTTTTCTTTGAAACACCGGCCTTGGTGTATGATATTGTCCGGAATGACCAGCCTGTCAAGCAGGTGTATGTTTCGGCAGAGGAACTGAAGGAGGCTTTGATACAGAAAAAAACGGCAGATACTCCGTCCAAACCGCAGACGGTCATCAAGCGTGGCGGCAAGAATGGGATTGTCGAGATTGACCTGCATATCGGCGAGTTACTGGATGACACCTGCGGTATGAGCAACAGCGAAATATTGAATTACCAGCTGGATAAGTTTCGTGAAGTGATGGAACAATACAAAAAAAGGCGCGAACAACGCATCGTCTTTATTCACGGCAAGGGAGATGGAGTGCTGCGTAAAGCCTTGCTGGACGAGCTGAAACGTAAATATCCTGACTGCCGCCATCAGGATGCTTCGTTCCAGGAGTACGGATTTGGGGCGACGATGGTGACGATTAAATAAAATCAAGTATTTGAATAGTGAATAGGGCAGTTCAAACGTTGGAATGCCCTATTCATTATTTATAGTCTGACATTGACTCTTGTATTTTTTCTTATGTGTATTTCTTGAGTGGAAGGATTGGACTGCATCATTTCTGATTCTATTTGCTGGATTGCTCTTTTGGCTTTGTGTACAAACCTGCCTTTGGGATATTTTCGCAAATATTCTTCGTAATCTGCTACCGACTGGCAACTATAGAAGAGGCGTTCTTCATTTTCTCTTCTGACTTCTCTTATATCAGTAATGGGAAGAACTGGCTGTGAAGAAGGTTGTGGATGTGGGTGGACAATCTGTTTTTTAGGTTCCTCTTGGAACTGTTCAAGTTTTGCAGTATCCGTTTTTACCGAGTCCATAACGATGTTTTCTTCTCTATTTATTGGGGAGATTGGATTTACCTTGTTTCCCAAAAATTGTTTTATAAAGTTTGCATGAGATGAGGAGGGGTATTCTTTTAGAAAATCTCTGTAGTCTTCTTCTGTACGGCATGCAGCGTACTTGCGCTCTTCTTCAAGGTGTCTAAAGTATATGGAACCTCCTTTGACAAGCAATAGAATCAATACTATACCAAGGCCGGTCCATCCTGCTATGCGTTTATGCATGTTCGAAGGACAGAACTTTTCTTTAAGGCGTGGTGATGTTGTTTTAGGAAAAAGTGGAGCAATAGGCTTCAGCTGTACTGAAGGAGAGTCTGTCTTTGTTTGTTTTAGTATGGAGCAAGCAAACTCATAGGCTTGTTGGGCTGTGGGGCGGTCCCAAGTGTTGAGGGCAAGGCATGCGTGAACAAACTGGGACAATTGGGAAGAATATTTCTCATCTAATGCTGGAATATGTGCACCATTCAGTTGGACACAACCTCCCATACCTTCCCATAATACAAGACCAGTGGATAATTCATAAACACTCATCCCTAAAGACCATATATCGCTGGTAGCCACAATCAGTGGTTTCTCTGCAAAACGTTCTGGTCCCATATAGGCAAGTGTTCCGGAACTTTCTACTTTGTTGATACTTTTACGAAAAGTATGCTCCAGTTTACGGCTGATGCCAAAATCTGAGATGATGAATTTGTCATCATCCCCTATCAAAATATTATCGGGTTTTATATCTTGATGAATGATAGGAGGATTCTGATTATGAAGAAACATCAATCCGCATGATACATCGCGTATGAAGCGCCAGATTTGCTTTTCAGACATTTTGCCTTTCAAGCTCGCTGAGGACCCTTTGGGACAGTAAGGCATTACCAAAAAAGGGCACTGTCCAAAAACATCAAAATGATTAAGGTGCAGTAGATTGGGATGGTGTAATTTGTAGGCAAGTTTGAATTCTTCCCGGAAATCTTTTATGCCGTTGTCATCCAACAGTCCGTACAACTTTATGGCAACGTCTACATCTGCTAATATATTTCGGGCAAGCCAGACTTCACCAAAGCTTCCGACTCCTAATAGTTTCTTCAGCTGATAGTGTTCAGCAAATATATCACCATTTTTCAGTTGCATAGTTTCACAATAGTAATCAATCTGTTAGGGTAGTGTTAGTAGTGTCTGTCTCTGTAACTAGAACCGTATCTGCCTGATATAGTATCGTTTTCCATTTTGCATATTGCTGTGGATTTCTATATAAATAGAAGCCTGCCGCTAAAGCCAGTACCAGGAGTAACAGAAGAATTTTCCGGATTTTGTGGTGGTTGGGTTTGCTGAACACTGTATTATTCAACTTTACTTTGGGCTCGGTATCCTGTAGCATGATGTGGCATAACACAATCGTAATATTGTCATATCCACCTGCTTCAAGAGCAGCTTCTATCAACCTATCCTTGCATGTCATTAAATCATCCTGGTTCTCTTCTATAATTTGCATTATCTCTTCGTCGTGGCATAAACCACATAACCCATCACTACACAGTAGGAGAGTATCGCCATCCTTTAAATTATAGGAACGGAAATCGGGATTGGAACGATTGGTCGGGTCTCCCAAACAGCGGGTAATGATATTACTGTAAGGATGGTCAAACGCATTTTCAGGATCTAGTTTTCCCTGATCTACTAAATCTTGTACATAGGAATGGTCTTTAGATAAACGGCAAAAACCTGAATTGCCATTGAATACATAACAACGACTGTCGCCACACCAACAGATATAGGCTTTATCGTTCAATATCCAAGCAATGACAATAGTAGTACCCATTCCCTGGGTACTACTATCTTCTTTACTTGTATTGACAATATTTAAATCAGCGGTTTTGACAGTTCTGCTCAGAAATTCTTCAACGGCTTCTTCTGAGGTAACAATGCCTTCCTGCGTAACGATATCTCCTAAATTCTCGGGGGTGAATGCATTTTGCACCGTCTCAATGGCTATGGCAGAAGCAACTTCTCCGGCATTGGTGCCGCCCATTCCGTCGGCCACTACCAATATGCTGCCATACCGTCCTAAAGAAATGGGTTCTATCGATTGGGGGATAATCCACTCTGATTGGCATAAATCACGATTGACAACAAAATTGTCTTCGTTGTTTTTCCTGACTAAACCAACATTGGTACCTGCCGCTAATTTAATGCTTATCTCGGACATGTTTAATTTTAATGTATTAAATTTCTGATTGGTACTAAACGATCCTTACCCTCTATGCTTCCTACCATGAAACCCACTACTTTGTAAGAACCATTTTCTAGAAGGAATGCTGGAGAACCATAATAACCGGGCTCTGCCACACGATTCTGTAATATGGTAGTCTCATATTTTGTGTCGGCTATATTGGTATGGTCATTGAAATGAGCCGGAGTAAGATTATGAATATCAGCATAACCTGCATAGCCCACCATTTGAACTTCTGTACCTCCACTCATGTTGTCTGCGGCGGTAATGTCGTAAGGCAATCCCTCACCATAAACGCCTTTTCCTCTAATGTATGCCCAACTGTTGGCAGCAGGGGTAACAATGCTGACACTGATATATTTCCTACGTGTATAGGTCAATTTTATCCCATGTTCCCTTAGTTGTACCCTGATGGATTTATCTACTTCTATTTCGGTCACTTGTACATCATTTCGTCCGTCTTTGGCAAAATCGCTACTGGTAAATGTCAGAGGCTTTCCTGTTCCTTTGGTACTGTATGCACGGTAATGGATAATGATATTACATCCTGCTCCTTTGTATACAGCCAATAGTTTACGCCATGGGTCTTTCCACTCTGTGTTGGAGTATATCCATGGCTCGACATTCTGCCTGTCTGTTACAAACATTCCGTTTGATAGCATGAAGCCAGTTCCGCAGATTATATCTGAAACTTGTATGCCCGGATCAAACTTTGTTCCATTATATTCGATTTCAATACGGTCGACTTTAATTGTATAGATATAATCATAATAATCTTTCAAATCTCCTGAAGCATTACTGTCTTGTTCATCTGCTATATCAGGGTCTTCATAATATTGGTCTTTGGAGAGTCTGGTGCCTTCTTGTATATTTGCGTTAATGGCATTGCTTGAATTCTCAATGCTTTTAGTGCTTATGCTGTTCGAGAGATTGTCCAAGTCTGATTTGACCTTATAGAAACTTGCATTGACATTCTTTAATTGACTATTAACGTTGTCCAACTGTGTTTTTAAGGCCTCTGCATTACCGTCACTGTTTCGTAATTTGGTCTCTAACTCCCGTTGCTGTGCTTCTAGAGATGCTCTTTCGGTCCCCAGTGAATCCAATTGGTTTTGGTATCCTTTCAGTTGAAGTTCTTGTTCTTCTGTCTTCTGTGCCAACAAATCATTTTTTACACCTAAACTGTAGTTCCAGGCAGCCAATCCTGCCACCGCCAGTACGAAAACAATTCCCATGATTGTTAATGCGGTCTTGTAGGGGCGTAAGGCTTGTTTGCGGAAAAGGCTCATTCTCTCAGTCAATCCAATGCTGGAAGTTAATGCTTGGCGACCTTGTGGAACAATGAATCCCAAGCGTGGTCCGCCAACGGATAATTGTATTTCATCTCCTGTTTGTAAATAGTAGGACCCATTTATAGGATGTCCGTTGACCAATGTCGGATTGGAGTGTGAAAGGTGGATAAGTTTCCAGTTTTCACCGTCGCGTACAATTGCAGCATGTTTGCGGCTAACTGTTTCGAAACTTTCATCAAAGCGTACTTGGCAGGAAGCGTCTCTACCTAATTCTACTTGGTCGACAATGATTTTTTGGGATTCTCCCGCTTGATGATACTTTGAAGAGGTCTTGTGCTCCAAAATAAAGTAAGTTCTACCGGAAGCACCCATTAATGCCCCCATACCAGCCCCTACTGAGCCGGCTAAGGTACGTTTGTAATTTTGTGTATCCATACTACTTGATATATAATTAATAGTTTTCAAATCTCATTTTTACATCTCCAATGGAGATGATATCTCCAATTTTCAGTATATGCCCTTGTTTGGTGACTTGGGTGGAATTGACATAAGTCCCATTACTGGACTCCTGCCACAACTTTAACTCCTTCTGCCATTGCCCGTCCCGAATAATCCATTTATCAGTGGCGGGATTTGTTTCTATTGTGCAATGATGGCGTGATATATAGGCACTTTGCTGTTCTGTTATATGTAGCAGATTGTCGCGTTCTCTCCCGATAGTAAGGATTCTATTGCCATATTTTATAAGTTCACTTAATTGATATATTTTTCCGTACTCTTCACCTTGCATAATACGTATACAGAAACCATTGACTGTTTGTGGTGGACAATATCCTCTTTCCATAGGGACTTGGCTTATTGCTGGCAGGTGTTCCAATACCTCTTGCACAGACTGGAAACGTTTTTTGAAATCTGGATTAAGACATCCTGCAAAGAGTTGCTGCCACTGCTCTCTATGTTTCAACTGTGTCAATTTCTGCCGGTTCCAATCTCCATTTTTCCCACGTTTCTGATATAGTGCCAATTCATTATGACTGCTCAATTCGCCAAAGGGTAAACTACCAGTCAATAATTGAAAGGCTAATACTCCAAAAGAAAAAATGTCCGTAGTGGGTAGGACAGTGGCCTCACCTCGCATGCGGTTCACTTGTTCTGGCGGCATATATGCATAAGTCCCGAAAATTTGGTTGGGTTTACCAAAAATATTGCGTTCGGTCATACGTTTGTTTCTATCCCCTGCTATACCGAAATCTGTCAACGCAGCGATTCCGTTACTCTTGAAAAGGACATTCTCCGGCTTTAGGTCACGGTGAACCTTGCCTCTGGTATGCAAAGCATGTAAACCTATTAGAATTTGCTGGCAAATCAGAGGAATCTTACTGCTTCCAGAACCTAAATAAGGTGTTAAATCTCCTCCGGAACAGTATTCCATTACAATATAAGGGTTGCCTCCAACTGTACCGTAGTCCAATGAACGCACTAAATAGTCACAATCAATTTGCCCAGTTTTGAATTCCATCTCGAAACGTTCCATTAATGGTTTACGTATTTCAGGAGGAACTTCCCATAATCTCAGTAGTTTAAGCGCATAATCTTTGCTTGCGCTGTCCGTAACCCGATATACTTTACCGAATGAACCTTCGCCTAATGTTTGGGAAACCCTATAACGGTTATTGATATATTCCCCTACATTATAATCACATCTGTCGACAGTCCGGTTATTCACAAGAGGTTATATTTAGTCACATTCAAACTTGAATCTTCGGTCACCTAGTACAATGATATCATCCGGTATGATTTCTATTTTTCTGTTTACCTGGATATAGGTCGTTTGGAGCATACTTCGGTCAAGCAGATACCAATGACCATCATCGAAAACTATTTCAGCTTGTTCCTTTGAGGTGATTGTACGATTAGACATTTCTGTATTTTCCCGGTTCAAGATGATGGAGTTCCCTTCATATTCAAATCTTTCCGGAAGAATGTTCTCTTCTTCTTCCGGTATAATTGTTAATGAACAGTGAGGTTTGGTTTCCGGTTCTGTCTCTGTGATGTTCTTTATTTGCCGGCGTATGGTTGGCCGATGTACGCGGACACCGCAGTTCGGGCAAAAAGAGCAGGTTATTGCTATCTTACTTCCACATTCATGACAGAGCATTTTCTCTTCAGAAACGGAAGGTACTTCCTCTTCTACTCTTATTGTTTTGTATTCATTGTTTGTTGATATGTTTGCTCTTTTTAATGGAGTTCCGCAGCAAGGGCAACTTGTGAAATCTCCTACTACCGGGTAATTGCAATTGGGACATTCTATAATTGGCTGTACAACAGTAGAATGATTCTCTTCTTCATTTGTTGTGGAAAACACCACAGTTTTTCTGCATTTTTCTTCATTGGAGCTGACATTCAATACTGTCGGTTTGGGTATAGCTTCTCCATGGCCTTCTTTTGAAATAAAAATGTCCTGACTATTGGCATAATTCTCCGGCATTCGCAAAGGTTGCCCGCATTTTAGGCATACTGTTGTGTTGGAAAGGTTGTCCCAACCGCAATTCATACATCTCATAAGATTTTACTTTAATAATGGAATTACTTTGTATAAATCAGAGTTTCTCACCATTGTCGGTTTACCATGAATTTAGAATAGACCTCCCTTTTTCTGGGAGAGAATAATTGAAGATATTTTTCCTCCTTTGCTTTTAACTATGAGAGTTCCTTCTCTGGCCTTCTTGGTTTTTCCCACTTTTAGAATGAGTTTACCACGGTCTTTTGCTATAGCTTCACACCATTCAGGAATATCTGCAACTTCCCATTCGGCATTGGAGTCTACTTGCAGTTCCTTAATTTCTCCTTTGGAACCGAATTCCAATTTATCTAATGCGATATTAATGAATTCTTCTTGGCCACCTTGGGTAACACTGACCGTAGCTTTCATCTTTTCATTACTGATTGTAATGGTGGCTTTACGTTCGGTAGTCAGCCAATTGGTCTGGCAGCTTATGGAGAGTTTCTTCTCACCGGGAGTCACTTGGCACCAGTCTGCATCTGATATTGCAGTCCATTGTTCTGGAAGACTTTCTATTTTTATACTTTCTGTAGTCTTTGTCTCACACCCAAATTCCAGGCTTTTTCTGTCTATGGTAAGTCTGGTGATTTCGGCAGGAGGCGCTGGCTTGGGAGCGGGATTTATTTTTTCCTCACACTCTTTGATTTTATTTTTGCATGCTTGCTCCAGATTGCTGTCGCATTTCATGGCTGCTTTAAAACTTTTAATAGCGTCTCTGTATCTTCCTCTTTTCATGTATGTCTCTCCCTTTTGATAGATGGAGGCGCATTGCCCCCATATACTTATTGGCATAGAGAGAGCGAACGCTAAAACAATCAGTCTGATAAGTTTATTCATTTTCATTGTTGTCTATGTTTATATATGGTTCTATTTTTTTTGCACGGTCTTCAAAAGTCTGGGCTGCTACGGCTTGGTCAAGGTCTTTCATGATATTTGCCTTTTCTTTAAAAACATGATAGGCAGAATCCAGTATGGCCTCTACTTGCTGTTTCAGTTCTGTTGCATTTAAGTATATTTTTGCGGAGATGGAATCTTTGTAATAATTTATTTGTCGGTATTTGCCAATGGCATTTATGTAAAAATCCTCAAATACGGAATCATTGTTTTGCTTTAAAGTGTCAATGTCAAACCGGAAAACATCTCCTTGTATTTTAGAGTTTTCGCCTTCTTGAATGATTGACAGACACATTTTGTCGTAATCAATCGTTGGAGTCGGTTCCGGTATGGATTCCACTACTGGTTCTTTGCCGCTTATTAGCGAAAAGATGATGACAATTGTTGCGAATATAGCTGTGATTGCTGCTACGACTATAACTTTTTTGCGTTTCCCTTTGTCTTGATAGGGTGACATCTTATTTATGTCAGAAGAGTGTGCGCTAATGGAATCCTCATGGGTTTTGTCCTCTTCCTCTTGCAAAGTATCATGGCTGTTGTTTGACAGACTAAAGGGGACGGGACTTCCATTGATATGTTGGGAAGTGTAGTCTGCAATTTGTCTGGCTGTGGGTCTGTCCCATGGATTTAAGGCAAGGCATTTGTAAATGATATCCTTTAATTCTTGAGAAAAGTCTTCGTTGATAAGTGGAATGTCTGCACCGTTTTTTTGCAATACGCCTCCATGATCACCATAGGGCGGCATACCGGTTAGAAGCTCATACATTGTTGCTCCCAATGACCAAATGTCACTGGCCATAATAGGGGCGGGAGATGGACCAAAACGTTCTGGTCCCATATAGGCCAAAGTTCCTCCACTGGATTCTTGGCCTTGGTTCCTGCGTAATGTACTTCTAATCCGTGCGCTGATTCCGAAATCCGTAATCATATACCTATTCTCATCATTAATCAGAATATTATCGGGTTTTATATCCTGATGGATAACCGGGGGAGTTTTTGCATGAAGATAAGCCAGTCCCTCTGCAACATCATGGAGCAAATGCCAGCTTTCCGTTTCTGTTATCCGGTTGTTGTCAGTAAGGTATTGGAAGGCCGAACCATTTTTGCAAAAAGGCAAAATCAGGTATGGCATCCGTTCCCAGCAGTCATAATAAGTAGGATGCAGTAAATTGGTATGATTCATATCAAATACGAGGGAGAACTCTTGTGTGAAAAGGGATATCCCCGCATCGTCAAGCCCCATCCCCGGAGCATATATTTTTATGGCGACCTTAACATCCGTAAGTTTGTCTTGTGCCAGCCAAACTTCAGAAAATCCTCCTCTTCCTAGTTGTTTGAGTAGCTCGTATCTATCTGCTATGATTTGTCCACTGTCTAACATAGAACTTATAAATTATGTAAAAGAACTGTTTTCTTTTGGAAACAGCCTTTCTTTGTGTGATTGTATTATTTTGTTTGATTGAGTATATTCGCAATTCTTTATCCACAAAGTAATTAATAAAAATGTAAATAAGAAAATGAGAAAAAGTTTGAAATGTACTAAAATGTTGTTTTAATGGCTTATGTAGCTAAATATTGTACTATGATGTGATTTTTTGTTTCGTTTTAATAAAGCGGTAGCGTATGCTCTTTTGTGGTTGAGAAATACGCCTTATGCTTGACGGTATTTCGCAAAAATATTTTAAGTTTGCAGATGTATTGAATAAATAATCTAATTACGAGAAACATGGGAGAGAGGATGGATAAGCGAATTCGATTTTATATTTATTGGATATTAGGGTTTGTGCTTCTAGGAGCTTGTGCGCCCGGAGATAAAGAGGACGTATACACAGAAATGAGAGCTTTTGAGGATTTTTCCCATATAAATGGAGATTCTGTGGCCATTGTGCCCCGAAAGGTAAGGTTGAAGGCTTTTCAAAAGATGGAAGAGGCAAAGGATAGCTTGGTCAAGTATAATTATCTGGCAATGACACTGAAAACATATTTGATTACTTCACAGCTTGATTCGGCACAAATCGTAATCCAGCAGATACATGACTTTATAGAAAGGCAGCATAGTTCTTCTCAAATGGCAGATTTGGAGTCTGAATGTTTCAATATGAAGGGAAATATCTTTGCACGTGTTGGGAATATGGATTCTGCCGAAATTTGTTTCCGGAAGGCTTATGAATTACGGATGAGAGGGACTAGGATTGAAGTGGTGCCGGATATTTTGATGAATCTTGCTGATGCGAATAACCGTTTAGGAAAATTGGATATAGGGGCAGCTTGGTATAGGAGAGCTTTATTGATGTGCGACTCTTTGCATATAGCTTCTACCAAGAAACCTCCCATTTATTATGGTTTGGCACAAGTATATGTTACCATGCGTGATTTTGAACAGTGTGATTACTATTATAATCTAGCAGGAGAAAGCTATGACAGTATGCTACCTTATGAAAAATATATTTATTTGAATAATAGAGGGACTTCTTACTATTATAGGGAGGATTACCAGACAGCGATAAAATATTTCCAAAAGGTTATTGATTTAGTCGAAGGATATGCTGATATGAGTTTTGAACTTAATCTGGGGAGGTTGAATTTAGGAGACTGTTATCTTCAACTGAATATGGTTGATTTGGCTGTTAAATATATAAATGAATGCCAACTTTTTTTTGAGGAAATGGGGGTAAGTACTGCACTATATTATATCGATACGCAGAAAATAGAATTGGCTCTGCTTCAGAAAGACTTTCAAGAGGCACGTCGTTTATTGTCCGAGAGTGTAGTCCCTCCGGGCATCGACCCTGATATGGTACATATCCGTAATAAATACCTTCAGCAGTTTTACGAGGAAACCGGCAACTACAAGAGGGCTTATCACTATCTGCAGAGGAACAACCAGCTTGATGATTCTATCAGGAATGAGCGTGTCCGGATGCGTACGGCAGACTTGACTTTGCGTTATCAGCAGGATTCTACCTTGATGGCACATCGGGTTTTGCTTCAAGAGCAGAAAAACGAGGTGCTGGTGCTGAGGCAGACACAGTTTGTCGTGTTTGCTGTAGCTGTTGTATCTATATTGACGGCGGTTTTCCTTTATCTGTACAGCAAAAAGAAACGTGCTTTGTTGCTTGCACGGAATCATCGCACAGTCTCTACACTTCGTCTGGAGAATATCCGTAACCGCTTGTCCCCTCATTTCATCTTCAATGTGCTGAACCGGGAGATGGCGGAGCGGAATGTAGAAGAAAAGCAAGAGCTTTCGTCGCTGGTAAAACTGATGCGTCGCAATCTGGAATTGGCGGAACAACTGTGTGTAACCTTGGCAGAGGAGCTGGATTTTGTGAAAACATATATTAATCTGGAACGCCGTTCTTTAGGTCCGGATTTTCATTCGGAACTGAAGATAGAAAAGGATGTGCAGCCGGAGCAAATAAGGATTCCGTCTATGATGATTCAAATTCCGGTTGAAAATGCAGTGAAGCATGCGTTGCGCGAGAAGGAAGGTGAACGTAATCTTTGGGTTTCGGTCTGTCGCCGGGGAAACGGTATCTGTATAAAGATAACGGATAATGGTGGCGGTTATCGTCCGGACAGTCGGAACCGGGGCACGGGGACGGGAATGAAAGTCATTATGCAGACCATTCAGATTCTCAACAATAAGAACAAGGAGGCCATTGATGTTTCAGTACACAATGTCTCTCTACAGAGTGGTGAGATGGGCTGTGAGGTGACTTTCTGGTTGCCTGACAACTACGATTACGGAATTTAAAAGAACCGTTTAATCTTATTTTTTGCAAGGATAGGCATGTTTACGGATAAATAGTCCGTAAATGGCCTTCTATTGCTTTGTATGGGAGTAGGATTATGTATATATTCGCGAGAAGAAAAACATAAAAGGAACATGGATAAATATAAGGTTGCAATAGTTGACGACGATGAGGTGGCTCTTGAGAATCTGAGTTTTGAATTGGGAAAGGATGCACGCTTCTTTTTGAAAGGAACTGCCCGTAATGGTAAACAAGGGAAAAAACTCATTGCCAAGGTACAGCCGGATTTGTTGTTCTTGGATGTGGAACTGCCGGACATGACTGGAATGGAATTACTGCAGGAAATACGTGACAGTGTTTCGTGGAATATGCGGATTGTTTTCTATACGGCTTATGATAAGTACATGATTCAGGCTATCCGGGAGGCTGCGTTCGACTATCTGCTGAAACCTTTTGAAGAGCAGGAGTTGCGGGATATTCTTGCGCGTTTTGTAGAGCAGGCAGAGGCCGGGCAGAGAATGTCATATCCCATTGGTGCACCGTTGCATACCGGACAGACATTTATCGTATTTACGCCAACTAATGATATGCGTGCGTTGCGTCCGGCTGAAATCGGCTTTTTTCGCTATTGTTCCGAGCGTAAACAATGGGAGGTGATACTAAACAACCAGCCGCCGTTGGTGTTGCGTCGCGGAATGACTGCTGAGCAGATTACTCAATATTCATCCAGTTTCGTGCAGATACATCAATCGTATATTATCAATATTGATTATCTGATGATTATAAAGGATAGCAAATGCATGCTTTATCCACCATTTGACAAAGTGACGGAACTGCTGGTTTCCAGAAAGTATAAGAAAGAGCTGCAAGACAGATTCTGCTTGTAAAGTGATAAGAATTATTTGGTTAGGGAGTTGACGCCGCAGGTTTTGGTGGCGTTGACGTAAAGAAAAGGCATTGAACCTCTAAAGTCCAATGCCTTTTTATTTATCAAATACTATTTTCGTATTTATCAGAAGCGAAGTTTATTTCACTTCGATACCTTTGTTCTGCAGTGTGACGTTCAATACTCTGGCATAATCAGCATACTGCTTTTCATTCAGAGTCTTTTTCATCAACTTCAGATTACCATAAACTGCATTACGGAGTAACTTCTCCTGATTCTTCTTGGAATTTGTAGCGCGTTCCATCTGTTCTGTAAAATATTCGCAGATGTTTGCCACTTCTTCATGCTGGTTGGAATCCAGATTCAAATACTTGCTCAACTTTGTTATGTTGATATTACCTTCCCATTTTGCAGTTGTAGGTTGGTTTCCTGCTGCAAATGTTGTAGCAGTCAGGCAGACTGCTGCCACTAATGTTAATCCTAAACGTTTCATAATACCTACTTTTTAATTGTTATTCCTAAAAACTAATCTCAATCTAATACCTATTGAAAACTCTCTAAGCGCTTAGCTTTTTCTTTTTACCTATGCAAATATAGGTATATGTTTTATAACACAAAAATGAATACGTAAAAAAGTGTAGTTTATACCTTCATTTCTTGACTTAAATCAATTTTGTAGTGTGAAAATGCTTTATTTGGATGCTTTTTGTAATACGAATGTAATGTAGGTTAAATGAAATTCAGTTTATTGTAATGGATAAAAGGATTTTTATTAGTCAAAATGTTATTGCCAAACAGTTTCGGGCAATTCTATGATTACTCTGCTTTCAGAGCAGACTCCCACAAAGCCTAATCCACCTATGACGTTGCAAGGCAGACTGATAGGTTCCATTAAAGTATCGTCGTAATCCCCATCATCCAGGCAGTTTAAGGCTTTCAGGTAGCGGTATTCGGCTTCAGTGATGCTAAGCAGCCGTACGGTGATGGTTTGTTTGCGGGATATATGGTAGTAGTAGTGTCCCTCTACCGGATAATATTCTTGGTAGAGAGGGGTATATACTTTTAATGTGGCATACGAATCACGGAAAGTGTTATCATTGAATATGTTGTATTTGTTATTTATGGTGGGAAACAATTCATTTTCTTCATCATCATAGTTGCCAGGGTGGCCGTCAGTCAGTATAACATCTTCCCGGTTGATGATTTCGTTCTGTCGGGGAGCAAGGATGGTAGTGTCTCTGGGTATGGAGGCCCAATGCCAAGAGCCGTCCTCGTCTTCCACTTTGATGAGGCTGCCGTTTTCATCTTCCAGGTATTCTTTCCATTTGCAATAGTAACTACGGTCATTCCAAATGTCCAGCCGGTAGTAGTTCTTCTCGTTGGGGCGGTCTTGCAATGTAATTTTGTATTGGCGGTAAAGGGTTTGTCCGCTGTACTCGCGCAGGTAGGCCAAGCAAGTGTCCACGTGCAGGCTCTCTATCGGTTGTGGCACGGTGACCTCGGCACTGGCATGGTATTTCCCGTTTTCGGCAGTGGCTTCCAGACGTATGTTGTCGCCGGGATGCAGTGTGCTGGTCAGACGATATTTCTTGAAACGTATACTTTTCAGTAATGATTCATAAATGTCCTTATCAAGTTCTCTTTCCAGATGCCCATAAATTTCTTCCGGGGAAACCGCTTTCGGAGTTTCTGCTATTTTGCCATTGATGTAGAGGAAAAGAGTTGCTTCGTTCAAATGTTCAATACTATAGCCCTCGCCTAAATGGAGATAGACATCATTCTCAGCTTGTCCGGTTTCGAGCAAGGCGTTCATGATGATTTGCGGATCTTGTTGTCCGGGATTGTAAGGAATCTCGTTTTCGCAGGCTGTTAGGAAGCCTACAATAGTTATGTATATAATAAGGTGTAATTTCATTTTTGTTTTCATATGCCGGATTTGTTTTTAAAATCTATAAGTATAGGTAACAGAAGGAATACAAGGCAGTATTGTTATTTTCTTGATGACAGTTTGAGCTTTCTTCTGCCCGGTATTTCCATGATAAATACTTTCGTAGAAATCATCGTAGTATACGTTGTATCCATTTTTGTATTTGCTGTAAACGATGTTCGGATTCATGGCATTGTATGCATTGTAGATACTGATATTCCAGGTACGCATACCATGTTTGGTCTTCTTGTTGAAGTTGACGCCGAGATTCAAACGATGGCTGGCGGGAAGGCGGTAATTGTTACGCCGGGAGATGTAACCGGTTTCCTCAATAGAGCCATCGGGCCGGATGATGATTGTTGCCTTTTCGGGGATAGTGATACATCCACCGGTATTGAATATCCAGGAAGCTCCTGCATCAATGCGGTCACTGAACTTATGGCTGAGATTGAGGCTGATGCTGTGGCGGCGGTCATATTTGTAGGGGAACCATCGGCCTTGGTTGATGGTTCCGCTCTTAAAACGGTGATCGGTCTTGGATAGGGTATATGCCAGCCAGCCGGTAGTCTTGCCCAATGTTTTCTGTACCATCAGTTCCAGACCGAAGGAGCGGCCTTCGCCCATTTCCACTTTTTCTTCCCAGTTGGTAGAGGTGCCGAAGAAGGATACACCGTCTTGATATTCAAGTATGTGTTTCATCTGTTTATAATATCCCTCGACGGAGAACTCCCAACCCGGCAGTCCGGAATAGTAGCCTCCTATGGAGAACTGGTTGGCATACATCGGACTGATGTCTTTGGTAATGGGTACCCAGAGGTCGGTAGGCATAGACAGCGGAGTAGAGGACAGCAGATGCACATACTGTGCCATGCACGTATAGGATGCTTTGGCAGAATATCCTTGTCCGAGGTCATAGCGGGCGGAAAGGCGGGGCTGCAGCGAATAGTAGCTTTTCCCTTGTGTGTGGAACAGCGATGTGCGTACACCTGCATTCAGACTGAACCTGGCGTTTACATTGAAATTGTCTTCGGCGTAAAGGGAGATTTCTTGTCCGCGCATGGCATGGCTGTTGCTGGTATTGTAAACCGTATCTTCCTGGAGGGCGCCATTATCTATATCTTGTATTTTCGAGGTAGCTATTCCCGGACGGAACGTATGGTGGATGTACTCTGCACCGAACTTGATGTGGTGCTGCGGCATGGGGGTGTAGTCAAAGTCCATACGCGCACTCCAGTCACGGATACCGGAGTTGAACTTGGAGGAGTAATAGTATCTGTCTTGTACTTTATTGGCGACAGTATAGGTATCTTCCATGTTTCCGTCCAGCCCCATCTCATATTTGTTGTATGAGACGGTGGTGTTGCAAAACAGCTTGCTGTTGAATACATAGTTCCAGCGGCCGTAGGCGATGGTGTTTCCCCAATTCAGATGGCTGTTGTCCTTGGAATAATTCTTAATGCTGTTGTCGTAATTGTCACCGTGGTAGTAACTGTCATAATGATAGTGGTCTTTCCCCTTGTAGAAACTGAGGAAGATGCGGCTACGGTCGCTGAACTTATGGTTGACCTTTGCATTGACGTCGTAAAAATAGTAGTTGTATTTGTCGGAATAGGTGTCGTCTTTGTCTACAATGAGATTTTTGAAGAATAGGGTGGGGATGGCTCGTGCGCTGAAACTGAAAGAGGTCCGTTCTTTCCAGATAGGGCCTTCGATATGCAGTTTGTCCGTCAGCAGGCCTATGCTGAATGCGCCGTGGTATTTATGCATGTCCCCGTCGTTGGTCCGTACATCTACTATAGACGAAAGACGCCCGCCGTAGCGGGCAGGAAAAGAACTTTTGAAGAGTGTGGTGTTCTTTACCGCTTCGGGCGTAAAGATGGAGAATACTCCCAGCAGGTGGTCTGCGTTGTAAACAGGAATTCCGTCCAGCATAACCAGGTTTTGGTCGGGACCTCCCCCTCGCACATACATGCCTGCAAAACCTTCCATACCGGCTTGCACACCCGGCATCAGCTGAATGGTCTTCAGCAGGTCGGCTTCTCCCAATATGGACGGGGTATGCCTGATTTGTGTCATCGGTATCTCATGCGCTCCCATGGCTGTGCTTTCTATGCCGGCCTCCCGCTTGTCCGAGAGCACCACGACCTCTGCCAGCTGGTTATTGCTGTCCAGCCTGACGTTGAGTAAGGTGTCTTTCGTCAGTTCGAACCGGCTATGCCGGCTTTCGTAGCCCAGGTAGGAGAAAACCAGTTCCGTTTCCCCTTCCGGCAGGGTGAGGGAATAGAAACCGAAAGGATTGGTGGCAGTACCTGTGGAACGACGACTCTCAAGGATATTGGCACCAATCAGCGTCTCGGAAGACGCTCCGTCGGTCACGTATCCGCTGATGGTGAACTTACGGCTAACGGGTTTCTGCGGCACGGGCCGCTTATGGAGTAGAATGTGCTTTCCGGATATTTCGAACGTGATGGGTTCGTTTTCAAAGGCACGTTGCAATATCTCACTGATGTTCTTTTGTTTCATCTCCAGTGTGATGCGGTGCGTGAGCTTTACTTCTTCCCCATAGATGAAGGAGAATCCGGTTGCATTTTCCAGTTGCTTCACGAAACTCTCTAAAGTTGCGTTACGGATATTCAGGTTTATACGTGTTTCCTTGTTTTGTGCCTGTGCATGGAGTGAGGCGCTTAAAAGAACCACACACATCAGAAGTACGGTTCTGATGCGGTGGTGCGAACAGATAGTAGAGCTGGTCATTGTCAGTTAAGTTTAGTAGTAAGGATAATAGTGTTGTTTTCTTTTTTATAGGTAAAGTTGCCGGCGTCCTTCAGTAGGTCGAGGATTTCTGTAAGACTCTCCCCTTCGCGGAAGGTAGCTGTCATATGATAGTTCTTCAGGCTGTCTCCTTCGATACGTATATCGGTACGGAACGTTTCGGAAAGTTGACGGACGATTTCCTGCAAGGGGTGCTGATCGAATGTCAGTACGCTATGGATTACTTGGGTTTCCTCGGTAGTATGTATGGCTTCTGTGGGAATGGCTTCCCGTTGTGGTGCTACGTATAAGAACTGATAGGCTGCCCAGCTCGTTACACAGAGCAGGACTACGGCTGCGGCACTGGCTGTACGCATCCAGAACCGCTTCATGCTGCGGCGCTTTAGCAAACGGCTTTCCAGCAGCCTCCAGCTGTTCTCTGCCGTAAAGCGTCCTCGTGGGGAACGGGTAGAAGCAACCAGTTTGTTCAGTACCTTGTCGGAATTCTCGTTATTCACTTTCATTTTTGGCAATTTATTAAGAGCCTATGACTCCTTTTCCGTATGTAAAGACAGCTGCTTTTCAGGAATTCCCTATGCCTATATCCTGAAATAATGTTAATCTGAAGCTCTTTGTCCGTGAAAGTCCGTCCTGCTTACGTGTGACTTCCTTGCTTCTCTGTTTCAATCAATAGGGAAAGTCTGCATGAGATGTGCATCTCATGTTGTGCGAGATGTGCATCTCATGCGGTTCGAGATGTGCATCTCATATATGCATACGGGGCTTCTTGCGAGGAAGATGAAGCAGAGTTCACTCCGTCAGCAATGCTTCCTTGAGTCTTGTGAGTGCTTTTTGCAGTTGCGCGTCTACTGTCTTTGTGCTGATGTTCAGCTCCTCCGCCACTTGTGCATAGCTTTGTTTCTCTTCGCGCAGGCGGATGAATACTTCACGGCAACGCTCCGGCAGGCGGTCGAGCGCCTTGACATATCGGGCAAACAGTTCTTCGCTGATAAGAGTGTCTTCGGGAGAATCGGCCTGGCCGGAAAGTTCGGGAAGCTGTTCGGACGAGAGTGTAGGGTGTCGGTTCTCTTTTTCCAGGTAATTGAGGGAGGCGTTTTTGGTAAGGATAAAGCAGTAATCCTCTATGTTGTTCACTTCCGGCAACCGGGCGCGTTGTTCCCAAAGCTTCATGAAGACGTCGAGCACAATTTCTTGCGCCCATTCTTCGTGCTTCACGAAATAGCAGGCAATACGGAACAAGCGGTCGTAGCACAGATTGTAGAAACTGTGGAAAGCCCGTTCCGAGTCTTCTTCCTTCATTTGGCGCAAGTAGCGTCTGACTTCTTGTTCGGTCATGCAGTCTCCCGGTTTTGCTGTTAATCAATGAACATCAGGTCGCTTATTATGCCGTCCGAAACAAAGATGCCTTCCCGGGTCAGGCGCAGGCGGTCTGCCTGCATCTCCAGTTTGTGGCTTTGGAGGTAGGGGGCTGCCATTTTCGTGCAATATTGGCACAACTCTGTGCCGAAGGCTTCTTCCGTATATGTCAGGGAGATTCCCCACATGGTACGCAGGGAAGTCATGATGTATTCATTGTAACGGGTCACTTTATCCAGAATTTCTGTTTCGGAGGAACGGTGCCCCTCTTCAATGGACTTTATGTATCCTTCCAGAGAAGCTGTGTTCCATTCCCTTGTCTCCGCATTGAAGGAGTGGGCGGAAGGGCCGCAGCCCAAATACGGAATGCCTTTCCAGTAAGCAGTGTTGTGGCGTGAGTACATGCCGGGCTTGCAGAAGTTGGATATTTCGTAATGCTCATACCCCGCGGCTCCCAGGGTGTCCATGAGCGCCGAGAAGAAGCGCAGGCTACTCTCTTCGTCCACTTCGCTGATACGATGGCTCTGCAGCATTTCGTAGATGCGGGTGCCTTTTTCGTAAGTCAGATGATAAGCGGAGATATGCTCCACATCAAGGCCGACGGCTTGTTGCAGGTCGCGTTCCCACCGTTGGTCTGTTTCATCCGGTAGCCCATAGATGAGGTCGATGCTGATATTCCGGAAGCCGGCTTGGCGGAGGCGGTGTATGGCTGCGATGGCTTGCGCGGCATTGTGCCGGCGGTTCAACAGTTTCAGGGTGGGGGCGTCGAATGTCTGTATCCCCATGCTTATGCGGTTGAAGGGGAGGGTGCGCATCATGGACACATATTCTTCCGTCAGGTCGTCGGGATTGGCCTCGAGGGTAATTTCTTCGGCATGTTCTGTTCCATACACCTCTTTGATAGTCCGGAATATCTGTTCGAAATCTTCGTGAGCGAGCTGTGAGGGAGTTCCTCCGCCAAAGTAGATGGTCTCTATCGGTTCTTCCTTCAGATAACCCTTGCGGGTTTTCAGTTCAGTGCACAAGGCACGGATGTACTGCTGCTTCAATTCGCTGCGAGTGGTGGAATAAAAATCGCAATAGATACAGCGCGTCTTGCAAAAAGGTATATGAATATAGATGCCTGCCATGGTATGCTTATGGATATTTGTTGCAAAAATAGTCTTTTGGCAGGAGAATATATCGGTTTTCGGGACATTTAATGTAATATGGAAGTAGTCAGTGTCTTGGTGGATATTCTCAGTTTTGTCTGTAATCCGGAAAAATAGAACATTTTTTGAGTCGTATGGAAATTCATTATTCCGAATAAACTCCTTTCCTTTGTTATCAGAAAAAGGAATGGGTGTCTATTAAAATAATGAGTAATATGTTTGAAGGACTTGACTTTTGGTTTGAACAGATTATAGCTTATTGCATTGCCCTCGTACTGGTGCAGTTCATGAAGAAACAAATATAGCGGCAAATACTTTATTCACTTCCGTCGTAGCACGGCTTAATCTTAGGCTTTTTCTTGTGATTTCTGAGCTTTTGGGGTACTAATGACCGATATTTACCCCTTTTTGAAACAATAGTGCCCCCGAAATTACCGGGAATGGGGTAATTTTGCAGTATTGAAAAACAAACTTAAATAATATCATGAGAAAAAGTAACTACTTATGGCTGCTGCTAGTGGCAGTTTTATTGCTGCCCGCTCAGGAAATGGCTGCCAAGAAGAAAAAAGAGAAGGAAGTGACAGACCGCGAACTTTGGGCCGGGGTGTTGTATCAAATGGCTGCTCCGGTACTGAGCAATATGAGTGAAGGGAAGCTCCAGAAAAATATGCAGGTGGAGCTTAGTCCCACTTGGGATGGACGCGACAAACGGGTGACCTATATGGAATGTTTCGGCCGTCTGATGGCGGGGTTGGCGCCCTGGCTCTCTTTGCCGGACGATGACACTGCCGAAGGCAAGCAGCGCAGGCAGCTCCGCGAATGGGCATTGAAAAGTTATGCGCAGGCGGTAGACCCGGAAAGTCAGGATTACCTACTTTGGCGGAAAGAGGGGCAGCCGCTGGTCGATGCCGCTTATGTTGCTGAAAGCTTCCTGCGAGGATACGATGCTTTGTGGGTGCCTCTGGATAGTTTGACTAAACGGCGTTACATTGAAGAGTTTACCCAGTTGCGCCGTGTGGACCCTCCTTATACCAACTGGCTGCTGTTCTCGTCTACGGTAGAATGTTTCCTGCGCAAGGCTGGTGCTAAGAGTGATGCTTACCGTATTGTCTCCGCTCTGCGCAAGGTGGAAGAGTGGTATGTAGGTGACGGCTTCTATAGCGACGGACCGGGATTTGCCTTTGACTATTACAACAGCTTCGTGCTCCATCCCATGTATGTGGAGTGTCTGGAAGTCTTTACGAACAGTGGAAAAAATAAGATATGGAATGCGCCGGATTGCAATTTCCAGCGTGCCCAGAAGCGCATGCAGCGTTTCGGCATGATTCTGGAACGTTTCATCTCTCCCGAGGGGGCCTTCCCCGTATTCGGGCGTTCCATTACCTACCGCACCGGTACCCTCCAACCATTGGCTTTGTTGGCATGGCGTGGATGGTTGCCCAAGGAATTGTCGAACGGACAGGTACGTGCTGCCATGACAGCTGTCATCAACCGTATGTTCGGTGACAACCGGAACTTCAACGAGAAAGGTTTTCTGACATTGGGATTCAATGGTTCCCAGCCTCATATCTCCGACTGGTATACTAACAACGGCAGCCTTTACATGGCTTCCCTGGCATTCTTGCCCCTGGGCTTGCCCGCCGACCATCCGTTCTGGACAGATGCTCCGCAGGCATGGACCTCGAAAAAGGCGTGGGGTGGTGAAGAATTCCCCAAAGACCATGCCTATTATGAGTAAGACTGATTCATTTTTTATAGTATTTATATTAATTGTTTGGGGGATTGGTGGATTTCCGGTGGCACTCTGTGCACAGGGTGCTGCCGGTGTCCTTCCCGAAACGCATCTGGTGGAAGTGGGGAAAGGATACAGCCAGACTTCCGTCAACACTGCCGTATTCCGTAATAATTCGCTGGTGACGCAAGGTGACGAGCAATACATCAGTTACTATGATGCGGAAGGGTTCCTGACTCTTGGAAAACGGAACCTCCATGCCGGACAGTGGACACTGCACCGCACACAGTATAAAGGGAATGTGAAGGATGCCCATAACGTCATCAGCATGATGCTGGACGGTGACGGGTATATTCATGTAGCCTTCGACCATCACGGACAGCTCTTGAACTACTGTCGCAGCATTGCACCCCATTCACTGGAATTGGGTGAGAAGGAGCCCATGACGGGCGTGGATGAAGGCAATGTAACCTATCCGGAGTTTTATCTGCTGTCCGGAGGCGACCTGCTGTTTGCATACCGTTCCGGTTCTTCCGGCCGGGGCAACCTGGTGATGAACCGCTATTCCTTGAAGGAGAAGAAATGGAGCCGTGTGCAGGATGTACTGATTGATGGCGAGAACAAGCGCAATGCTTACTGGCAGCTATATGTAGATGAGCTTGGAACCATCCATCTGTCGTGGGTCTGGCGCGAGACTTGGCATGTGGAAACCAACCACGACCTATGCTATGCCCGTTCCTTTGACAATGGCGTAACATGGTATAAGGCAAATGGCAAGAAATATGATTTGCCCATCCGTCTGGGTAATGCAGAGTATGCCTGCCGCATTCCTCAGAATTCGGAACTGATAAACCAGACCAGCATGAGTGCCGATGCAGGCGGCAATCCGTACATTGCTTCCTATTGGCGCGACCCGGACAGCGACGTCCCGCAATACCGGATTGTCTGGCATGACGGGCAGATGTGGCACAGCCGCCAGGTCTCCGGGCGTACCACTCCGTTTTCCCTGAAAGGTGGAGGCACGAAGATGATTCCGATGGCCCGTCCGCGCATCGTAGTAGATGGCGGGGAGATATTTTATGTATTCAGGGATGAAGAACGGGGGAGCAAAGTCTCTTTGGCGCACGCTACGGATGTGGCAAACAGTAAGTGGAGCATCAGCGATTTGACCGACTTCACTGTCGATGCCTGGGAACCGTCTCATGACACGGAATTGTGGAAGAGCAGGAAGCGGCTGCATCTGTTTGTGCAGCATGCCAAGCAAGGAGACGGAGAGCGGGTTGTGGAGTTTGCACCGCAATCGGTATATGTATTGGAAGTGATAAGATAAAAGAACAGTATTAGTATATGAAAACGACATGCTTATTTTTATTGGGTTTGGCTTTTTGCTGGGGACTGTCCTCATGCACCGCTCAGCAGCCGAAACCGGAAGAAGTGATTGAGATTATCAATCGGGTGAACAACTATTGGCAGGAGACCCATCCGCAACATGGGCGCTCTTTCTGGGACAATGCCGCCTATCATACGGGAAACATGGAGGTGTTCTTCCTGACCGGTAATCCGGAATGCTATGCCTATTCCGAGGCGTGGGCAGAACATAATGAATGGAAAGGCGCGAAGAGTGACAACAAGGAAGAGTGGAAGTACAGCTATGGGGAGAGTGATGATTATGTGCTTTTCGGTGATTATCAGATTTGTTTCCAGACTTATGCGGATTTGTATACCGTGAAGCCGGATTCCGGGAAGATAGCCCGTGCGCGCGAAGTGATGGAATACCAGATGAGTACGGACAAGAACGATTATTGGTGGTGGGCGGACGGACTTTACATGGTAATGCCCGTTATGACAAAGATGTACAAGCTGACCGGCAATCCGTTATATCTGGAGAAACAGCATGAATACTGGACCTATGCCAACAGTATCATGTACGATTCGGAGGAAGGCCTATACTATCGCGACGGCAAATATATTTATCCAAAACACAAAAGTGTGAATGGTAAGAAAGACTTCTGGGCACGTGGCGACGGTTGGGTGCTGGCTGCTTTGGCAAAGGTACTGAAAGACCTGCCCGAAACAGACCAATACCGCCAGGAGTACATAGACCGCTTCCAGACGATGGCCAAATCCGTGGCTGCCTGCCAGCAGCCGGAAGGCTACTGGACACGCAGTATGCTCGACCCTGAGCATGCTCCCGGTCCTGAAACCAGCGGTACGGCTTTCTTTACCTATGGTCTGTTATGGGGGATGAACAACGGCTTGCTGGACAAGGCTGCTTATCAACCCGTAGTGATGAAGGCGTGGAATTATCTGACTACTGTAGCCTTGCAGCCCGATGGCCGCATAGGGTATGTACAGCCGATTGGCGAGAAAGCCATTCCCGGACAGGTGGTTGATGCCAACTCTACTGCTAACTTTGGGGTAGGGGCATTTCTGCTGGCAGCTTGTGAGATGGTGCGTTTTTTGAATGCCGACTGATTGGAGAGATTAATTAAGTGTATATGTTACACAACATATACACTTTCTTTGTATTATAATGTATATAGTGTTAATTTTACACCCGTTAAAAGGTTTAATATAAAAAGATTATGATTGTACGGATGAAAAACACTTTCCGGATGCTTTTGGCGGCAATGTTATTGTCGTTGTTTGCACTTCCGGGATATTCCTGGCAAAAATCCTTTCCCGAAAAAGATTATGTAGCTTATTTGTTCACTTATTTCACTGGGAATAGTGGCGATGAAGAGGCTGTGCGCTATGCTGTAAGCATGGACGGTTATACCTACTGGGCATTGAATGATAATGAACCGGTAATCGACTCGAAAGTCATCAGCTCCACCGGGGGAGTCCGCGACCCGCATATCCTTCGTTGTGAGGATGGCAAGACTTTCTATATGGTAGTGACAGATATGGTTTCAGCCAATGGATGGAGTTCCAACCGTGCCATGGTTTTGCTGAAATCTACCGACTTGGTCAACTGGTCCCACTCCGTTATCAATATACAGAAACGTTATTCAGGTCAGGAGGATTTGAAGCGTGTATGGGCTCCGCAGACTATCTACGACCCGGAGGCGGGAAAGTACATGGTGTATTGGTCCATGCTGCATGGCGATGGAGCCGATGTCATATATTATGCTTATGCCAATGCGGAGTTTACGGATTTGGAAGGAGAGCCCAAGCCATTGTTTCTGCCGGAGAACGGGAAATCGTGCATCGATGGAGACATTGTCTATAAGGATGGTGTTTTCCACCTTTTCTATAAGACGGAAGGGCATGGAAACGGCATAAAGGTGGCCACCACCCGTTCCCTGACCTCCGGGGCATGGACGGAAGAACCCGATTACAAGCAACAGACTAAGGAAGCCGTAGAGGGTGCGGGCACTTTCAAACTGATAGGGCAGGATAAGTATATCCTGATGTACGACGTCTATATGAAAGGAAGCTATCAGTTTACGGAAACCACTGACTTGAAGAATTTTAAGGTGATAGACAGCGAGGTGAAGATGAACTTCCATCCCCGTCATGGGACCATTATCCCCATTACCCGCCATGAGCTGTTGCGCATTACCGATGAATGGGGCAAGCCGACAGAACTGGGCGCATTGCCCAACAATCCCGTATTGCCGGGTTTCCATGCCGACCCGGAAATCCTTTATTCCCATCAGACCCAAAAGTATTACATCTATTCTACTACGGACGGACAGCCGGGTTGGGGAGGCTGGTATTTCACCGTATTCTCCTCCACGGATTTGAAGACCTGGCAGGATGAAGGCGTCATGCTGGACTTGAAGTCGGAGCAAGTGCCCTGGGCAGATGGCAATGCTTGGGCGCCTTGCATTGAAGAGAAAAAAGTGGACGGTAAGTATAAATACTTCTTCTATTACAGTGGAAACCCCAAGAATGGCGGCGGCAAGCAGATTGGAGTGGCTACGAGCGATTCTCCGGCCGGCCCTTTCACCGATTTGGGACGCCCTGTCGTTACTGCTTCACCCGTCGGTGGCGGGCAACAGATTGATGTGGATGTGTTTACAGACCCTGTTTCGGGCAAATCCTATCTTTACTGGGGCAACGGCTACATGGCAGGTGCCGAGCTGAACGACGATATGGTGTCCATCAAGGAAAATACCGTTACGGTGATGACACCGGCGGGAGGCACCTTGCAGGACTATGCTTTCCGCGAAGCAGCCTATGTCTTTTATCGCAACGGGCTCTACTATTTCATGTGGTCGGTAGACGATACCGGTTCGCCCAATTACCATGTGGCATACGGTACATCCAAGTCGCCGCTCGGTCCTATCGAAGTTGCCAAGCAACCCGTTGTGCTGATTCAGAATCCGGAAAAGGAAATTTACGGTCCGGCACACAACGCTGTATTGCAGATTCCCGGTACAGATGAGTGGAGAATCGTTTACCACCGTATTAATAAATGGTACTTGAAAGATGGCCCCGGCGTTCATCGTGAAGTCTGCATAGACCGGATGGAGTTCAATGAAGACGGAACCATCAGGCCGGTGGTGCCTACCTTTTAATTTAATGATACACTAGTGTCCACTAAAAATTTTTTGGTCACTAGTCGGTTA